>DASZIA010000211.1:0-28077 GCA_035949535.1 Planctomycetaceae bacterium | reverse complement strand
CGAGTTCGCCGCCAGACATCCCAGAGTTGCACGGCTTTTTGCTCTTGTGCGACGACGATCAAGAACCGCCCGTCGGATAAAAACGCCAGCGGACCAACGACCCGTCCCAGGCCCGACAAAAATGCCTGCTCTTTGGCCGTGCGCGGATCCCAAAGCTCGACCCCGCCGCACGAGCCAATCGCCAGCAGGTTGTCAGGGGCAAAACCGAGAGCGCCACATCCGTCGCGCTGCCCGAGCCGCGTGGGGAGCACTTGTCCCTTTGGCACGTCGCACAGTGCGGTCTGGGGGCAATTTTGCGGGGCAATCGCCAGAAGGTTTCCGTCGAGTGAAGCCGCGAAACCATTGGCGTGCACGCCGGCAGTGGCGAAACAGGGATCGGTGATGGAGCGAACTTTCGCACCCGTGCGTGCATCGATCGTCTGAATCGTCCACTTCTTGTTCGATTCTTCCAAAACAACCAGGGAGCCGCTGCCGCCACACGTGACGGCGTTGGCGACGCTGTCCCTTGCTAGCGGAATCCGCAGTCGGCTTTCGCCAGTCTGCGCGTTGTAAATCTCGACCTTGCCGGGAGCGCCGACGATCAGTTCTTTTCCGTCGCGGGAAAAGCACGCCGCCCGCGCGCTGAGGTCGCTGAATTCGCGAACGATCGAGGGACGCGTCGACGACACGTTCCAAATCTGCAAACGGCCGGGACTCTTTGCAAGGTGCCTTGCAATCGCCAGCCATTTTCCATCTGGAGAGAAGGCAAGAGGAGTGGTCAATTGTTGCGGATCGCTTCTGATGACCAGGGTCCATTGGGGCGTGATCGATGCATCCCAGATCTCCACAACTCCGTCGCGGGCCGACGTGACAATTCGACTTCCGTCCGGCGAATAGGCGACGCACCACAGTCCCACGGGAACACGCTTGCCAGCCTCGTTCGTGCGATATCGGACGGGCGCTGCGCTCCATCCTTGGCGGCTGCCGAGATCCCACAGCCGCAAGACGCCGAGACCGTCGCAGGAGGCAAGCTGTCTCCCATCCGGCGAAAACGCGATCGATTCGATGGGGCCCAAATGCTCGGATAAGGTGGCGTAACGTCCACCGGTATGAATGTCATCGATTTCAATCGTCCCGCTTCCGCCGCAAGCCACCAGGTCGGCGAATGGGCTGAGCGATGCGCATTGACCCTCGGTGGTCTTCCGCTCCGAGCGGAACCCCATTTCGGGCATTTCCCAAAAGCGAACTGCGTTGTCGTTTCCGATCGACGCCAGCAGATGTCCGCTCATGCCCCAGGCAAGAGACTGAATGCGGCCGGTATGAGCCGCCACAGTCTTCCGCGCGCGTTTCGTGGAGAGATCCCAAAGCTTGAGCCCGCCCTGGTGGTCGCCGGAAACGAGAGTATCTCCGAGCGGACTGAAGCGGACCGCCACGACCTCGCTCTGGTGGCCAAGCAGCTTGAACTGCTCTTTGCCGGTTGCCGCATCCCAAACTCTAACCGTCTGATCGTCGCTGGCGGTCGCCAGCCAGCGCTGATCGGGAGAGAATTCGACCCAATTCACTTCGTCCGTGTGGCCCGAGCAGACGCAGACGTGAGCCTGTGTCTTTGCGTTCCACACGCAGGCGGTCCGATCCTTTCCGGCCGTCGCGAACCGAGTGCCGTCCCGGGAAAACGCGACAAAATGGACGTCGCTGGGATGCGCGCGGAACGAGGCGATCTGGGGCAACATTCCCACCGATTCGGCCGGATGACAAAGCCGCCAGGCGTAATGCCAATCGAACCCGCGGCGGTCGACTTCGCCCGGCTTGGGAATGTGACGCGCCAAGAGCGCGCTCATTTCCTCACCGACATTGGGATTGTCGCGCAGACGTTCGGCATTCTCGTGCCACAGATTGAAGGCACTGCGGACGTCGGCGCTCAGTGCCGCTTCGCCGCCGCTCGTCGTGAAAGCGACCACCGCGTCCGGGCTCGCCTTGGGTGCGCGAACGTAGAATGCCAGTGCGACCAGCACCAAGATCCACCCGGCCAGAGCGAACGAAATTTGAATCGATCGCCGCGGCATCGGGATTGATTTGACCAAGGACTTCAGAGAGTTCTTACGCGGCGCCCGGACCGGCTCGCCGACCAGGAAGCGATGGAGGTCGTCCGCAAGCTCGGCGGCCGTGGCATAGCGCTGCGCCGGCGATTTTTCGAGACATTTGAGGCAAATCGCGTCGAGTGCCGCCGGCACATCCCGACGCGTCGCCCGCACCGAGACCGGCTGGTCGATCAAAAGTTGTTTCAGCACTTCCGCCGAGGAGACACCCTCGAACGGAGGATGCCCGGTGAGCATCTCGTACAGGATTGCGCCGAGTGAATAGACGTCGGACTGCGGTCCCAACTCAGAGGCCGTGCCGACTGCCTGCTCGGGCGGCATGTAAGCGGCAGTTCCCAACACCATTCCGGTGCGCGTTCCCGTGATATCGCCCTCGACAGCGAACGCCTTACAAATGCCGAAATCACCAAGTTTCGGCGTGTAGGGGAACAACTTTGAAATCCCGGATGTTGCCGGGTCGTCTGATCCCGTCGAGCTATCATCGAGACACGTACCGACACGAGGTTTCAGCAGCACATTGGCGGGCTTGAGATCCCGATGCAGCACTCCCTGTTGATGGGCGTGCTCGAGCCCGCGGGCCAGCGCCAACATGACCGACGCCGCGACTTCCGCCGTCATCTCGGCAGGGTGGTCCTTGAGCCACGCGGCCAGCGAGGGACCGTTACAAAGTTCCTGGGCGATGTAGCAAACGGTCGCCTCGAAACCGGCGTCGAAGACCTTGATGATGTTGGGATGGTCAAGGGCCGCGACCACCTGAGCTTCGCCGACAAAACGCCGCCGCATTTCCTTGGAACGCAGGACCTCGGGCCGCGGCAGCTTCAAGGCGACGGGCCGGCGGAGGATCCGGTCATTGGCGCGGAAGACGATGCCATGCCCTCCTCGACCGATCTCGTCGAGGATCTCGAACCGCCGGATCTTAAGGGCGGCAAGTCTCACATCCCCGGCGTTGTCGATGCCGGGAAACGGGAAGGTTCGAGTATCGCGGCAGTTGCCCTCCGAGGAGGGTTCGGTGCCGTGATCCTTCGACTCCGCCTGGGTGCGTTTCGAAGTCGTCACGCGCTCGTCCCGAAGTAACGAACGGAACGGAGATGGATTAACAGCGCAAGGGCGAGTATGTGCGCCGCTCTATCGCAGGTCAATTGGGGTAAACACGGTACTTAAGCCAATAGCCTGTTTAGGTTATGCCGCACCGGTCCCACGCGGTCGGGGTGAAAAGGCGTCAGATTTACCCCAAGCGAACGGGAAGGGGGTTCGGGCAATTTGGCCCGTCGCGGCCACCGAGGCGGCTAGCCTAAGGCTGCCTGCAGGATGAGAACCGCTCCGATCGCGAGTAGGCCTAAATACACGTATCGGAAAAAGTGATCTCCGCGCAAGCGATGATTGATCGCCCGGCCGATGATGATCGCCGCCAACACTCCCGGCAACGAATACAGCAGGTACCTTGTTACTTCGGGCAACCACAGGCCAACCACCGCATAGCCGATTAACCCCAATAAGCTGGCTGGCAGAAAATAACCCTGCAGCGTGGCGCGGAAGTGCTGAGGTGACCAACGGCGCAGCGAGCCGTAGATCACGAGTGGAGGAGCGTTCATCCCGTAGGCTCCGCCAAGAACGCCGGAACAAAAGCCCGAGACAAGCAGCCACAGCGGATGGTCCTTTTCCAGGTGCAGCCGCATGCGGAACGTCAGCGAGTAGAGTGAGAACCCGGCGATCACCACTCCTAGAATCATTTTCACGACGTGATCGTTGACGCGCGTGATCAAGAGCAAGCCGAGCGGAATCCCGAACATTGCGGCAATAACCAATCCGGCGGCGCTTCGCATTTCGATCTTCCGCCAATCCTGGGCGACGATGATCCCCGCGATGACAACCGACACGGCCACAGCAAGCGGGGCGGCGACTGCCACGGGAAGCCGTAGCGAAAGCAGCGGCACGGCAATCAGTGCCTCGCCAAAACCAAACGAGGAGCGGATCAGCGTCGCAAAACAAATCACCGCGATCACATGCAGCGTCGTCGCATCGATCACTCGGCAAAGCTCCTGTGCTGCATCCTGGCTCGCCTCGAGGCGACAACTTTAGACGGCCGCGTTGCGGGCCGATTTTGCGACGAGATCGACGAATCGCGGATAGGCGTCGTTCCACGCCGCTGTCGCGCGCGGCTCGTACGTCTTGAGGGCACTCGATTCGCGGACGACTTGGCGGAGTTCAGCCGGGGATTTCAGCTCGCCGGCCGCGCGAGCCTGAATCAGCACATTGCCCAAGACGGTGGCTTCGACCGGGCCGGCGATGACCGGGCGGCCACACGCGTCAGCCGTCAGTTGATTGAGCGCCTCGTTCTGACAGCCGCCACCGACAATGTGCAGCACTTCGATCCGCGTGCCGGTCAGTTCTTCGAGCCACTCGAGCACCATCCGGTACTTGAATGCCAGGCTCTCGAGCGCGCAGCGAATCAGCTCTCCTTCCGTCTGTGGGACCACTTCACCGTAATCGTCACACCATTTTTGAATTGCCGAGGCCATGTCGTCCGGATTGAGAAACGCGCGATCGTCCGGATTCACCAACGATCGCAGCGGACGAGCCTGGCCGGCGAGGCGAGTCAGCTCGGCATAGTCATAGTTCTTTCCCCGCCGTTCGAAGGCCCGCTTGCACTCCTGCACAAGCCACAGGCCCATGATGTTCTTCAGCAGCCGGTAGGTGCGATCGATGCCCCCCTCGTTGGTGACATTAAGCTCGAGTGCCCGCTCGCTCAGCACGGCCTGCTGCACCTCCACCCCCAGCAGCGACCAGGTGCCCGAGCTGATGTAGGCCCAAGTGGGCGAGCCTGTCAGTTGAGTCGGGACCGCGGCCACCGCGGACCCCGTGTCGTGAGTCGCCGGAGCGACGACTTCGATTCGCTTGACTCCGGTGCGGGCGGCCAATCCATCGCGGAGCTTGCCGAGCCGCGTCCCGGGGGGAACCACTTCGGGAAAAATGCCGGCAGGCAGTCCAAATCGGGCGAGCAGGTCGAAAGCCCACCGGCTTTCGGTCGCATGAAAACACTGCGTCGTGGTGGCGTTCGTGAATTCGATCACGCGGCTGCCGCAAAGGCACCAATGAAAGAAGTCGGGGATCAAAAGCAGTCGATCAGCCGCGGCGAGCAGGTCGGGATTTGACTGCTGGAAGGCCAGGAGCTGGAACAGCGTGTTAAATTCCATGAACTGCAGGCCGGTCTGCGCGAAGATCTCGCGCTTGGGCGCGCGGCCGAATGCGTGGGCGAGGCTGCCAGCGGTGCGCGAATCGCGATAGTGGAAAGGCTGCGCCACAATCTCGCCATTCTTGGCCAACAGCACGTAGTCGACGCCCCAGGTGTCCACGCCGACTGAGACGATGCGATCGCCGAATTGGGCGGCGGCACGCGTCAGTCCGTCCTGAATCTCGGACCAAAGCCGCAGGACGTCCCAACGCAGCGTCGTGCCGAGCGAAACGGCTCCGTTCGGAAAGCGGTGAATCTGTTCCAGGCGCACGCGCCGACCGTCGAACAGCCCGGCCATCACGCGGCCGCTTTCGGCTCCCAGATCGACTCCGAGGTAGCAGGCGTCAGCCATCTATTTCTTGCCAAGCTTGCGTTGCTGTGCGAAGAATTCCTGCAACAAGGCCCGCGACTCGTCTTTAAGCAGTCCGCCGATCACGACCGCCTGGTGATTGAGCCGAATGTCGCCGGTCAACTGAAACAGCGTGTGGCAGGCCCCCGCCTTGGGATCGGCGGCTCCGTAGTAAACTTGCGGAATTCGTGCTTGCACAATAGCTCCCGCACACATGGGGCACGGCTCGAGCGTCACGTAGAGCGTGCAATCCAAAAGTCGCCACGAGCCCAGCGCCTCTGCGGCCTGAGTGATGGCGATCATTTCGGCGTGAGCGGTCGGATCGTTGAGGCTTTCGCGCTGATTGCCAGCCGCGGCAATAATTCGGTCGTCATGGACAATGACCGCCCCGATCGGCACTTCGCCCGCCTCGAAGGCGGCCCGCGCCTCAGCGAGGGCGGCTTGCATCCAACGCTCGTGAGGCTGCAACGGGTTCGAGAGAGGATCGTATTGCATGGATCTCGCAAATAATTCTAACGCGCCTGGGAGGGCGAGGCTCCCGCCGAGCCAGGATGCACAACGCGCAAAGGAACGAGAAAGCGGCTCAGCAGGAGCTTCGCCCTCCCGTTAACGCGCGTACCAGACTATCAGCCGTTCGAGGTCGGCGTCATGGGTCAACAACCGCACGCGCCGACGCGAGGAGCGGCTACCCAGGACCGGCGAATACCCGTGATGATGGTCGGCGATCGCCAGGGCCTGGCTGACGTCGTCGGTGGTGAGGTTTGTGCGAGAATCGCTCGCTGCCAGCCAGCGACCGAGCCAAAGGACGACGGGAAAGACGAGTGCCAGGCTGTAAAACCCTTCGACGAAGGGAACATCGTAGTAGGCGGGCCCGCAAAAGTGCAGGCCTTGGATTTTCACGCGGAAGTATCGAGTGAGGATTGAGTCCGCATCGTCGCTCAGTCCGCCAAACGGTTCGTCGAGCGTCGCGAACGGGACCTCGCGGAAACCGGGCTGCAGCGGTACCGCCTTCCCGCTCCCACGGGCAAAGGTCAGGGCCGCTTTGAGCAAGCGGAGTCGGCCGCGCCAACCGCGCGCGGCTTCCTCGAACGTGTCTCGCCGCGCGTAGTGTGCGGCCAGCATCCGAAACTGCAGTCGGCCGGCCCGGCTCGGCGGCTCGAAATCCTCTAAAGCGGTCGGCTCGATGCGTGCCGCGCCTGAAATCAATTCCAGAAATTCGCTCAGGCGGCTTCCCTCGATCGCGTCGAACTTCGCCTCTCCGATGGTCCGGCTCAGCGACACAGCCTGCAGCAGACGGGAGATCAGCGGAGCCCCGGGCTGAGCGATCACCTCATCAATCGCGGCGACGAAGCGCAGAAAGTCAGACCAGTCGACCCGCGACCGCGGAGAGATGGGAGGCGGACTAATCCGCTCGGCATGGGGAGGCACGACCTGGGCCGCCAGACTTTTCAAAGCGTCCATCTGCTTGGCGACAGGCGTTCCCCGATTGGCGACGGCCGAGGGACAACTAAACCGCAGACTCACCGCGACCTTCCGCCCGCTCGGATGAAAGACGTACGGATAGAGCTGACAAGGGAGCGGCTTGGCCTGCTCGCCGAACTTGGCGTGGATGCGGCACAACCCCTGATCGTTCAAAAAGACACACGCACCATCCGCGCGATGAGCGAGCCGATAGCGTTTCTTCCAAGGCGGCCCTGCAAACCACGCGACGGGCGATTGATCCGCGGGAATGCCGTCGGCCGCCGTCCAACCTTGCTCCGCGATCCGCTGCCGCTCGGCTTCGGTGATTTCGATGAGGTGTTGCCGGCAACAGCCGCCGCAACTGTGGCAGCTCCAGTTTTGAACGATCGGCAATTGGAGAGGAGGGGCCATGGGGAAGGCAGTCGTCGATTGGAAGTTGACTTTAACTGTGGGGGCAGTCTGCCGCGGCTGATTCGCCCTCTGTAAATCATTTTGCGCGATTCGGGGACGCCGACGTCCGGTCCCCCTCACCCCCGGCCCCTCTCCCGCGAGGGGAGAGGTGAGAACGATTTACGTGGCAACGCCCCAAGTGCCGAGAGCGCCCGCGCTGGCAACTCTTTCCCCCCTCGCCCCTTGCGGGAGAGGGGCTGGGGGTGAGGGGTCCATCTGATGGGTGTCCCAAGATCGCACATTTAGTGCCGCCGTGCCGCACTGCGTTCGGCGTGCTCGGCCGGACTTTTTTCGGATCGCTCAAACACGAGGGGATGGTCGGAATTACTGTCGGCCACGCGGAGAGCGATTTTTCCGTTGAGCACGTCGCGCAACAGTTCGCCGCAAACTTCGGCCCGCCAACCCTGCAGGATTCGAGGGGGTTGCCCCTTCCCGCCGGACTGGTGCCAGCGCACCAGGTCCCGCAGGTCGGCGGACGTGCCGACGAGCGATTTGGCGACGTTCAGGGCCGTGCACTGATTCATCAGGGCGATTCCGAGCAGTTGACCGACGACGTGCTCGTCGGAGTCGGCTTCCAGACCGGCCGGGCGAGGAGGCGGAGGCAATTCGTCTTCCGGGATTGCCAGGGCTCGTTCGACGCCTGCCAGAATTTGCTCGGCCGAGCGCCGCAGATCGCCCCGGTTCATGTCGCGCGTGGCAAACAGGTCATCGATCGTTTTGGGCTGCCGACGGGCCAGCTCGAGGATCAAGTCGTCTCGAAGAATCCGCCGCGGGGGCCGGTTCCGATGTCCCGCCTCAGCCTCCCGCCACAGCGACAACTCGCGAACGACGGCCATCTCGCGGGGCGAAAGCTTGTGCAGCTTGGGGAGCCGGTGCCACGCCTCACGGACGTGCTCGGCCGCGATCTCGTCGACCATCCGCCGGAACTCGGCGTGCGCCCAATCCGATCGGCCGAGCCGCGATAGCGAGGCCCGCTGCTTCTCCCAGATCGCCAGCACGTATTTGACGTCTTCCAGGGCGTATTGAATCTGGGCCTTGGTCAGCGGCCGATGGTCCCAGTTCGTGCGGGTCTCCTTACCGTGAATCCGCTTGTCGAGTACTCGGCCGACGAGCGTCGCGTAGCCCAGGGGATAGCTGCGGCTCCGCAGCCCTTCTGCCAACTGCACGTCGACAAAGTTGCGGGGCGGCCGGCCGGCAAAGTGCAGGCAAAATCGGATCTCCGCCTGACCTCCGTGCGTGATGACCGTCGTCTCGTCGTCGGCCATCAGCTCCCACCAGGCCGACAGGTCCTTGACACTAAGCGGGTCAACCGCCGCCAGCCGTTCAGACGTGGCAAACTGCAGCAAACAGAGGTGCGGATGGTAGGTGTGTTCGGAGATAAATTCAGTGTCGAACGCGACGGTACCGGCTTCGCGGATGTGCTGGCAAAGCTCGGCGAATTGATCGGCGTCGGCGATCAGCGGAACGGTCATTCCTCGGCACTCATTGCCGCCATGCGGCGGAGCAGGAGGCGGCCGAACCCGAAAATGCCTTGTCGGCCGCCTGATGGAACTATTGCATCCGCTGGGACTTACCGCAAGTGGGCAGGGAAATGGAGCCAGAAAGCGCCTTTCGGGGACGAGCGATTGGCCGACAGGCGTTCACCAAGTCGGCGAGTGGAGCTGGCGCTTCAGAATCGTCACGGTACGCCCGTTTGTCTCGGCGTCCTTGACCGCGATTCGGAAGGTGTGGGTGCCGAAGTTGCTGCCCATGCTACGAACGTCGCGAAGGAACAGCCCCTGCGACTGGCAGCGATGAAGGAGCGTGCCGGCGTCTGGACCGGCTGGCGGAATGTCGCATAACAGAAAATTTGCAGTACCCTGATTCACTTCGAGCCCCAGCTCTCGAAGTTTCGCCGCGAGACCGGCGCGAAGAATCGCGGTTTCTTGATATCTCTGCCTGTAGTAGGTCGGGCTTTCCAACGCGCGGACTGCGGCGATCTGGCTGGGCAGCCCGATCGACCAGGGAGGCGTCAGGATGCGGAGAGCCTTCGCGATTGCCTCTGGGCCGCAGAGGTAGGCTGCGCGCATGCCACTGAGGGAGTAGGCCTTCGAGAGAGACTTGCAGACGACGACATTTTCACTCTCGGCGGCGAAGTGCTCGAGCGATTCTTCTGAGCTGACATAGTCGATGTAGGCTTCGTCGATCCAGAACCGTGTGCGCGACGGCGCGTGGCGAAGTAGATCCTCCAAGTCGGCTCTCGGGATGTGCTTCCCGGTCGGATTGTTCGGGTTCACCAGCACAACCAGATCGTAGTCGTCCTGGCAGCGCTCGTGGAGCTCGGCGAGATCGACGGTGTATTCGAGCCGGGGATTCAACCGCAGTCCATCAACCTGGCATCCGACGAGTTGCTCGAGCACATGTCGGTATTCGCCGTAGGTCGGATCGAGCAGCATGACCCGCGACGACGGCCCAAGCCATTCTCGAAACGCCAGGTAGATGAGCGTGGAGGACCCGGCGGCCGGCGCGATGCAACGACCGGAAACTCGGCGGGCCTCCGAGATCGCCTGGACGAGTCCTTCGCAATGCGTCGGCGGCGAAGTCCGCATCGTCCATTCGAGATGCTCCCTTACCGCCGCAAGCACCTCGGGAGCTGGCGGGAACCAGGCGTCGAGCACGTCCGCGTTGATAATCTCTCGACGGCGATCCAGCGTCTTGAAGCGATCCCCGATCGCGCGAAAGAAGTTTCCGCCGTGCTCGCAGGGCTCGTCGCGAAACAGAGTCACATCGAGACACCAATCGCCCGCGGCGATGCTCCGCCGGATCAGATCGCCGAAGGGAGCCGCACACCGCCGCGCTCGGTCGAGACTCGTGGTCATGAGTTCGTAATGCACGGCCCCCGACTTGATCGACTTTCCCGCGAGCACGAACCCCGCCTTCTGATAAAGTCCCAACACCTCCCGCCGACCAATCGCTACCACGTTGTGTCCACCGCGCTCGTCAATCCAACGCATGGCGGCGTGCATCAGGAGCAGCGTCACCCGACTGCTCCGATGCGGTCTGGCCACGGTGAGCAGGCGCACTTCGTACAATCCGTCGTCGATCGGCACGGGCAATTCGGCTCGCAGCACATACTTGTCGACCGAATAGCGGTCCTGTCCCGGCGGCGTGATACTGACAAAGCCGATCACTTCGTCGTCGCTCGTGGCCACGATGTAGTGATTGAATTCATCCAGCCCATCTCGCAGCTGCTGCTCTTCATTTTCGGCATGTTGGCCAAGCTCTGAGGCGTAGATCTCGTGGCGCAGGCGGTAAATCGCCGGCCGGTCCTCTGGCGTGGCCATCCGCAGGCTCAACTGCCGCGCGAGGCGTCGGGTCGAATCTGCTTCAATGTCCAAGAGTCGGCTGGGCATACGATTCCGCCTTTTCAGATGCAGGCAAGTCGCGATCGACGACTCTACTCACAAATCCGAGGCGTAAACGCCGTCAGGATATCACGCGCCCGGAAGAACACTAGCCGGAGGCGGAATCCGGCGCACCCAGCGAGCCCTCAGACTGTTTACGGCCGAAAGAGCGGACTATTGGCCAAGTGCAGCCGATTCGCCCAGAACTTCGCCAGCACGCTTAATGTCGAGAGGCCATAGACGACGCTGCGGCGAAAATTGATGCTCGACGCCTCGTCGAAATAGCGGACGGGAACCGGAATGTCGCCGAGCTTGAAGCCGAAGTGGACCGCCTGGGCGAGGAATTCACTGTCGAAGACGAAATCGTCGCTGTTGCGCTCATAGGGGATCGTTTCGAGGACCTCGCGGCGGTAGGCGCGAAAGCCGCTGTGGAAATCGCCCAGGTTCTGCCCCAGGGCCATGTTCTCCATGATCGTGAGCCAGCGGTTAAAGACGTACTTGTAGGTCGGCATGCCGCCGTCGAGCGCCTCTTTCCGCGTGCGGATTCGCGAGCCGAGCACGACGTCGCAAATGCCCAGCCGCAGGATTTCAACGGCGATCGGAATCACGCGGCTGTCGTATTGATAATCGGGGTGGATCATCACGACGAACTCGGCGCCCAAATCGCGCGCTTGCCGGTAACACGTTTTTTGGTTGCCGCCGTAGCCACGGTTTTGCGGATGCTCGATGACGGTCAAGCCCAGTTCGCGGGCCACTTGGACCGTGTTGTCACGGCTGCAATCGTCGACGACCACGATCTGGTCGACAGCCCCGGCGGGAATGTCTTCGACGGTGCGCCGCAGCGTTCGCTCGGCGTTATACGCCGGCATCACTGCAATCGTTTTGCCCCGGTTGTGGACCTCTGCGGCGGGGGGGACGGACTGCATTCGGCGGTCTCTTGGCGGCGTACTCTGTGACGTGCGAATGAGTTCGAACGATTTTCGTCGCGCCGCCATGGCAACACAAGTGCGGCGGCGGGCCGTACTCAGGGTGCACACGGCTGAGCGGTTGCCGTTCGGCCGCGTCGCCAAGGCGCACGGCCGAGCAAGCTCAACCGTCGCAACCGAACCTTATCAATCTCAGCCCGCTGCGACGGCCCCGGTGCAGATGACCTGGTTGCGGCCGGAATCTTTGGCCTGGTAGAGGGCCGCATCGGCAAGCGCGATCAATTCCTCGGCGGTCCGCGTGTGATCCGGAGCGACGGCCAGGCCGATGCTCACGGTCACGTTGATTTGCCCATGCTGGGAATGGATCGGCAGAACCTCGACGCTCGAACGGATGGTTTCGGCGACCCAAGTCGCGTCGCCGGCCGAAATCCCCGGCAGCAGCACGGCAAACTCTTCGCCTCCAAAGCGGGCGGCCAGGCCCGATGTCCGAGTGCTCAGCCGCGAGACAGTCTCCTTCAGGATCCGCGAGACGCTACGGAGCACCTCATCACCCACCAGGTGACCATAGCGATCGTTGACCGCCTTGAAGCGGTCGATGTCGACCATCAGCAGGGCGCACTGGGTGCCCTGCGAGGCAGCCGAGCGAAGCGCGGAGGACAGCTCAGTATCGAAGGTCCGGCGATTGGAAAGATCCGTCAGCGGATCGTGGCGTGCGTGCCACTCAGAAACTGCCTGGTGCAACACTCGCAGCAGCGTTTCCGACAGATAGCGGGCGGCCCAGGCCAAGAGCTGCGGACGCACGTTCTCGAACGGCTCTTTGGCCTGCCGCGTGAGGCAGAGGGCCCCGGCAATTCCGTTCGGGCTGATGACGGGCGCGATGATCGCCGCACCGATGAGAGAGTTCACGCCCATCCGCGTTAACTCGGCGCCGAAGAGTGCTTCGGGACTTTTGCGAGTAATGGCTGCCTCGGCCAGGATGGCCTCGAATTCCGCGTGGCGCCGGGAGATGCCGGCTGCAAGCGGATCGCCGCAACGGCAGAGCGGCTTGTACGAGCCCCGGCCGTCGGGCGTGATCAGGAACAGCACGGCTCGCTCGGCCCCGGTCATTTCCCGAAGGCGATCGACGAAGGCTTCGACCATGTCGAGCGGCGACGCATGCTTCTGGTCGGTAACCGCCCGCAGCTCCATGATCTCGTTGATCGATTGCAGTTGCTGGTCGCGGACCTCGAGCTCCGTCGACCGGCGGACGATTCCCGACAGGCTCCGCATCAGCCGACGAGCGAGCTCAATTTGTTCTTCGAGAGGAATTCCGAACGGAATCAGGGCCGTCGTGACGATCACACCGGCCAGACATTCGGCGTCGCCGATTCCGGCGATGAAGAGTCGGTCGAATCGCTGGCGATCGGCCGGCGTGAGGCTCTCGAAGAGCCGCGTCCCTGTGAGATCGCCGCGGCGGAAGGCGGCGACCCCTTCGCTACCGACCCGCTTGAGCAATTCCGGATCGACGACCAAGGCGTTGCGCGACTGTTCCGAAAGGCCCATCGTGTGACGGATCGACTTATGGGCCAGCGCCAGCGGAATGTACGCGGCAAAACCGTCGCTTCCATCGACCAGCCGGCCGATCAGTTGCTCGAGCGTGTGGTCGAGATCAAGCTCTCCCGTGAATTCGCGAAGAATCTGATTCTCCAGCGAGGTCAGCGTGCGGTCCCGGCTGACGGTCCGCAGGTCCTTCTGGACGTCGTCAATCTGCCGACAGAGGCGCTCCTTCAACTCGCGGGATCTGCTGCTGCTCAGGAGGTTGAACATGTACTGCAGAGCGCAGATCAGCACCATGGCGACGAGGTAACCGCCGGAGACGGCCCGGTCGCAGAACTGCAACAGATAGTCGATCGCTGTCGCGAGCGGCGCCATGAAAAACTCCGGGGATTCTGTGGAATGTTGGGGCTGAAAAGATGGCACGGCGGAAACGCCGACCCTGTTTGTGAAGGCTAGCTCACGGATGTTGCCGCCGGCTGCCGCGGTTGGGCATTCGCGCTTCGCGGGCGGCCTCTCTCTTCGCTGCTGGACGGGCCGTAGCATTCCGGGTCTGCCGCGCTTGCGGAACAATCCGCGGGCAGCGGATAATCCGCTAAATGAACCACTCCTCTGCCAGTCGCGCGGCGCGAATTGCCGGTCCGGGAATGGTGATCGCCCTGTTGCTTTTTGGCAGCAGTGCGCCACGGCGGCTCGGTGCTCAAACGACCGAGAAAAAGGCCGACGACGCGAAAGCCGCATGGAAGTCGCTCTTTGACGGGCAAACGCTCAAGGGCTGGAAATCGACCGAATTCGGAGGCGAGGGGACCGTCGAGGTCAAAGACGGGGCGATCCTTTTGGGCGTCGGGAATGATCTCACCGGCGTCAATTACGAGCGTGCCACTCCGCACCGCAACTACGAAGTCTCGCTCGAGGCTCGTCGCGTCGACGGGTCGGATTTCTTCTGCGGACTGACGTTCCCCGTCAAAGACGACCCGTGCAGTTTGATCATCGGCGGCTGGGGCGGCGGCGTCTGTGGCCTCTCGAGCATCGATGGGCTGGACGCCTCGGAAAACTCCACGACCAAATATCGCGAATTCGAGACTGGCCGCTGGTACACGATTCGGCTCCGCGTGACCGATGCCAAGATCGAGGCGTGGATCGACAGAGACCAAATCGTCAATCAGTCGCTGGCCGGCAAGAAAATCTCGATCCGCAGTGAAGTCGAAGCGTCGCGGCCGTTCGGCATCGCCTCGTATCGCACGCTGGCTGCCTTGCGGAATATTCGGCTGCGCGAGTTGAAGTGATTTGGGAGGGCGAGGCTCCCGCCGAGCTCAAAACACGAGCGACGGCGGAAAGGCAAGAGGCTCAGCAGGAGCTTCGCCCTCCCATTGCGGTTGGAGTTGAAGTTCTTTGTTCGACGAATCGGCTCGCAGGGAGGGAGTCAGCATGCCTCGAACCTGGCGGTTTCTGCCGCATGATGCCGCCCTGGTGGGGCAGGTCGCTTCTGAGCTGCACGTCTCGCCCTTAATGGCGCAAGTGTTGATCGCGCGCGGATTGCAGCACGAGGCTCCTCACTTCCTCAACTCTCGATTGTCGGCGCTCTGCGAGCCCGAGCTATTACCTGGGTTGGCCGACGCGGCCGATCGGATTGTGTCGGCCATTCGCGCCGGTCGGCGGATCACGATTTACGGCGATTACGACGTCGACGGCGTGACGGCGACCGCCCTCTTGTGGCACTGCGTCACGTTGGCCGGCGGTCGGGCCGACTATTACATTCCGTCCCGCTCGGAGGAAGGCTACGGCATCAACTGCGAGGCGCTGCGGCAATTGCATCAAGAGGATCCGCAACGTCTGGTCGTGAGCGTCGACTGCGGGATCACGAGCATCGCCGAAGCATTGCTGGCGCGCGAGCTGGGACTGGAACTAATCATCACCGATCATCACCAGGCTGGCACTTCGCTGCCCGAGGCCAGTTGCCTGGTCCATCCGCGGCTCCCCGGCGGAAGTTACCCGTTCGGCGAACTCTGCGGCGTGGGCGTTGCGTTCAAGCTAGCGTGGGGAATCTGCCAGCGCCTGGGCGACGGTAAGCGGGCTTCGCCGGTGATGCGCGAATTTCTGATCGGCGCGATGGGCCTGGCGGCGATCGGCACGATTGCGGATGTTGTCCCCCTCCGCGGCGAGAACCGCCTGCTGGTGAAATTCGGCTTGAAGAGTCTGCGCGAGCGGGCCCTCCCCGGGTTGAAGTCTCTCCTCAAAGTGGCCCAACTCGAAGAGAGCTCTTCGATCGAGGCGGATGACGTCGCCTTTGCCATCGCGCCGCGAATCAATGCGGCCGGCCGGCTGGGGCAGGCGCGCTTGGCCGTTGAGCTGTTGACCACCGACAAGCCCGACCGGGCCGCCATGCTGGCCTCGCATTTGGATGAACTCAACAAGAGCCGCCGGGCGGTCGAGCTGAAAATCTTCAAAGAAGCCCGCGAGTTGATCACGGGCCGATCGGATTGGCACGAGGCCCCCGCTGTCGTGCTCGCCGCCGACACCTGGCATCCCGGCGTGATTGGCATCGTCGCCAGTCGCGTCGTCGAACACTTTTCGCGTCCCGCGATTCTGATCGCCTTCAACGGGCAAGCCGCCACCGGGCAGGGTTCGGGCCGCTCGCACGGGCGATTCGATCTGCACGCGGCCCTGTCCGCCTGCTCGATGCATTTGATCTCCTTTGGCGGACATCAGGCGGCAGCTGGTCTCAAGATCTCGAAGGACCGCATCGACGCATTCCGCGACGACTTTTGCCGCTATGTGTCCGACAACTATTCCACCGGCCCGCGCGACGCCGAACTCGAAATCGACGCCGAAGTGCGGCTGGCCGACGTCACGCCGCGGGCCGTCAAGGAACTCGACCTGCTCAGTCCCTTTGGAGAGGACAACCCGCGCCCCGTTTTTGCGACGACCCGCGTCGAGCTGGCGGAACCCCCGCGAAAGATGGGCGAAGGCGAGCGGCATTTGTCGCTGCGCGTGCGACAGCACAACACGACGCTCCGCGCGATCGCCTTCGCGCGGGCCGACTGGGCTGAGCCGATCGCACAACTTGGTCGCCCGTTCTCGATCACTTACGCTCCCTGCATCAACCGGTTTGGCGGCCACGAGCGGGTCGAGCTGCAACTCATCGACTGGCAGCCCGACACGTCTCTACAGCCCGCCGAATCGGCCAAACCATTGGAGTCGGTCCCGTTTTGAGCAGCATACCGGAGCTCGCGCGAGAACTACGGGAAGCGCTCGAGCGGCGGGGAATCACCGACCCGCGCGTGCTCGACGCCATCGAAGAGACGCGCCGCGACTTGTTCGTGCCTGAGTCGCTTCAGTACGCCGCCTACGAAGACGACGCGCTTCCCATCGGCGAGGGACAAACGATCAGCCAACCCTACATCGTCGCGCTGATGACCCAGGAGCTGCGGCTCGAGGGCGACGAAACCGTGCTCGAAATCGGCACCGGCAGCGGCTATCAGGCCGCCATCCTCGCCCGGCTGGCGCGCCGCGTCGTGACCATCGAACGACTCGAGCGGCTCTCGGAGCGGGCTCGCCTCGTGCTCTCTGAGTTGGCCGTCACCAACGTGGAATTCCTCGTCGGCGACGGCACGCTCGGAAATCCCGAGCGCGGTCCCTATGATCGGGTGATCGTCACCGCCAGCGCTCCGGCCATCCCGGAACCGCTGTACCAGCAACTTAAGCCGGGGGGCCTGATTGTCGCTCCCGTTGGCGACGAGTCGTCGCAGGAGCTGGTGGTCCTGGAAAAGACGCCGGCTGGTCCCAGGTTCACGCCCTTGTGCGGTTGCCGATTCGTCAAGCTGATCGGGAAAGCGGGATGGGCACCGGCGGAATGAACTCTGACACGCCGGTTGGGATCGTCCCAGGGATTTGCAAACTCGATCTCAAACGCAAACGCGATTTCAGACGTAGAACTGCACGGCCCGGTTCGTCGGGTACGCCCACCGCTACCACCCGCCGACTGCTCAGAAGATAGGCATGCCGCATGTCGCTTGAGTTGACGAACGTCGTCAAAACCTACCGGGAGCCGGACGGCAACATCCTGACTGTGCTCGACATCGAGCGATTTCAGATCGCGTCGGCCGAGCAGGTCGTGCTGGTGGGAGCCAGCGGCGGCGGGAAGACGTCGCTCCTCAACATCATTTCGGGAATCAGCACGCCCGACCGCGGCTCGGTCAAAGTCGACGGGAATGAGATCACGCGACTTCCCGAAGTCGCCCGCGATCGGTTCCGGGCCGAGCGGATTGGCTTCGTCTTTCAAACATTTAATCTGCTCCCCGCGTTCAGCGCGCTCGAGAACGTGTTGTTGGGGATGAGTTTTTCGGGCAAGCGGGTCGATTCCAAGCGGGCTCTGCAACTCTTGCAGCGCGTCGGCTTGGGGCACCGCACCACGCACCGGCCGCCACAGCTTTCGGTGGGCGAACAGCAGCGAGTCGCCGTCGCGCGAGCCTTGGCCAATCAACCGTCGCTGCTCTTGGCCGATGAGCCGACGGCCAACGTCGACGTCAAGAATCAGGATCTGATCCTCGACCTGATCCGCGAGGCGTGTGCCGAGTCGAAAGTCGCGCTCTTGATGGTCACGCACTCGCCCGAAGTCGCCGCCCGCTTTCAGCGCGTCGATCGACTGGAGAACTTCAACCGCGCCGCGTTAACGACGGGGGCCGCACGATGAATCTCTTCTCGATCGCTTGGAAGAGCATTCGGCAGCGGTTTCTCTCGTCGTCGCTGACGGCGTTCAGCGTCGCGCTCGGCGTGATGCTGATGGTGGCCGTGCTCGTGATCTATGGAATCATGGATCACATGTTCAGCCAACAAACGATCGCCTACCAATTGATCTACGGGCCCAAGGGGAGCGATCTGCAGTTGGTGCTGAACACGGTCTATCGCGTGAGCGCGCCGCTGCAGAACTTGCCCTACCTCTACTACGAGGAACTCAAAAAAGACTCGAAGGTCGAGCTGGCCGTCCCGTTCTGCCTGGGCGATACGACCCAAAAAGGGAGCTTCCCGATCGTCGGCACGACCGAGGAATACTTCGAGCACCCCTACACTCCGGGCCAGATGTTTCAGATTCGGGGCGAACCTTTTGCCAGCTCGTTCGACGCGATCATTGGTTCGGAGGTCGCCCGCACCAACGAGTGGGACATCGGCACTCAGTTTCAGCTCATCCATGGCGGGGCCGAATCGCATAAGCATGAGGAAAAATTCACGGTCAAGGCCGTCCTCGCACCGACCGGCACGCCCAACGACAAGACCGTGTTCATTCATCTGAACGGCTTCTACGCGATCAGCGGACACGACGCGCCGCTCAAGGAAGCCGTCAAGCGCTGGCACGAGTTCAGCGGCAAAGGGACCAGCGATTCGGAAATCAACGCAGCGGCCGCCGAGTGGGCGCAGAAGTGCGGCATCCCCATCGAAGAGCCGCCGCACAAGCCGGGCGAGCACCATCACCACCACAAGACGTGCGACGTCCAAAAAGAAGTGACGGCCATTCTCGT
This sequence comes from Planctomycetaceae bacterium, assembly GCA_035949535.1. Taxonomy (GTDB): domain Bacteria; phylum Planctomycetota; class Planctomycetia; order Planctomycetales; family Planctomycetaceae; genus DASPSM01. Next base: position 9,152 of record DASZIA010000211.1, on the reverse strand, counting down.
CAACATGAAGAGCGTTTCCCTGGCCGCGATGGCCAACGGAGAATTGAAGCGCGGCTACAAGGTGCAGGCGGTCAACCCGATCGTCCCGATGCAGCAACTGATGAGCAGCATCCTGGGCAACGTGCGGACGGCGTTGGTCGTGCTGACCTCGCTCATTATCATCGTCTCGGGCGTGGGCATCTTCGTGAGCATCTACAACTCGATGTCCGACCGCCGCAGGGAAATCGCCATTATGCGCGCCTTGGGCGCGCAGCGCCGCACCGTGTTTGCGATCATCCTGGCGGAGTCGATCCTGCTCTGCTTCGGCGGAGGAATCCTGGGCATTCTGTTGGGCCACGGCTTAGTCTTCGCCGCGGCTCCTGTGGTGCAGCAGCAGACGGGCCTATTGATCAATCCCTTCGCCTTCGAACAGATTGAATTCGTCCTGCTGCCGGCACTGATTGCGCTGGCCTCGCTGATCGGCATCGTCCCCGGCCTTTCCGCGTACCGCACTGACGTCGCCCGCGCGCTGGCGGACTGACGCGGCAGCAGCCTTGGCTTTGTAGGGTGTGACCAGCCCGCGAAGCGGGCGCCGGCACACCATCAATGATCCGTCGTGCTAGAATGCAGGTGGAGGATCTGGCATGTCACTCGTGATCGAACTCATACCTGACGACGAGGAAGGCGGATTCACGGCCCGAATCCCCGACATTCCTGCCTACGGTGAGGGTGAGACGGAGGAAGCCGCGATTGCCGATCTGCGCGAGGCCGTCCGCGGTTACATCGAGACCTTTGGTCTGGAGGACGCGCTCGCACGCGTCAGCCAGCCGTCGATGCGCAAAATCGATTGGGATCTGGCCGAGTTGGCACGTGGCTAGGCTGCCGCGGGTCACTGGCCACGAAATGTCTCGCTTTCTCTTGCGACAAGGCTTTCGGCTTGTGCGCGTTCGAGGCAGCCATCACTACTTCGCCCGAGGCGGTACGCACACGACAGTTCCGGTCCACGGCAACCACAATTTGAAGCTTGGCACGCTCCGAAGCATCCTCCGCGATATCGAGATCAGCCCGGCGGAGTTCGAGCGGCTTCTGAGCGAGAAATGATTGCACGCCCGCGTAAAGCGTGCTTCGACGGTCTCGCAGGAAATCGCGCACCCGTCACTGCAACGAAGCCTCCACCACCGTCAGCTCAATCCGCCCCAGCACGCGGACCAGCGGCAGAAAGGCGGTCGTCGGGGTGGGGCCCTTGTCGGCGAAGCTCGATTCGCCGAGCTTGATGTGGGCCGCTCCGATGCCGGCTTCGCCGTTGCCCAACGTTGCGTCGAGCGGTACCCAGTGGTCGCCTAGCAGGGCTTCCGTCCACATGTGGCCGCCGAAAGAAGAAAGCGGCTCGATATAGACCAGGCCGACGACGATCTTCGACGGAATGTTCCGGGCACGCAACATGGCGGCCAAGAGGACGGCGTGCTCGGTGCAATCGCCCTGCAGCGTACGGGCGACCTCTCCCGCCGAGGCTAGCGCCGTCGAAAAGTCTTTCTTTTGCACTTCATGGTCAACGTACTTCTCCATTGCGATGGCGATCTTTGACGGTTCGACCAGGTTGCGGGCCGCCCGGTCGACGTGAATGAGGACTTCGCGATCGTTCGACTGCAGAAACTGCGAGGGCTCGAGATATTGCCGATCGAATCGAATGCTGCGATTGCTTGTCGCGGGCCGCACGCAGCGAACGGTGATCTCGCATTCGTCGGGGCCCGTGCGGATCACCTTTTGATTGGCGTCGATGGGGAAGAAGGGGGTGGGATCCTCCCCCTTCATCTTGATGCGATAGACGGCCCGCGTGGTGAAGTGAGCCCGCGGGATGGCCGTTGTTCTGACGAGCGTATTGACGGCGATATCGAGCCCTTCGCCGGCGATCTCCTTGACGGCGACCTCGGCAGGGACGGTGTACGTCGTCAGCGTCTGGCCGAGCATTTCTGTCGTCGAGACGACCGGATCGCCGTGCTCGTCGAGATAGACTTCCATCGGCGATTGAGGCATCACCGATTCGACCATGTTGACCCTGAGGAGCGACCGGCGACGGCCATCGAGCCCGATGACCCGTTCCTGACGCATCGCGCGAAACCGCACGTCGGAAACTTGCATATGGTCCGGCATGAAGACCCGCAGGTTAATCGCATCACCCGGTTTGAACGGATGCAGGCGCGGATAACGATCGACGTAAGCCGTCGATTTGGTGGCCGCCTCCCAGGGGAGCGAAAACTCGTGAGGCGTCCCCGCGACCGTGCTCTCTCCGACCAGGAAACTGCCGCGCACGCGGCCGACCGTGCGCGTCGGCGCGGCCGGCGGGTTCTTCACGTCGTACACAAAGGACACGAGTTCGCCGCCGGGGAGTTCTTCCTCTTCCTCGCGCGTTTCGATTTGCAGCGTTTGCCCAAACCGTTTGATCGTGAGGTGTGTCTCGGCGTCGGTCTTGATGAGCGATTTGCCATCGATCTGCACGGGCCGCGAAAGTGTGTGCGAATAGCCGATGCGGGTCTTGCCGAGATAAGTGACCTGCCAGATGTCGCTCGTGCCCGAGGGCGGGGCAGCTTGTGTGGACGCCGACGCTCGGGTTCTACGAGGTGGGTCGGCTCGGACGATTTCGCAACTTGCCAGAGCCCACACCACGCCCAGCGAGATCAACAACGTCCTCATCCTTTTCCTTTCGTTCGGTCCAAGGTCCAAAATCCAAGGTCAGCAGACAGAACTCGATATCGACTTTGGCCCTTGGACATTGGACTTTGGACTAATTCCTTTCCACACAGTCCCAGGACAGCGGCTCGCCGCGGACGATGGCGCGGGCCGCTCGCTTGCCTAGGATTCGCGGCAGCTCCTTCGGCGGCAGGCCGTGCCCGGGCCGAATCGAGCGCACGTTTTGTTCGGTGAATAGTTCGCCAGCTGCGATATCGGCGACGGCAAACAGCGAGCGGCGGAAGACTCGGCTCTTTGCTTCCGCCAGGCTCAAACCGTAATGAATGCGGCCGAGCGCCGCTTCTGCCACGCGAATGGCCCGCACCATCTCGGCAAACTCAGCCGGCTCTAGCGAGAAGGCACTGTCGGGCCCCGGCGTTTTCCGCGAGAGCGTAAAGTGCTTTTCGATCAGGCAAGCCCCGAGCGAAACGGCCACCACCGGACAGGCGATGCCCAACGTGTGGTCCGAGAGGCCGACCGGGCAGTTGAAGGTCGACGACAGATGAGCAATCGTACGGAGATTGGCTTCCTCGGCCGGGGCGGGGTAGGAACTCGTGCACTTGAGCAGAACCAGCTCCCAGCAGCCGGTCTCTCGCAGTACGGCGACCGCCTCGGTGATTTCTTCGAGCGTCGCCATTCCCGTCGATAGAATCACGGGCCGACGCGCGGCCGCGACCTTTCGCAGCAGCGCCAGATCGACCAGCTCGAACGAAGCGATCTTGTGCGCCGGCGGATAGAACTGCTCCAGAAAGTCGACCGCGGACGCGTCGAACGGCGTCGAAAAGCAATCCATGCCCAGCCGTCGCGCCTCGGCAAATAAATCGGCGTGCCATTCCCAAGGCGTGGCAGCTTCCTGGTAGAGATCGTACAGAGTCCGGCCGTCCCAGAGTGTGCCGCCGCCGATACGAAACTCCGGTCGGTCCGAGCGAATGGTGAGCGTGTCGGCCGTGTAGGTCTGCAATTTGACCGCATCAGCCCCGGCGGCGTGCGCGGCTCGCACCAACTCGATCGCCACTTCACGGCTGCCCGAGTGATTGGCAGAAAGCTCGGCGACGACGTACACCGGCTGACCGGGGCCGATTTGGCGGTTGCCGAGGTGCAGAACGTGCGGCGCGGAAGCAGGTTCTCGAGGTTCGTTGGTGGTCATCAATTGAAGTTGTACTTGGCAAGCTGCGGTGTTACGAGACCGCTTTCACGCCGTCCGTTGCGAGCGTCGCCATTCGGCGCCGGCTTTCTCTAGATGCTCGATCGGCGTGTCCCAACCATTCGTGAGCATGTGGGCGACTTTTTTGTGGTCGGCGACGCGATGAAAAGTTCCGGCCCCCGTCTGCTCGACCGCGTGGCATGTTCCCGCACAAATCCGGCTCCAGTGCTCGGCAAAAAGTTGGGCAATCTCCGCCTGAAGCCGTGCGTAAGTGGTGCGGAGCGTCTCGCCCGCCCCAAATTCGACCAGCTTCTGCGCGATGATGTCGCCGGTGTCGACGCCCGCATCGAGGTAGTGGATCGAGACGCCTTTCGGCGTGTTCTCGATGAAGCTCCACAAGTTGGGATCAGCCCCGCGATTCCAGGGGAGGTAGGAAATATGCAGATTGACGGCCCGTCGCGGAAGGCGATCGAGAACACTCGGTTTGATGATGTGCCGGTACCCGTGCGACGCCAGAAAGTCGACCGGGCGGCGATCGAAGAACGCCGCATCGATCGGGTCCGTCGTTTGGACGACGCTCGCCTCGGTCGATTTCAGGTAATCGAGCACAGACGAATCCGTCGGACCCAGGAACAAGACGTTCATTCGACGCCGCTCGATTCACTCAGAGCCGCGACGACCCGGGCCGCCCCCTGACCGTCGACAAGTTGCTGAAATTTCGCCGCGCACTCGGCGCGACGAACTGGATCGGACACCAGCGATTCGAGGGCAGAGGGGAGATCGGCCGATTTGTTCGTGCCAAGTTCATCAATCCGCACAGCCGCTCTCAGGTGATCGAGCGCGGCCGCAATCGGCCGCTGATTGTCGGCCGTCACCACGAGCAGCATGGGGACCCCCAAGTATCCGAGTTCGTACACCGAGCTGCCGGCAGCGGTGATGGCCAGGTCACAACTGGCCATGATCTGTGGCAGATCGCTCGGCGCCACGTGCAGCGTCACGCGGTTCATTTTCGCCGCGACTTCCCGTAAGCGGAAGACGTGGGGATTGGCTGGTCCGATCAACACGTGGATCCGGCAGTCGCCGGGGACGCACGACCGCGCGACGGTGAGAAATCGTTCCGTCAAGTTTCCCCGGTCGGCTCCGCCCAGTGTCAACAAAATCTGCGACACAGATTGGCCGCCTGGCGCCTTCCTTGGCGTCTGCAAAAACTCTCGCCGGAGCATTGCGTACTGGCTGCCGAGCAACATCCGACTTCCGTGCATATGGCGGCCGTACAGCACGGCGGCCGCCCCGGGGTTTTGATTGAGGAGCACATTCGCGTGATAGGCCTCGTGACGGCCATCGTCGTCAAGCACCATCAACCGCCACTTCACGTCGCGCAGCGTGAGTTGAAAGTCCGGCCCAAACTTGTAACCGTCGAGCACGAGCCACCGCGGGCTGATCGACTCGGCGAGGCGCCGCGTTTCCTCCAGATCGCGACTACTCCCTGAGGCCGCGTCGATCCTGTGAACAGCACAGTGCTCAGCCGCGAGCGGCTGCTGCACCGACTCCGGCAGATCCCCGCAGGCGAACGCGACCGTTCCGCCCGAGTCCTGCCAGGCTTGGGCCAGCGCCAGGCAGCGCATGACGTGACCGGTGCCGATGACGGGGTTTGCGTCGGCCCGGATCAGGAGTGTGCCGGGATTGGTGGACGGATTCTGCAGGAAGTGTTCCTTAATTCGGGAGGGCGAAGCTCCTGCTGAGCCGGTCTTACTCGAACGAAGAGGCTCAGCGGGAGCTTCGCCCTCCCGAGGACGACGACTCAATGTGATTTCTGTGCGATATGACGGTTGATCTCGCACCAGTCGGGATGTTGATCGAGAAGCTCTAGCACGTCGCGCCAGCTAAAGTCGTCGCAGCCAAAGTGTGCGTAGATCCGCCCCAAAAGTTCGTAATCCTCCGGCGTGTCGACCGACCAGCGGTGGCTGGCGGTTTCCGGTCGATCGGACTCGACGAGGGCGATGCGGAACCGCTCAGGGTGCCGATAGAGAAACGGGGTCACGTGTTCGCGCCCGATCAGCTCAGAATCCTCATGCCACGCGGCCGACAAGGCGGGAAACGTGAATACCTCGACGTCGAGGCCACGGGGAAAGGTGCGCCGCGGATTGATATTGCTCGCGTAGTCAACGGTCCCGTCGAGTCGTTTCACGACGCGGTCGATGACCTCGGGGTCGATCAGCGGGCAGTCGGACGTGATCCGCACGATCGGATCGGCTCCGTCGGCGACCGCCGCCTGGTAATAGCGGTCGAGCACGTCGTCGCGGCTGCCGCGCGAGACGGCCCAGCCGCGCGAGCGGCACAGTTCAACGATGGGCTCGTCCTCAGACTCGATCGTCGTCGCCACGATCATTCGATCGACCGCGCGGGCCCGCCGCGTGCGTTCGACGACCCGCGCCAGCATCGGCTCGCCGGCCAAATCGAGCAGCACTTTTCCCGGCAGGCGGGTGCTCGACATGCGGGCTTGGATGATGGCGGTGGTCATAACACTAGCGAGCGGCGGGTGTCAGCCCGCCGGTTCTTCTGGTGAATCGCGATGTCGGACCTCATCGCGTAGGGGGCGACGCGGCGACGATCTTTCGCAGGGCGCGGCACACGTCCTCCACATCACGGTCGGTCATCGTCGCGAAGAGGGGCAGCGTCAGAACTTCCTCGAAAGCTGCCTCGGCATTCGGGCACTGCCCCCGTCGCGTTTCGAATTGCTCGCGGTAGAACGGATGCAAATGCACGGGAATGTAGTGCACGTTCACGCCGATCCCCTCGGCCCGCAGCGCGGCAAACACAGCGTCCCGCGTCCACCCCAATTCTCCCGTTCGGCAACGCACGACGAACAGGTGGTAGGCGTGCGTTCGTTCGGGCAACAGCGTCAGCGGCACAAATTCCGGCAAATCGCTCAGGAGCGCGCGATAGAGAGCCGCCAATTCGTTCCGCCGTCGCACCCAGCCGTCAAGCTTGGGCAACTGGCTCAAGCCCAGCGCGCATCCGATGTCGCTCAACCGGTAATTGAAGCCCAGTGTCTGCATTTCGTAGGCCCACTCTCCGTGCGCCTGTCGATAGTGGTGATCGGTCGTGATGCCGTGGGTGCGAAAGATCCGCATCTGCCGGGCGAAATCCGCATCCTCGGTGGTGATCATGCCCCCTTCGCCGGTCGTGATGTGCTTCACCGGATGAAAGCTGAACGCATTCAAATCGGCGAGCGTCCCGACCTTGCGGCCGCGGTACGATCCGCCCAGCGCGTGGCATGCGTCGGAGACGAGCGGCAGTGCGTGTTTGGCGGCAAGCGTCCGCAGCGCGTCGTACTCGGCGGCTTGACCCGCGTAATCGACGGCAACGATTGCTTGCGTTCGCTCTGTGATGCATCGGCCAGCATTCTCGGCCGTGACGAGCATCGTGTCGGGATCGACATCGGCAAAGACAGGAGTCCCCCCCATATAGACCACGGCGTTTGCCGTCGCGGCAAAAGTGATGCTGGGGACGATCACTTCATCGCCGGGCCCGATTCCCAAGGCGTGAATGGCCGCGTGCAGAGCGGCAGTCCCGCTGTTGACGGCCACCGCCTCGCGGGCTCCCACGGCGAGAGCAAAGGCCTCCTCGAACTCGGCGACCCTCGGGCCGGTCGTCAACCAGTCAGACTTCAGCACGGCAACCACGGCCGCGCAGTCGTCGTCGTCAATCGTCTGGTGGCCGTACGGCAGATAAGACTCGCGAACGGGCTTGCCGCCGCGGATCGCCAGCTGCCCTTCGAGCGCCTTCGTGGGGTGAGACATCATGATTCGACCGACTCGTGGGAGGGCGAGGCTCCAGCCGAGCCGTCCTTACCGTCCTTCAAGAGCGCGCGCAGGTCGTCGAGTCCCAGCCATTCGGTGTTGTGGTGGCTGCTGTATGTGTAGCCGTCAGGGAGCGGCTGACCTTTGTGGCCGACTTTGTCCGTCCACCAGGGATGATGTGGCTGAATGACGAACATCCGGTCGCATTCGAGCGTGTGCCGCGCCTCGTCCTCGGAGATCAGCACTTCGTGCAGCTTCTCACCGGGGCGAATGCCGATCTGCTCCACGCGACAGTCCCCGGCGACCGCCTTCGCTAGGTCGCCAATGTTCATGCTGGGAATCTTGGGAACGAAAATCTCGCCGCCGTGCATCTGCGGCAGCACGGAGAGCACGAACTGCACGGCCTGGTCGAGCGTGAGCCAGAAGCGGGTCATTCGCGGGTCGGTGATCGTGATTTTGCCGGTGGCTCGCTGCTCCAAGAAGACGGGGATTACGCTGCCGCGGCTGCCGACGACATTTCCATAGCGAACGCACGCAAAGCGGGTCCCCTCGGCTCCGGCGTAGGCATTCCCCTGCACAAACAGTTTTTCAGCGCACAGCTTGGTCGCGCCGTAAAGGTTGACCGGGTTGACCGCCTTGTCGGTGCTGAGGGCCAGCACCCGTTTGACGCCCCGGTCGATTGCCGCCTCGATGATGTTGCGGGCCCCCATCACGTTGGTGAGCACTGCCTCGAACGGGTTGTATTCGCAGGCCGGCACCTGTTTGAGGGCCGCCGCGTGGATGACGATGTCGACTCCCTGCATGGCCCGCCGCAGCCGATCGACGTCCCGCACGTCGCCCAGAAAGAACCGGACCGCCGGATGGTTGAAGTCCGCCCCGGCCGCACGTTGGCGCATCTCGTGCTGCTTCAACTCATCGCGGCTGAAGATGATCAAGCGGCGCGGCCGATGATCGCGGAGCAGAGTCGCCGCAAAGCGCCGGCCGAACGAGCCGGTGCCCCCAGTGATGAGAACCGATCGGTCAGTCAAATCGAGCCGCGAATCAACCACTTCGACAACCTCAGCCTTTCAAATCACGTCGGCAAACGAATCCTCGACGTGGCGGAAATAATATAGCCCCAACAAACAGAGTGCCCCGTTGATCACGAAGGAAATCAGCACAGAGCCAGCCCCAATCGGGGTTCCCAGGACAGTCGCGCGAAAGAATTCGATCGGCACGGTCATGGGATTGAGCCGTGCCAGCCAGCCGCCTCGTCCCGACGTCGCGCTGCCCTCCGCATTCAAAGAGCTGCGCACGCCAGTAAGCGGTCCTGCATTTTCCGAATCCCCAGACCTTTCCGTTGCCGTCGCTGTTGGCGTTATCTCCCGATTCAAATAAATCGCCGGAGTCGCCAGCATCCAAATCGGCAAGAGGAACACGACCGCGTGACGGAAATCCCGGTAGGAGACCGTCAGGGCCGCAATCAAGGTGCCGATGCCGACGGCCGCCAGCGTGAGGAG
>DASZIA010000210.1:0-5350 GCA_035949535.1 Planctomycetaceae bacterium | reverse complement strand
TTTTTGGGGCAGGAAGACCAGGAAATAGAAAAACACGATCATCATTAAGACCGGGGGCGCCAGCACCCAGTAGTTGTTGCCACTGCTGCTTGCGTCGCCGGTTGCGCCTCCCGTTGTCGAGGTGCTCTGAGCCAACAACAGGAGCCGCGCCATCAAACTTTCCATGCGAACATTCTCCGCCGCGCGCAAAGGCAGCGGCTGTTGACAAGGCAGACCGTGCAACGTCCGGAACGACGAAGCGCGCCTCCTCTGCGCTCTCCGGAATCTTCCCCCGGTCTCGCTGCGGCCTTCGAGGCAATCGGAGCCTGGCGATCCGCCGAGACGCCCCCGTCCGATCGCGAAGCCGCCGCTAAAATCCTTCGACCACGCGGCTTGCGTCCATAATATGGCAGCCGCGCGCTGATAATCTTAGACGCTGCTCTCCCAGCGAGCAAGCAGAGTCGACCGAAGCTCGGACCCGCGGTTTTCCCGGCAGGCGGCCCGCAGATCGGCCATAAGCCGCTGGTAAAACGCCACATTATGCAGCGACAGCAGAATTGGCCCAAGCATCTCGTTGGCCGTAAATAAGTGGCGGAGATAACCGCGGCTGAATCGACGACATACGGAGCACCCGCATTCCTCATCAAGCGGCGCAGGATCGCGCTCGTGACAGGCGTTGCGGATGCGAACCAGGCCCCGGCTCGTGAACGCCGTCGCGTTGCGGCCATTACGGGTCGGCATCACGCAATCGAACAGGTCGATCCCCCGCAGCACGCCTTCGACCAAGTCAATCGGTTTCCCCACACCCATCAGGTAGCGGGGCCGGTCGCCGGGCAGGAGCGGCACCGTGAAATCGAGAGCTGTGTACATCGCGGAAGGCTCTTCTCCTACCCCCAGCCCGCCGATCGCGTAGCCGGGAAAATCGAGCGGAAGCAGTCCCCTGGCTGAGCGTTCGCGCAGGTCTGGATCGGTTCCTCCCTGCACGATTCCGAACAGAGCCTGGTCGGGCCGTTTTTGCGCCTCCTTGCAGCGACCGGCCCACCGCGTCGTGCGATCGACAGCCGCCTCGAGCCGTTCGCGACTGGCGTCGTGGGGCGGGCACTCGTCGAGGCACATGATGCAGTCGGCTCCGAGCTGCTCTTGAATCTGAACCGCTCGCTCGGGCGAGAGCTCGAACGGACTGCCGTCGATATGCGACCGAAAGACGACCTTGTCGTCATCCAGCCGTGTCAGCCGCGCGAGACTGAATACTTGAAAGCCCCCGCTATCGGTGAGGATCGGTCCATCCCATTGCATCAGGCGATGGAGCCCGCCCAAATCGGCAACCACGTCGGCCCCGGGGCGCAGCGCCAGATGGTAGGTGTTGGCCAGAACCATCTGCACGCCGGCGTCGCGCAGCTGCTCAGGAGTCAGCCCTTTGACCGTGGCTGCGGTTCCGACCGGCATAAACGCCGGCGTATCGACGACCCCATGCGGCGTAAACCACCGTCCGCACCGTCCGCGCGAGCCGGCATCCGCATGCTCGATTTCAAACCGAAACGGGCTGGTCATCAAACCCCGGCGAGCGGCCGGTGTCAGCCGGCCGGTTCTCTCTTGGCTCTGAGCTGGTTGGGCACCGAGTGGTTAGGTCAAACAATCAAACAAGACGAAGGAAAGAACCGGCAAGCTGACACTTGCCGCTCGCCAGGTCAGTGAGCCGCCCCCGGCTCGCGCAGTCGGAACAAGCTCGGCTGGCCGCCCGTCGGCGGAGATCGGAATTCGTACTGTAACCCGACCGGCAGGGTATAGGGCGGCGCGAATTCGCCATTGACGCCCCGTCGAAATAAGAGAGGCTCGGAGACTTTGAATTCATGTGATTTTCCCGACGGCAGCGTAATGTCGCTGCTCCACGGGCTGTAGATGTCCTTGGTCTGGTACACCAGATCGATGTTGCTGGAATTCGTGATCTTGATGCCCGGTTCGTCAAAGAGCACAGACAGCGCCGGCGGCGACCAGTCGACTCCGTCGAGCCGCAGCTTGGCATATTGAAAACTGACGTCCGAGACCGGCACCTGCGCAGCTGGGCCGTTGTGCGTCCAAGCCTTCCAGGCAGAGGCGAACATCTCGCGCACTTTGTCGGTTTCGATTTGAGGGTTCTTCGGAGCGGCCTCGGGCACGAAGCGCGCCGACGCTTTGACCTCGGGTTCGCCGGCCCAATCGATTCGTAACGCGCGCTCAGAGAACCCGCGGCGCAACAGCGTTGCCGTGGCTCGTTGGACCAGGTCGACGTCGAGCTCTGCGTACGGGGCCCACTTGGTCGCCGACGGACTCTCTTTGATGGCGATCGAAATCACCGCCTTCGGCACGACAAACTCGAACGCTCGCGTTCCGGTCGTTGGTCCGGCTTTTGCCGGATCGCTGCCGGTTGCCGACTTGCCGGCAGGATCGGGAGCATTGGGCTTCAGCGCCGTGACTTTGACCGCGTCCCCGTTTTTCTTCTGGGCGAGTGCGGCCCGTGCTTCGCTGCTCGGCGCGGGACCTCCGTCGCGAATTGAAATCGGGCTGGCCAATTTCAGCTCGGCCCAAATTTGCGTCTCCGCGGGCAACGAAGCGAGGTCCGGAAACACCTGGCTCAACGCCTTGCGGTCCGCAAAGGCCGCAAATGATTTTTCCGGAATGTCGAGCACATTGATCCGGGCGACGTCGTCCTCGATCAGCATCTTGGTCAGGGGCTGGAGCACGTCGGGCGCCACGCCGACGCGCAGCTCGGTACCCGGAGAGACCGCGGCCAGATCGACGCCCGCCGGCCGTTCTACGCGCGGTTTCGACGGGGCTTTGCGCGGATCGATCGCCGCTGCGGTTACTCCCATCACGAGCGAAATGCCCCGATCGTCGGTGCTCACGCTCTGCGGCCAGACTTGCAGCCGCGGACGATAAACCGGCAGCGGCCAAAAGGCGTTCGCCACCTGCGACACTTCCGACAGGTCGAGCCGCTCTTCGACCTTGGTCAACAGGAAGGGCACGATCGACTGCACTTCCTGCTCGATGCGTGCCTTCTGGCCATAAATCCCCTGCACCAATCCGCTCGAAACTTTGTCGCTGGTCATCCCCAGGCCCTGGGTCGAAACTCCGTAGGGAGCCGTGACGTACCAGTCGTCGTACGGGATTTCAAATCGCGCGGCGTTGTAGCGCAGCCGCAACTTGTCGCCGTCGACGTACGGCGTGACGTCCATGCCCAACCAGACGGGATAGCGGTTGCCGATGACGACAGAGATCGGACCGGCGTAGGCAGAGCGGCCCGCGCCCGACACGTACGTCGCACCGATGGTCATCGTCGCGCGCAGGGCCAGCTGCACGTTGAGATGCTCGGGAGCAAACGCTTTGATGTACGCGCGCTCGAGTTGACCCGCGTAAGTGATCCGCGAAAACTGGACAGAGAACGTGTAGCCCGACGATTCGGTCGACGAATAAATATCGTTGATGCTGCCCGTGAGGGAATCCGGCGCGATCATTTTCGGAGCCGAGTAAGCGATCGCCCGCAACGCGTCGTTCCCCAAACGGACGGAAATGGCGTTGGGAATTGAGAGCGCCGGCACGAAGGGCTCATTGAGATTCGCCGCTGCGGGAGAACGCTCGCCAGGCCGTGCGGAGAAACTCGACACGCCAGTGGCCGGACCTCCGCCGCTCGTTCCGGCCGTCGCACCCCCGGGCGTCTCCCTGGGGTTCATCAGCCACGCGTAGAGTTGCGGGTCGTTGTAGACGTCTTTCCAAACCTCGTGACCGGCGTTCGGCACAATGGTCAGCCGAGGATGGCCGCCGGCGGCGCGGACTGCATCGACCAGGCGCTCGGTTTCGCGAGGAGGAACGACCTGATCGTTGGCCCCGGCGAAGGCCCAGATCGGCACGTTCGCCAACCGCGACCCCCAAGCCGGATCGCCACCTCCCGACACAGGGACGAGCACTGCCCAGTGCGACGCATCGGCCGCACCCAGGCTCCAGGTTCCATAACCACCCATCGACCAACCGGTGAGAATGCGGCGACGCGCGTCGATTGAGTATTCACGCTCGACCTGCGACAGGATGGCCAAGGCCCGCTTTCCATCCGCCGAGTTGGGAGACCAGGCCTGCAAGATGGGGATTTGTTGGTCCTCACATTGAGGAAAGACGACGACGTACGAAAAGTCGTCGCGGCGGGCCTTCACGAACGGCCCGAGGCCGATCGTCGTTTGCAATGTGCCGTCGGTCCCGCGCTCGCCCGCGCCGTGCAGGTAGAGAATCACGGGCCAGCGAGCTTCGGGAGAATAGTTTGCCGGAAGAAAGAGGACGTACTTGTGCTCGCCGGCGGCGTCGTGAAAGACACGGTTGATAAAGCCGGTCGCTTGTCGCGCACCGGGCGCCTGACGCGCCGGTGCGCCGAGCGTGACTTGTGCGTCGGCGATTCTGGAAAGGCCGGCGACCAGTCCGCCGGAAAGAGCCAAAGCGACGAAGATTCCTCGTGCGATTCGAACAGGCTTCACGCGGTCCATCGGACGCTTCCTCTCAATAGCGGCAGTTTGAAACATCGCTGCGAGCATCCTTCTCGGCTAGCCGAAGGCCGGCGCGACAAGGCCGGTCCCCCGTCCCAACAGCCTCACATCGTGCGGACAGGCCGTGACCATTATAGGCGCGAGACGAGTGGGTGCACGCGTTCACCCAAAAGAGCGGCGCAAGCAGTACGCTAAGAGTAAAAAGAACCGGCGGGCTGACACCCGCCGCTCGCCAAACGCTTCGCGCGCTGAGGGCGTTACGTGGGGGATCCACGGCGCAGCTTTTGGCGCGCTCGCGTCAGCGTCGGACCGATCGTGTTCTCGGGGATACCCAGCTGTGAGCTGATTTCCCGGTATGAGCGGCCTTCGAGGTGATACTGCTTGACGACTTCAGCATCGTCGGCCGGCAGATTGATCAGCATCCGTCGGACTTCGTCCTGGTCTTCGATCCGCTTGAGATCGAAGTGGTGCGAGTCGGCCTGCTGCTTCATGTCGGGATGCTGTGCGACGACGTGGCCCAGAGCTTCGGCCATACGGCGCCGGATCACCCCGTGCACGACGACGCGGCGGGCGATCACCGTGAGATACGTCGCCAGCGAGCTTTCCCCGCGGAACCGGCGAAGGACGGCATAGTCCTGGGCAAGAAGAGCTAAGAAGACTTCGCCGACCAGATCGTCGACGTCTTCCTGCGCGAGCCGGACGCTGCGGGCGTGTGCCGTGTGGTTGACCACATGCACGAACAGGCCCATGAAGCGGTCAACAAAGTCCTTCCACGCACCCGGCTCCTCGGCGAGGCACCGCTTGAGGAGATTGCGATCGATTTCGGTGAGGCTCATACGACGGTAACACCCGCAGGCGTGAGATCT
>DASZIA010000209.1:0-4293 GCA_035949535.1 Planctomycetaceae bacterium | reverse complement strand
CTGCCGATCGAGAGGCGTCGTGCCCGTCAAGAGCTCGTACAGAATCACCCCGAGCGAGTAGATGTCGCTGCGCGTATCGACGTCGAGGTTATTGAACTCGGCCTGCTCGGGACTCATGTACAAGGGCGTGCCGACCATGAGACCGTGCGCCGTGTACAACGTGTGATCGGTGAGCGGCTGGTGCATCGCCTTAGCCAGGCCGAAGTCGATCACCTTCGGAACCGGTTGACCGTCATAAAGGCACACCAAAATGTTCGACGGCTTCAAATCGCGGTGGATGATCCCCTTTTGATGCGCGTGCTGCACGGCGTGACAGACCTGCACGAAGAGATCGAGACGCTCTTCGACGGTTACCCGAGCCTCGTCGCAATACTCGGTGATGGGCACCCCCTTGACGTACTCCATCACGAAAAACGGACACCCTTGTTCCGTGACTCCTCCATCGAGCACTTTCGCGATGTTCGGATGATCCATCAGCGCCAGGGCTTGACGCTCGACCTCGAAGCGCGACAGCACCTGCCGGCTATCCATGCCCGGCTTGATGAGTTTGATCGCCACGCGCCGCCGAACAGGTTGCAACTGCTCGGCAACACACACGGTTCCCATTCCGCCTTCGCCAATCTCCTCGATCAGTTTGTATCGACCCGCGATGATCTTGCCCGACACAGCAGCTGTCGTACTGACTAAGGTCGGCTGCCGTTCGATCAGAAAGTCCAGGCTCCCGGCGCCGGGCAGTTCGTCGGTTTGGTCATGCGCTTGCAGAAGCGCCTGCACTCGCTGACACAATTCGGCATCCCCCGCGCAGTGCGCAGTCAAAATCTCGCCCCGCTCCGCGGGGTCCTTAGATTCGACGGCCGCTAAAAAAACGGCCTGCACGCGATTGGGGTCAATCGGCATGGACTCCCCTTGAGAGCCTCATCTCTCCATGCGACGTCGGCGAAGCGACCTGTCGAAGAAACCCAGAAAACTTCCGAAATTCAGTGCTTGAGATCAGCCCTCAGCCAGGCCTGGGCGTAAGTCCATTTTTGGCGAACCCGATAGACGGTCAGCCCCAGGGCATCGGCCACAATCTCATGGCTTAAACCGCCGAAATGATGCATTTCCACCACTTGTACGGCCTGGCGGTCCTCCGCCGCGAGCCGCGTCAATGCGTCGTCGAGGGCCAGGATGCGACTGTTGCCGTCCTCTCCGGCGACATCCGCGACGGGGACCCTGTGCCGTTGCCCACCATGCTTGAGCCGCCGCTTGCGGCGCGCGTTTTCGACGAGGATTCGTCGCATGGCCTCGGCCGCCGCGGCAAAGAAGTGCCCGCGCCCCGCCCACTGCCCCGGCTCGGGAACCTTGACCAGCCGCAAATAGGCCTCATGGACCAAGGCCGTCGCGTCAAGAGTCTGCCCCGGCCGTTCTTGAGCCATCCGCTGCGCCGCCAGCTTGCGCAGTTCGTCATAGACCATCGGCAGCAATTTCTCGGCCGCGGTCCGATCGCCCCGATGGATCGCCGAGAGAATTGACGACACGTCGCACATTCACACGAGTATACCGGCGTCGGCGCCCGGGACTCGAACCAAATCCCCGCGGGAAATCACGACCAAGAACGACGAGGTCGATGCCGACGGATGCACCAAATATGAATCGTCGCGCGAACATGAGAGGTTGGATGCCCTAGCGCACGAAATAGGTCGCGTAGACAAGCATGCTCCAACAGACGACTGACGCGGCGACCGCCGATCGAAGGATTGCGTTGCGCGGTAATAGGTCAAGGCCGGCAACGCAACAGATGGCGTACAACGGCGTGAGTCCCAGCGTGTAGGACGCCTTAGCCTGACTGTACGCCGGCACCTCGATGCAGAGCATCAAAAAGGCCGCCAGATAAAGCGCAATTCCGGCTCCGGCCAGCCTCAGGGAATTTCGCAGAGCGACATCCCGCGAGACCAGGCCCCTCAGCAAACCCGCAAGGAGCGCAATTGAGAGGAAAAACGCCGGCACTGCTGCGGCCACTAGTAACGTGTCGTTCCACCGCGGACGCGCATCCCACGAATCCATGGCACTCAGGTTGCCGTCCAGCCAGAACGTCGCGAAGAAACCATCCCAGATCGAGTAAAAGCCCGCGTGGATCGGGTGCCAAAGCGCTTGACCGAATGATTCGACTTGAGACGGTGTCCGATAGCCCGGATCCTGCCACCAAAGAATCCTCGTCACGGAGTAGTCCCAGCCTCCAACAAATGCCTTGCCGAAGATCCACACGTTGCGGGCGAAATACCAGCCAGCGATCGCGATCGCGGCGCCGAAACACCGGGCAAGTGCCGCCAGTCTCGGCTTCCAACCACAGAAACGATTGGAGAAAAGCAGGACGACAGCGACGAGGGGAGCCAGCAGGAGTGCCGACACTTTTGCCAAGAGCGCAAGACCCAGCGCGAGCCCCACCCGCAATTGCCACCGCGTGGTCTTTGCAAGCCCCGGATCTTGCATCCCCTGGCAGGCCCACAATAGCACGAGTGCCGAGAGCGCGCCGTTCAAAGGTTCATTGCTGAGGACCTGAGACATGTAGACATTCATCGGCAACAGGCCGCCGAGTAAGATCGTCAGGGACTGCAAATCCTCGCGTTCCGGGAACGCGAGGCGAGCAGCTCGAAATGTGAGCTCGACTTGAGCGAGCCCGCACAATAGGGGAATCCATCGCAGCCAGATTAGGGCCGTCTCGACGGAAACGAAAAGAATCAACAAACGGTAAAACGCAGCGGACAGGAGGTAAGTAAGCGGTGCTTGAAACATCTGCGCGCCGTCGCGCGCATCGGGAAGGCGTCCGCGTTCGGCAATGAACCGGATGTAGTCAACGTGCCCTTGCAAGTCGTAGCCGACGCCGGGCGCAAGCTTCGTGAAATTATTTGCCGCCAGAATGAGCCAGGCTGCAATCAGGATCCAGCGGCAGGTGGACGCGCTGCACCACTTCGGAAGCTCGCCACGATCAAACAGCCGGGTCGTACACCAGAGACCGATGGTTGCCACCACGAAGGATGGGCAAAGCCACCAGAGTGATGAGGCGAGCGCATGGACGGGCGAGGCAAATTCTTTCGACAACGCCGGCAGTTCGACGTCGTCGACCGTCGCGGCCGGCTCCTCTTCGAATCCTGCCCCTGAGGCTGTCCAATCCCGACCGGTGCAAAGGTCGAGTGACTCGCAATAAGCAATCGCCGCCGCTGGCCCCATGTTGTATCGGGCAACGATGTCGAACGTATGCTCACCAGGGCTCAAACCCGACGGCAGGGTGACTTGATGCGGCACGTTCCAATGCGGCTCTCCGTAGAGAACGCGTCCAGGACCACCCCCCGGCGAGGAGTAGAGCAACCCGTCGTCCACGTGGATGTCGCAGGACCGCAGTGCCACAAAAGTGATAACATGCGGTCCGCTGTGCGGTGGAATTACGATTCGCTTCTGAAACTTAACGATCTCGACAACCGGTCCCCACCCGGCAAGGTTAAAAGGCCGCGCTCGGCGAATCCAAGACGCTCCCTGTGAGGGACAGAGAAACGGGAGGTCCTGCCAGGAGAGCTGTATCTCCTCCCAAAGGAAGATAAGCCCGACGGCGCAAATTGCGCCCCACAGGACAAGCGGCCACCGCAGCGGTGTAGTCCTGTTGGCGGCTTTCGGTTCTTGATGTCGCTTGCGCGCCATGATGTGAAGGGAGAAGGGACTGCCAACGCCCCGTGCGAGACCTCGCCGATTACTCCGGGCTGCGCCGTTGAGCCCAATTCTGACGGGCGGCTCGACTAGCAACAAGCCCCACTTGAACCCAGTGTCAGAGGACGGCGGCGCTGGAGGCTGCCACCGGATAGGAACGACGCGCACGAAATGACAATTCCGAGCCGCGTCTGTTCACTCGGACGTCGCGCAGACGCGTCCCCGAAAATCGTTGGTTTTCTGCCGCCGTTTTCCGACGCTTGATCCGCTCACGCAGCCTGAGGCCGGATTCCGCCAAAACGTATGGGAATCCGGCACGCGGAACAGCGTGTCGAAATACGGATGAGTTTCTGGGAACCGCTAAGGCACACTTATCGGTCGTTTGATGCGACAAGCGGTAAACGTTTGAGTTTCGCGGACTATGGCAGAGGCTTCGAAGCCGGCTCGCGTTTGGCGGAAGCAGAAACCGCGTCGGTGAGTCGGACCGACGCGCGCAACGGTTTCTCAGACCAACGCGAAGTCAAGCGGAACCGAAGCGAGGCGCGGACGTTGCGTTTTTCAACCGCCGTCGGGTAATAGGTGCGTTATCGGCTATTCTTCCGCCCTTCAAGTCCC
>DASZIA010000208.1:0-1766 GCA_035949535.1 Planctomycetaceae bacterium | reverse complement strand
AAGTCGCTAGGGGCCGCTCCTTTGAACAGGGATGTAGTGGCCAGCTCGGCGCAGGGATCAACCGGCACAAGAAAATGATGCGCCGACGCGGTAGGGCTCGCTCCCCTTGTTCGAGCGGGCCCTACCGAGAGTCAACGTGGGAGGTTACTCCTCGTTGTTCAGATCAATCCGAAGTATCTGGCCAAAACCAGGCGGCGCGCCGAATCCGTTTACCGACACGTAGAGCTTCCCGTCCGGCCCGAACGCCATCGCCGTCGGCACATTGAGGCCGCTTGCTATCGTCGTGCGTTCGCCGTCCTTGATCTTGATCACGCGTCCGTTGCCCGGACCCGGGAACCCAGCGGCCGCATTGCTTTCCAGGACATACATTGCGCCGTCCTTATCGAATGCCAGGCCCACGACGGTCGTAAGTCCGCCCGCAAAGACCGAAAAGGCCCCAGTATTCGGGTTCACCTTGAGAATCTGGGCCTTACCGGGCACGATTGGAAACGGGGTCAGAGTTCCGACGTAGAGAGAATCACCCCGACGTGCCAACGCCGTCGGTCCGCGCCAGTCAGTGTTGCCGGGAAAGAAGGTCGAAAAGTCGACGACGCGGCTAATGACACCGGTGCTACTTATCCGATCGAGCTCCTGGTGGTTCGGCTCCACCGCATACAGAGCATCGTTCATCGAGACCATGCTGAACCAGGTCCCATCGGGCTCGAAATCGCCGCTGACAGGATTGTTGTCTGGGTTCGCGACCGGGTGCGTCGCGAGGAAGGCGGACAGGTTGGCGACCATCGTCGTGGTGCCATCGTGGTGAACCCTGAGGATCGAGTTGGATGTGCCTTTCAGACCATGCGAGCACCCGGCACCGGCGGTCATGGCTAGAAGCTCGCTGTCGTCTACGACGACAACGTCGGCCACGCCGCTCACGAGGCTGCCTGCGACTGAGCCCGTCTGGCTCGATGGAAGACCCGATGCGATGACGGTACGTACCCCGGAGCGAGTGACCTTTGAAATGCTCGCGTTGAAGCCGCCGGAATATGGGCCGATGGGGAAAGCGACCTGTTGACAGTCGGAAGTTTGGGTCCTTGTAGCACCGCCTGCGCCGCCCTCGGCGACATACAGGTTCCCTGCTTCGTCGAACGCGAGACCGCGAGGATTGTTCAAGCCGCTGGTGAAGACTGTTACGGCCGCACCCGCGGCTTGGACAGGGGCAGCTGGCAACAAGGCTCCCCCGATAGACGTAGCCACAAGAGTTGCCAACAAGCGAAACACGTGCTTTCTGAGCCGTTTCATACGCCGCCCTCCTTGGTGTTTGAGACTGCAGGCCAAGGCTAGGAAGCAGGCTGCATGCCGACTGTGACGATCATCACAATCCGCCAAGACTTTCGCGAGCACTTCGTCTAGTGGTGCGGCTCGTTCGCAATGCTCCGGATCAGAACCAGGTTCTCGAAAGCAAGAAGATGGCGTTCAACTAACGGTAGTTACAGGGCCGCACGATCCAAGCCACCACCGACGCGGCGGATGGTCAGGGCCAGCGTCGCACACAGCAGAGCAGCTGCGACGGGGAAGGCAAGCGGTGCTGCGTTCATTAGGGCGGCACCCGCGGGAGGTCCAAGCATGAATCCCGCCTGCCATGAGAACCCCATCACGGCCAGGTAGCGGCCTCTCATGTTTTCCGGTGCGATAGCGGCGGCGGTCGGAGTGACGACGCCGGTATAGATGCACTCACCAATTGCGTACAAGGCCATGGCCGCGACAAGCATCGCGACCGCGTACCA
>DASZIA010000207.1:0-5481 GCA_035949535.1 Planctomycetaceae bacterium | reverse complement strand
CCGATCGCTGCCTTGTTGTATCGCGTCTCCTTTGAAAGCAGACGTTGGCAGAACAGCAGCATCGGCCGTTAGCGCCTTAGGGACGCCTCACTCGAATGACTCGCTCGTAAGCAAGGACCAATCTCGATGAGGATCCTCAACGTAGTTCAGCTGGCACTTTGCTTCCTGGCGACCGGCTGGCTGACCACAGCCGCCTATAGCGGCTGGAAGGCCGGTCCGCCACCGGGACAGGCTCAGCACTCATCTGGCGGCTACTACTACGGCGGAGCGCACTATTACGGGGGCTCGTCTTACAGCGGATCGTCCTACAGCGGCGGATCGCGGTCGTCTGGCGGATCGTGGGGCGGCGGCAAGTGACCCTTTATCAATACCTTCGCAACGACGAACGAAACTGGCGTCCAATCGGGAGAGCTTCATGGAGTTCTTGCAGGAGATGGGGCAGCATTTGTTGGCGGCATTCGTGTTTGCCACGCTCGGATTGGTCGTGCTATCGATCTGGTTCTGGCTGATCGTGAAGTTCGCGCCCTTCTCGGTCGTGCGCGAGATCGAACAGGATCAGAACACGGCCTTGGGAATCATCATCGGCTCGATCATCATCGGCGTGTCGATTGTGATCGCCGCCGCAATCCACTAATGAACCGTGCGCCGTTCTTTCTGCTGTACCTCAACGTCCTGGTCGTGGCGACCTGCGGCCTCGTTTACGAGCTCCTGGCGGGAACCCTGGCAAGTTACGTCTTGGGTGACTCGGTCACCCAGTTCTCGCTGATCATCGGCGTCTATCTTTCTGCGCTCGGCGTCGGGGCTTGGCTCTCGCGATTTGTCGATGAGGGTCCGGCGCGCGCCTTCATTGAGGTCGAACTGGGCGTCGCACTCATTGGGGGAGCGTCGGCACCGCTGCTGTTTCTATCATTTGCCCACCTGAGCTGGTTCCGCCCGGCTCTCTTCGGCATCGTCCTGCTCATCGGCACGCTCGTCGGTCTCGAGTTGCCGCTCCTGATGAGAATTCTCAAGGATCATCTCGACTTCCGCGACCTTGTCTCGCGCGTGCTGGCCTTCGACTATTTGGGAGCTCTCGTCGCATCGCTGCTCTTCCCGATCTTTTTCGTTCCACGCCTGGGGCTGGTGAGGACGTCGCTGGTGTTCGGCATTTTGAATGCCGCGATCGGGCTCTGGGGCACGTATTTGCTGCGACCGTTACTTCCCCAGCGAGGACTGGTGGCACTGCGGGCGCGGGGTTGCCTCGTGGTCGGACTGCTCGCGATCGCGCTCTTCAAGGCCGACGCGCTCACGATGCTCGCGGAAGAGAACACCCTGCCGCATACGATCATCTACGCCACCTCGAGTTCCTATCAACGAATCGTGATCACGAAGGGACAGGGAGGCTTTCAGCTTTATCTCAACGGGAATCTCCAGTTCAATTCGACCGACGAGTACCGCTATCACGAGGCGCTCGTGCATCCCGCGCTGTCGACGGCCAAATCGCCGCGTCGGGTCCTTGTCTTGGGCGGGGGCGACGGGCTGGCCGTCCGCGAGATTCTCAAGCACTCGACGATCGACTCGGTGACCTTGGTCGATCTCGATCCCGAGATGACGTCGCTTCCCGAGCGCTTCGCACCGCTTGCCAAATTGAACGGTAATTCGTTGGCCGATCCGCGCGTCCACGTGGTCAATCAGGACGCCTTTCTCTGGGTGCAGGAGCCGGGGACGACCTTCGACGCGGCGATCGTCGATTTCCCCGACCCGGGGACATTTTCAATCGGCAAGCTCTACACGACGCGATTTTTTCGTCTCTTGAAATCTCGAATTGCTCCTGGAGGCGCGGTCGCTGTGCAATGCACGTCTCCACTTGTGGCTCCGCAGGCCTATTGGTGCATCGTTCACACGCTCGAAGCGGCCGGCTTTAATGTGCACCCGTATCACGTGACGGTTCCAGCCTTCGGAATTTGGGGGTTTGCTCTCGCGACTCCGCAGCCCTCGTCCGTCCCCACCGAGATCTCGGCCGAGGTGGCGCCGCACTTGCGGTTTCTCGACCGCACGGCCCTGGCCGCATTGTTCCAATTTCCGATCGACCTGCATCGCATCGAAACCGACATCAACCGGCTCGACAATCAAGCGCTCGTGCGGTACTACGATTCCGAATGGCGGAAGTGGGACTAGCAGACCAACCCAATGTCACGACTCAGTCGCCGCGAATTGCTGGCTGGCGCCATTGGCGCATCGGCCGGACTGCTGTCTGGATGCGAAGGTGGCCTAAAGACTCTGCCGCGTGAGGGCGAGATTCTCGCCCCCAATTATTCCATTGGTCATCGGATCCGCGACGGCTTTCGACCTCGGCCGGCGAGCGATCGCTGGCAGGAAACAGACGTCGTCGTAGTTGGCGGCGGCATCTCCGGGCTTGCAGCGGCGTGGCGGCTGCGGCGCGAGGGACTGGAACGCTTTGTGGTCCTCGAGCTGGAGTCCGCCGCGGGCGGCACTTCGCGGTCGGGGAAATCTTCGCTGACCGCCTATCCGTGGGGCGCTCACTACATCCCCGTCCCAATGCCCGAGAATCGACCCCTGATTGCGATCCTGCGCGAAATCGGGGTCATCGAACGCCTCGATTCGGACGGTGCGGCGGTCGTCGCCGAGCAATATCTCTGTCGCGACCCGGGGGAGCGAGTTTTCATTGATGGGATTTGGCATGAGGGGCTTTATCCGTCCGCCGGGGCGACGCCGCGCGACCTCGACGAGCTGCGGCAATTCCGCGCGGAAATCGCTCGGTGGGTGGCGTGGCGCGACGGCAAGGGGCGCCGCGCGTTTGCCATCCCTGTTTCGGCGAGCTCCGACGAACTCGAGGTGACGTCGCTCGATTCCATCTCGATGTCCGAATGGATCCGCCGCCAAGGCTGGAACTCACCCCGGCTTCTCTGGCTGATCGACTACTCGTGCCGCGACGACTATGGATCGACAAGCGCTCAGACGAGCGCTTGGGCCGGGCTGTTTTATTTCGCGTCGAGGGTCCGCTCCGCGGGCGGCGAATCTCAGTCCCTCATCACCTGGCCCGAGGGCAACGGCCGACTTGTCCAGCACTTCACCGATCGTGTTCGCGCGCAGCTCCGTTGCGGTCTGGCGGTCGTCGATGTCGCGACGAAAAAAATCCGCGACACCCAGTCGGTCGAGGTTAGAGCCGTCGACGTGCAGACGGGTGAGGCCGTCGGATTTCGGGCGCGCCGTGCCGTGTTTGCCGCCCCCCAGTTCCTTGCTCCCTATTTGATCGACGAACTTCCCGAAGACCGCAAGCGGAACGCGCGCCAGTTCGAATACAGCCCGTGGCTGGTCGCCAATCTGCATCTGCGCGAGCGGCCGCACGAGCGAGGCTTTCCGCTCAGCTGGGACAACGTGCTTTACGACAGCCGATCGTTGGGCTACGTGACCGCCACTCATCAAACAGGAATCGACTACGGGCCGACGGTGCTGACGTGGTATTCCGCGCTTTGCGACGATGGTTCCAGCGACGTGGCCCGCCAAGCGTCGATCGCTCGGCACAAGCTGTTCGACATGACTTGGCCCGAGGCGGCCGAGATTGTGCTCAGCGACCTCGAACGGGCGCATCCCGACATCCGAACGCTTGTCGAGCGGCTCGACGTGATGAAATGGGGGCACGCGATGATCCGACCCCGCACCGGATTTATCTGGAGCGAGGCCCGTCGCGCCGCGGCCACGCCGTTCGGTCCAATCCACTTTGCGAGCACCGACCTCAGCGGCGTGGCGCTGTGTGAAGAAGCCGTGTACCACGGCGTGCGCGCAGCGGAGGAGACGCTTCGCGGTTTGGGCCGGTCCGTTAGCTCCCTTGTTTAAATCGAGTGCCGACAAATACATCCCTGAAGCAAGTTGAGGCACAGATCCAGTGATTTTTCAAAGACTGCCTGGATCGACGTTTGGAGGCACGCAGGTTGCTATTATTGGTTAGAGGGAAGAACCAAGGAGGCACGCAATGAATGCGTTGCGATTCGCGATGCTCGTCGGGGCTCTGCTCGTCGCTGAAGCGGCGCAAGCCGGCACGGGGCGGCAAACGACGACCTTTCTGGTCGATGCCGGCGAGCCCGCCGTCTGCCGCTGGATTGAAAGGAATTTTAGCGCGCTCGACGAGAGTGCGGGGGCGGAAGTGCTCAGCGTCCAGGGTCCGCAATCCACATTGCGAAAAGACACGAAAGAAGGAATCGTCAACTTCGTCGTAGAGCACGCGGTTGAGCGGCATGGAGGCTATCGGACCGTGCTCTTGAAAAGTGACAGGGCCGACCTGGTCTCACAGGAGACCGAGATTCACGTTGAGCGCGAGGGAAAGGTCTCTCGTATTACGATCCGCGTCATTGCGACCGTGAGCGATCACAGCGCAATGGCCATTTCGCTCGGCATTCGGCCCTCCCTTCGAGGGATGCGCAGGCTCTTCGAGGGTCAATTCGGCTCGCCGAATAACTCGTAATCGCTTGCGGAATTGGCTTTTCGGACACGGGGACTCGCCAAGCCCTGTCCTGACCTCCACAATGGATCTGGCGCCCTGAGCAATCCATTCAAATCCCGCGTCAGGTGACCGAGCGTCAGGAGCAAAGCGTGTCCGTCGAGCATTTCGATGTCGTGATTGTCGGCGCGGGAATTTCCGGCATCGGGGCGGGCTACCACCTCCAAACGCAATGTTCTAAGAAAAGCTATGCCATCCTGGAAGGTCGCAGCGATATTGGCGGCACCTGGGACCTGTTCCGCTACCCGGGAATCCGCTCCGACTCAGACATGTTTACGCTGGGCTATTCTTTCCGGCCCTGGAAGGCGGCACAGTCGTTCGCAGATGGGCCGGCAATCCTCGCCTACTTGCGTGAAACGGCCCAAGAGTTCGGCATCGACCGACATATCCGCTTCAAGCATCGAGTCAAGACCGCTAAGTGGTCGTCCGCAGAATCGGTTTGGACCGTCGATGCGGAGATCGGAGAAGACAGGCAGCCAGCCCGCTACACCTGCAATTTCCTGTACTTGTGCAGCGGCTATTACGACTACAAGAGCGGACACTCGCCGGTCTTCGCAGGTAGCGACGACTTTCAAGGGAAGCTGGTCCATCCACAGCATTGGCCGCAGGATCTTGATTACCGCGACAAGCGCGTGGTCGTGATCGGCAGCGGCGCGACGGCGGTGACGCTGGTCCCGGCGATGGCCGAGACGGCCGCGCACGTGACCATGCTCCAGCGCTCACCGTCGTACATCGTCTCGCTTCCGTCGGAAGACCGCGTGGCACGCCTGATTCGCTGGCTGCTGCCGGAGCGGGCCGCGCACCGAACCCTCCGCTGGAAGAACGTTTTGCTCGGCATCTACTTCTATCAGATCTGTCGGAGGACGCCGGGATTGGCGAAGAAGCTGCTGCGCCGCGGCATCGCCAAGGAACTGCCGACCGACTTCGATATCGATACGCATTTCAACCCGCGGTACCAGCCCTGGGACCAGCGGGTTTGTCTC
>DASZIA010000206.1:0-2809 GCA_035949535.1 Planctomycetaceae bacterium | reverse complement strand
GACTGCGAACCAACAACGCGATCTCCATGGCCTGAGAGCGCTCGTCACGGGAGCCACGTCCGGGCTGGGCCGCGCGATCGCATTTCAACTCGCGCGGGATGGCGCCGACGTCACGGTGCATGGCCGAGACGCGACGCGCGGTGGGCAGACGGTCGAAGAGATCGAATTGCAGGGTGGCAGGGCCCACTTCGTCGCGGCCGACCTCGCAGACGCCGCGAGCGTCGCTCGTTTAGCCAAGGAGGTCGGCGATATCGACGTCCTGGTTAACAACGCCGGCCTCGCAGTGTGGGGACCGACCGAAACCTTTGAGATGGCCTCGTTCGATGCGATGTTCGACGCCAACGTCAGGGCGGCGTTCGTCCTCGTCGCGGCGTTCGCGCCAGGCATGGTGGCCCGTGCCACGGGAAGGCATCATCAACATCAGCAGCATGGCCGGCCGTCTCGGTCTCGCCGGCGGCGCGGCGTACGGGGCCACGTGAGCTTCTTCGAGGCCGCAGCCTACGCGCGGTGGGCTGGGCGGCGTCTGCCGACGGAGTTTGAGTGGGAAGTCGCCGCACGCCAGTTCGGGCAAGGCGAGGAGAGCCCGAAGGACATCCGTGTGCATCCGCGGTCTTTGCGCGGCGGTATCCGCCAAGACGTCTGGGAATGGACGGCGAGTCCGTATTCGCCATACCCCGGCTACAGGCCGGAACCGGGCGCACTCGGTGAGGACAACAACAAGTTCATGATCAATCAAATGGTCCTGCGCGGGCGTTCCTGCGCAACGCCCCCCGGTCACGAGCGCGTGACGTATCGGAATTTCTTTCCGCCCCAGGCGCGCTGGCAATTCTCGGGCTTCAGGCTTGCGGAAGATCGCGAGAGGCTCTGAATGACTTCAGCGACCACGATCCAGCCCGCACAACACCACGGAACGTCGGCCGGCGGTCGTTTTCTCGACGACGTGCTCCGAGGCCTTTCTGCTCGTCGAAAGACCCTGCCCAGCAAGTACTTCTACGACGCCGAAGGCTCGCGGTTGTTTGAGGCCGTCTGCGAACTCCCTGAATATTACGTAACCCGGACGGAGACGGCCCTTCTCGTGGATATCGCGCCGGAGCTTGCCGCCTTCGTCGCCGACGGTGCCGCCCTCGTGGAGTTCGGCAGCGGAGCCAGCGCCAAGACGCGCCTAATCCTCGATGCGTCGCCGCAGATCGACGTGTACATCCCAATCGACATCAGCGACGTCGCTCTTTCGCATGCTGCCGAGACCATCAGAACCGACTATCGCCGCTTGGAAGTGATACCTCTTGTGGGGGACTTCACCGGTCTCCTGGAGCTGCCCTCCGCTGTCCGGAGCCGTCCACTCGTCGGCTTCTTCCCCGGTTCGACGATCGGGAATTTCCAGCCAGCTGAAGCGGAACGTTTTTTTCGGAGGGTCCGAACGCTATTGGGAGATGGCGCGTTGTTCATCGTCGGCGCTGATCTGGCCAAGGCGCCCGAGGTGCTCCTGCCAGCATACGACGACGCCGACGGAGTGACCGCGGCGTTCAACCGCAACCTGTTAGTTCGGATCAATCGTGAACTCGGTGCCAGTCTTGACCTGGATGCCTTCGAACACCGGGCAGTGTGGAACGAGGCGGAGAGCCGGATCGAGATGCACCTGGTCAGCAGCCGCGACCAAACGGCGCGCATCGGGAGCCGCACGATCGTGTTCATCGAGGGGAGGTCATACACACGGAAAGCTCCCACAAGTATCGACCTGAGGTGTTTGAGGCTCTCGTTGAGCGGGGGGGATGGCGTGTCAAGACCGCATGGACGAGCGACGCACCGTCGTTCGGCGTCTTCCTGCTCGACCACCGAAGGGCCTGAAGGCGTCGTCGAGCGTCACATCACCAATCAACATCGAGTCTTAGCCGACCAGGAGAAATCTCATGAGTCAGAGCACAGCAGCACGGAACAAGGCGATCGTCCTCGAGGCGTTCGATACCCTCTTCAACAAACGGGACTATGCCACGGCAGAGCGCTTCTGGTCACCGAACTACGTACAGCACAGCGCCCACATCGAGCCCGGTCGCGACGGTCTCTTCAATCTAATCAAGAGCATGCCGCCGACGTTCAAGCACGAGCACGAGCAGATTGTGGCGAACGGCGAGCTCGTGATCGTGCACAGTCGCTTTTCGGGCTTCGGCCAGGCAAAGAACTGGATCGTTGCGGACTTCGTTCGTGTGGTCGATGGAATCTTGGTCGAGCATTGGGACGTGGTTGAGGACGAAGCGTCGCAGGCCGACTCCAAGAGCGGTCGGCCGATGTTCGGCGATCGGTTTCCTGTGTAGCAGTTCCGCATCAATGGGTTCAATCAGTGTGGCCCGAACGCGGGCCGGGTTCAACGCGCAACAAACCAATGGGAGGGTTCAATGGCTAACGTCGTCAAGAAACACAGCATCTCTCATGAGCTGGCGCAGAACATGGTGAATGCAGCGCTTGCGAAAGCCCGACAACTTGGCGTTACAGAGAACGTCGCGATTCTCGATGACGGCGGCAATCTCAAGGCTTTTGCCCGGATGGATGGGGCCTCTGTCCCTACCATTGAGATTGCGCAGCGTAAGGCGTACACCGCTCTGTTCGGAGTCTCCACCCAGGACTTTTTCAACTTTATCCAGGGTGACGCGTCGCTGTTGGCCGGCATCCCCGCGCTTCCGCGTGTGGCGGCGTGGGGGGGAGGGTTTCCCATACAAGTGGACGGCGAAATTGTCGGGGCGATCGGCGTGAGCGGGGCGCCGAAGGTGGAGAACGACGTCGACTGCGCGAGAGCAGCCCTAGCGCTCGTAACCGA
>DASZIA010000205.1:0-7137 GCA_035949535.1 Planctomycetaceae bacterium | reverse complement strand
TGGGCAGGCAGACCGCTAGTGGCGAGATCCTCGACACCGTTGCCGCCACCGCAGCGCATCGTTCGCTTCCACTCGCCTCTTACGCGAAGGTGACGAACCTCGGCAACGGCCACTCCGTCGTCGTCAAAATCAACGACCGGGTCCATACACTCGCGGACGCATCCTCGATCTCTCGCCGCGTGCTGCCGACGCGCTCGATGTGAAGCGCGTTGGGGTGGCGGCGGTTGTTATTGAACCGGTGGTCAACGAGATGGCTCCCCCTACTCTCGTAGTCTTCCAAACCTCTGGGACAGCAGTCTCGCAATAGGCCGACCGGGCGCTTCCCTTTTTGATTCACCCATCGGGCGGCGTTGACATGCGCCAAGCTTTCCTTGGAGATCGTTGTTGTCCCCGAGAAGGGAGTGCGGCTGACCGGGCTTGAGGCCGTCCGCAGCGGCCACAGCGGCTAATGGCGAATGCCTGAGCGCTCGATCTGAACGTCGAATTGCACGAAACGATCGAATAGCGGTGCTTTTCGGTACAGACGGCGTTCAACCAACTCGGCTGCCGACCTCGGCTCGGTTCGTGATTCCAAGAGCCCGAACCAGAGCAGTGGTCGGAGAATGCGGGCCTCCATGGCACTGGAGCCGAGATCCCATTCCCACTCCAGAACGTCGATGACGGGAGACGTGCAAAGCCGCGTGAGTGTCTCTCTCGGCAGCCAATCGTGTGCCGACGCCAAAAGCGACCACAGGATGACGCCCACTTGAGTCAGAGGCCAAGAATCGAGGGCGTATCGGTCGAAATAGGCGAGGTTCAAATGCCAGAATCCCACATGGAAAAGAACTGCCTGCAAGGGTCCATGCTGTTCTGCTGCTAGCATTCTCCTACCCAACGGCGTCGGTATCAGTTTTCCGCGATACGTTCGGAGGAGCTTCGCCGCTTGCACCAAAATGCGAACGAAATGCAGGGGCAGGAAGTCGGGCTCGTTTACTACCTTTTGGTACCGAAACAGTTCATCCTTGTCATAATTTGGGCATTCGATGCTCCCGCACATCTCGTCGACCACGGCACGGGACAGGTTGCCGGTCGCGGTCAGCTTCAGTCCACCTGTCTCGGCTGCTCGTCGCAGCAGGAGTACCGCATTGGCCGTGACCGCAGATGCCGAGATTTCTGTCGCAGTCAGATTGTGTTCGAGGCGGATGGCCGGATTACTGGCCGAGGGTTCGTCATGAAGGGCATTGAAACTGTCGAATTCGAGCACGGTCCAGGCCGGTTCGACGCCATGGAGCCACCGACGAACCTCGGGATTTTGGAGGAATCCTGGCGCGACCATCTGACACCGGCTTGGATTTCTACACTACCGGATAGGCTTGGTGCCGCAGCGATTCCGCAGCCGACCACCATCGGCAATCGCCATGACGACCAGTATTTCATCGGGTCGCGGTGCATCGGCGACGAACACCGTGATGGTGTCGAAATGCGGGAAGGACCAGGAATCGTCCTTGTGCCCGAGCGGCACGTCGAGCAAAGCACCAGGAGCGGCCACCTTTACATTCGATCCGATCACCGCCTTGCCGCCGCCGACCGCCGCCCGCATCGGTTTCCCGAGCATTGGATGGACGCAGGCACCCCCATGCTCCATTTCACCCGCGACACCGACGATCGCGCCCTTGCCATACGAGACCGCGGGTCCGTCGAGCAATTTCACCAAGTCGGGCATGAGCCGCTCCCCGAGCATTGCCCCGGCCTCGAACAGCGGTCTCAGATCCTCGACGAACTGACCGGCGAACGGGTTCCGAATGACCGCCATTCCGACCGCCCTCGTAATTGGCCGATTTGCCTCGACGCCGAGTTCCGAGAACACGGTTTCACGGGTGGTGATGATTTTGCGGATCTCGATCATGATGTCCTCGCTGACAATTCTGGGACGCACCCCGTTATAATGGTCCGAGGCTCCGAGGCCGAGGACCAGTGGATTCCAATCTCATCCACCCTTCAAGCGTGCGCAATGCCGTCCCTTCTTCTCGGCGATTTCTGCACGGTGCTTCGCCACCGCAGTGGGGCCAGCCTCGGTGATCGCCAGAGCCTCAGCGGGCCATGCTCCTTCCGTGACGGTCGGATTATCGCATTTCACGACATACCCGGCACCTCGGAGCTTGTTCAGCTTGCCGCTTTGACCCCCACTGGCGGTAACGGAGAGCATCAGCAGTGTTCCGCTGTGCTGCTGGATGCGCTCCAGCATCGAGAGAAGGGACCTCGACCGCCGTCTCGACCGAAGTGCCACGATTGATATCGATCTTGACAATCTCGGTGACCGCGGCCTTCTCTCGCCCGTGCCACGTGATCTGTAGTGGTGCTGTCATCTTCGCCTTAATCCTCAGTCGAAAACATATAGGAAAAACGGGCGGCTTGTCTAGGCGACGAGCCGCTTTACCACGATTCTTCCACGGAAGAATTAGGTGTTATAAGGATTATTCTTTGGTAACAAACCTATCCTCGCAGATACGCCACATATCTTTCGATATGGCCTCACATGGGAAAGATATGTGTCGATATGCGATTTTGTTTGTATTAGCTGGCCTTTGCGAAGCGATGGGACTTGCCCGCCTTCGCGCGGGGCCGATACCGGTGCAACAGCGTATAGGTATAGCTCGATCCGGCGACCCTCTCACCCCTAGAAATAATCTTTAGCGCGATCAGTTTGTCGAGTGATTTGCGGATGTTCTGCCGGGTCCAGCCCGTCTGTTCAGCCAGCCAAACCACACTGGCCTTGTACGTTTTCTTTGGAAAATAAGCCCGTCGATCCAACAAAACATAGACCATCTTATCTCTACCG
Organism: Planctomycetaceae bacterium; assembly: GCA_035949535.1. Taxonomy (GTDB): domain Bacteria; phylum Planctomycetota; class Planctomycetia; order Planctomycetales; family Planctomycetaceae; genus DASPSM01. The sequence goes on along the minus strand of DASZIA010000205.1, from coordinate 4,319 downwards.
TTTAGCTCGGGATGGTCCAGTACATAATTTTCGGTAATTGTGTACTCGTTTTTGTCAACATGTTCTGGTTGGTCCTCAAACAATGAAATAATTTCAACACCCATATCGTCTTGCTCCCCTTTCACTTCGGGCTTCAGTCTTTGGATGTAGTCTTCCCGCAGCCTCTTTGCCATCTCGACAATCTCGGTCGGATTGTCCGTCGCTATTCTCCGCCATTCGGCAATGCTGCGCTCTCGCGATTCAGGATTGTCAAACAAATCTGGTTCATCAAAATGATAGCGGATGATAATTTCTAGATCACTCAGAGCCATTAGCTCTTGAATCGATGAACATTGCGGACTAAATATTTTATCATCAATCATAGCTGTAATACCTCGGTTATGGTTTGTATGCTTCAATACCAATTTTTGTTCGCCCCGCTAAATCAGACCAGACTTAGCGGGGTTCTTTTGATATAATCTTTTTACCGATAACGTCAATAAACGGGGTGATCAAAAGACGACCACCCCCAACGCCAGGGGTGTATGAACCGTGACCAGGGGGGTGGTTAAACCGTGACCAGGGGATATATAAACCGTGACCAGGGATGTATAAACGGCGACCACCATAAAATATATAAGTAATTTCGTAAAAAGTATTTCTTCTAGTAAGGGCCGAGCCAAAATGGCTCTGCCCGAAGAAATAACGGCTGACGCTGATACACAAAAGGGTTGAACCTCCAGTTCAACAAGAGAAAGGAAACTTTCTGCTAACCTGGAAAGGAAGACTGGCCTTACACCAAGAGAGAGACGGTGACAACAGGGAGGACAGCGATAGACAAGACTCACACCCGCCAGTCTGAGATGGTGACAACAGTGGTGTCAGCGATAGACAAGATTCACACGGCGGCGGGCTTTATTTGTGTGAGCGTCCGGAGCCAGATTTGGGTTTGCAATAGCGGACAGATGGGATCGACCCGTCAGGGCGGATCTTTTGACGCCGCATTCCAGTCGAGAAATGGTCGAGTAGGCAATAGGTCGGACCCGCAATTTCGATGATCGCGTCGTTGTGGAACATCCCCAACGCATAGTCGAACGGGGTCATGTCGCAAAACAACGAGACTGCTCCCTGGCCGTGAAGTCGATACGATCTTCGAGGACGGGATCACGACAACGAGCCACCGGGTGATGGCGTCGGTGTTCGACCGCGACCCTCAGCCGCTCTACGACATCATCCTAGACCCGAACGCCGAAGAATTCATTCGGGCGGGCATGTGCAAAGCCCTCGCCATGGTGACCTTGCGCGGCGAACTCGATCGAGTAGTGGCAGGCCGGTTCCTCCGCGACGCATCCCGGATCGCGGTCAGCCGATCCACACTAGGGATCTTATACCAATTCTTGCTCTCGCGGGATAAATATGGGCGGAAAGAACCCGATAATCAGCCTATCGGGCTACTTATGCAAACCCCCGAGGTTGTTCCGATCGTTAATTCCAACCCCCATTTTGCTGTTTAATTAGATAGAATTCGCATTAATAAGTAGAACGCTGCCGCGTATATAAGTACGAAATCGCAGAACGCCGTCATAATCCGGCTGCGGTGATATCGAGGATCTGTTTCTTTTTCATATTGCATTCTCGGAAAATACGTCGAGGTTATTAAGGTCGGATTAACGCGAGGCGAGTCCCATTTGCGCCCGAATGCCGCGCTTCCCGACTCGTCAATAGCATCAGCCGCCTTGACTATCCAAGTAGCTAGCTGCGCCAGAGCGCGAACCAGCCCGGAACCCCGCTCCTCGGATGGGCGCTGCCTGTGGTGTGATCGACGTTCTCACCGCGTATGACAGGCGGATCGACGCAGAAGTTCTGCTGCACCGGACACAGGCAACAGTTCTGGACGGCAGCGCGGCGCTGGACGATGCGGGCGATCGATGCGCTGTCGACAGCCTGAAGGCACCTCGGACCGGCGTGCACGCCGCTGCCCGAGAGGCATTCCGGTAGTAGGGATGCCGCCCGATAGCGGGAGCATGTGATGGCGGGCCGAATCTCGGTCTTCGATCCCCTTTGTGGCACGGTCGAGGAGGCCCAGAGCACGCCTCTGAACAAAACAGGCCAAGATCTCAGCTTTCGGGGTCACCCTTGACGTGACATAGACGGAAGGGAGCCGTGAGATAGATCAATATTAATATAAATCCGAACATAAGATGCTGATTTGGCGCGTTATCGTATCTCATTCGAGACGATAATCTGACGATATTCTGGGTAAGACAGTTTACGGGCGACACGCTGGCATCCCTATTTTGCCTCTAGCTCGTGAAATATAAAAGTCCGGAGAGCACGATGTCTGCTGAAATAGCCATGCAAAAGCGCGATTATATTCTACCTGTGGAGGATCATTCCATGCACATGAAAAGGATTCTCTTGGTCGATGACGATGTGGACATCCTTGGAGTAGCGGCTGAGATGTTGGAGACATTGGGCTATGATGTGATCGCCGCTCGCACTGGCTTGGAGGCATTAGCCCTCCTGCGAGATAACTCCAGCATCTCCATTCTGTTTACCGATATTCAAATGCCCGGCATGGGAGGCGAGGAGCTTGCGGGAATGGCAGCGGCGTCACGGCCAGATCTGCGAGTGATCTTTGCATCAGGCTCCGCTCGACCAAGTACGGACGCAGCGTTTCTCCAGAAGCCCTACAGAACCGCCGACTTGGCTAGAGTACTACCCCCGCTCCTTTGATGGGAATTTCGCGCCTGACAGACCCACCAGACGCGGCCCGCTAGGATTTTGATCGTCTGATTGCTGGCGGAACCCTTTCATGTTTTTTCGGCCCAAGACGGCAATTTGCAGAAGTGATCCCATTTGACGAGATAAAGGCCCGCGTCGTCATCGAAAATCACCTCTGCTTCGCCGTCTTGAAATATTGCGTTCACAGTTCCGTGGCGGGCTCCAAATCGGTACATAACCATCAGCAGTGGCAAACTCACCATTGCGGTCGTGGAAACCCGGCTTAGTTCTGGTCATCTCACTCCCCCGATTGAGTAATACGATCAAGGCTTGGGTCCGGCTGTAAGCATGTCCCACGAGGCGGGAACGCCGCTGGTATCCCCACTACAATACCTGGAGCTAGATTTGAGTGGATTTCGTCGCGCATGGGTGGCGAACTGAAAACCTTCGCTTCCTGCAATTTCGCTCTGCATCAGACGGGAACTCCGGTGGCGGTTGCCGTGGGATCATGGGTATGATTGCCATTTGTTCCCCCGATCAGATTTTCGTTGAAACGTTCGAGACAGCGAACCCCGAAAGCGGAGCTTAAGCAACCCGATTTGATCGCATGCCACATTTTGTCTCGGGCGGGTTCCAACTCTCCAAATGGGCACGAGGGATGGCCGTCAGTGAAACGCCTAGATCCGGGGTCGGTGGTACAGGGAACCTATGATGGCACTAGTTTCACGCTCGCAGTTGGTCTAGCAGCCCGAGGCAAACCCGTCGACCACACATTGGTTAAGTTTAATCCAGAATAGACCAGCGAATCGGGCCATGGATATTGTGCTGCTCAGGTAAACGTATATGATGCGGCGATGCCAACTACCTTCGAAATCCTTGAGAAAGCTCCTGAATCGTTGATCGCGGCAGGCGTGAGGTCGGCGTTCGTACCGCGGAACCGTGCCGTAATAGCCGCAGACTGTCGCCACGGGTCGGTTACAACGGTGCTCGAACCGGCCCCTGAGCCCGCAATGGATGCGTGCTGCCTGTGGTGTAACCGGACTTTCACACCCCGTATGACAGGCGGATCGACTCAGAAGTTCTGCTGCACGGGACATAGGCAGCAGTTCTGGATCGCCGCGCGTCGCTGGACGATGCGGGCGATCGAGGCGGGCCTACTCTCGGTCGACTGCCTAAAGGCGTCTCATACGAGCGTGCACGCTGTCTGAAAGGTATTCCGCGACCAGGGATACCCCGATGGCTGAGCGCATTCGGGCGGGCGGGTCCAGATGCGAAATCTCGGCGCATCTGGACGACTGCCAACAAGATCCGAACGAAAGAGGGTTCGGCCTGTCCTGTCGTCTCGGTCAAGCAATTCGAAACACAAGCTCCGCGATCGTTCCCAGCGTTGATACGAGAGATCGAGTCTGGCGTGTTGCCGTGCTGATGGTCAACCGCTACGCCGACGAGGCGGAGGCGAATAGCTTCCAGCGCGCCGAGGAGCTAGCAGCGGAAGGCGATCACGCTGGCGCGGCTGTCTGGCGTCGGGTCACAGTCGCGATCGAGCAGCTTACAGACACGACGGGGCCACGGAACTGATAATGGTTCGATCTAGGCGAGGACGGACCCATATGAGG
>DASZIA010000204.1:0-20915 GCA_035949535.1 Planctomycetaceae bacterium | reverse complement strand
CGCCGTTCTTGGCCGCCATGTACAATTGCTTGCCGTACCTGGCGTAGAGCTTGGATTTCGAAGCAGCCGTCTTGAAGATCGATTGCTTGCGATTCTCGAAATTTCTTCCCATACGAATTTTGGCTCTTCACCCGTGATTTGCTGACACAACTGCTCGGCGTTGGAGTGTGTCAGGCGACCCGTCGCACAACTTACCTTTTTGGGAAGGATCGCGAATGGCCTATCGCGTTTAATGCTGACACGCTTTGATGGACACGACAAGGGTGCGCTCGACAGCGGGTGATTGGCCCTCAGTTGATGTGGACCGCAGCGGACTCGCGCAGTTTTCGCGCGTGGACCACCAGCGATCCGGTTTTACTTGTCCCGCAAGACACTAAAATGAGGGCAGGAGTGACGAGCCCATGCGATCACGCGAAAAGTGGCTGAGCTGGATGCTGGCCGCGTTCGTTGGATTGGCGTCGCACGAGGTCGCGCCTTGTGCCGCCTGCGAGGCGGCAGACAACAACAAGGCGCAGAACCAAAAGTCGCTTGCCGTGCGCGTGGTCGATGCCGCCGGTCGAGCAACTCTGGGCGCAACCGTCATCGCTTGCGTGATGCCCGACGAGTGGAAATCTCTCGAGCGCTTTGAGGGAAAAACCGACGCTCAGGGAGTCGCCTCCCTCGACGTTCGGGGCAAACGGTGCCGCGTGCTGGCGCTCGCCCAGGACGGATCCTTCACTGGGCAAGTCGTCGCTGGCGATCAGGCTCGCGAAGTGGCGATCCGCTTAGCTCCGGCGGCGGAAATCACGGGCCGGATCGTCACCCACTCATTGATGCCAGTCAGCGGTCGGCGGATTCTCTGTTATCTGACCGGAGAAAAAGACGCAGGGACAGTCGTCGCTCTGGAGACGAAAACCGGTGATCGGGGAGAGTTTCTCTTCAAAGGAATTCCGGTTGGAGCCAAGGTCAAATTGCTAACCGTGAAACCAGGAGGATACCTCTTCCATTATGACGTCCCGTTCGTCGTGACTCGGCTCGAAAGCATCGACCGAGGCAACCTTCTCGATGATCTGGTCCACCTGGGATTTGCAGAGCCGCGTGACAACCGCTCGTTGCCTCCTGCAGGGACGATGGACGAAAAGGACAACGTTGACGCGGATTTGATGCGTGTCTACGGACTGGAAAAGGGTCGGAACATCAAGCGTGTCGCGGAACCCTTTCCCGCGGGACGTTCACGCTTGACGGGACCGGGGATGCCGGGCGCGCCCCCGGGCAAGTTCCAGCCGGCGTTAAACCTCTACCTTTACAACGGGCGATTCCTTAACGAATGGCATATCACGCTGGGTTCGATTCGATGGAAAGCGACGCAGCCGTTGATCTACCTCTTGGAGCACTGTGGACTTGGCGCCGCCGAAATCGCCGGCCCGCGGAAGCTGGTGGAAGCGCCCGTCGAAGGTGACTTCATCGTTCGCGTTGGAGTGCCGCCGGAAAACTTGATCGCAGAGCTCGAACAAATCTTGTGGAAAGAAGCCAAGCTGGATGTAGAGCTCAATTTCGTCCAGGAACCTCAAGACGTCCTCGTGGCAAAGGGAGATTTTGCCATGAAGCGAGATTCTGCGCTGAAGTCGGAGGACGAATCGCGAGACTTGATTGCTATTTACGCGGGTGCACGTCCCAACGGCCCAGGTCGGAATGACGACGGCCCGACTGGAGGATTGGACGAATTTTTGAGAGACCTAGGGAATTACATCGGCCGGCGCGTGATCAACGAGGTTTCAACAAAACCAAAACGGGTTCTCTGGTGGAACCGAATCGTTTACCGGGAAGGAGCGCAATCGCCAGAACTCGTGCTGAAACAGATCACTGAACAAACGGGACTGACGTTTCGCGCGGAGAGGCGAACTGTTCGGGTGCTGCGCATCGTGCCGGCATCAGGACGAGCCGGCGGTACAAAAGTCCTCAAGGGAAGCTGACGGGGTGTCGCTCCGAGCACCAAGCGGGCCCGAGCGAGCAAGTGGAAGTCGAAGCGGAGCTTCGGGAACAGTGCGGTTTCAAGCAGAGCTTGGGGCCGAGGACGAAACGGGAACTGGCATCGACGTCTTTCCGTGGCTTGCGGGCTGGCTCCTAATCCTGCTCACCGAGAGTTTGGACGTACGTCTTTCCGTACGGATAGAAGAGTTCCTTGCGGCCCTCCTGCCACGCCGCTTTGAGTTCTGGCGTTGTGATGTCCCAGTCCGGCCGGCATTTCTTGGTCACGGCACGCAGGTCCTGACGGAGCTCTTCCAGTGTCGGCCGGCCGAAGAACCAGTAGCCGCTGTAAATCTTGTGAATGACCAGACCCGGCTCGAGCACGATCGTGTGCGGGATCATCGGATTGTGTTGTGGATCGGTGTACTCAGCGATGTCGAGATCCTTTTGGATCTTGCGCGCCGAGTCGGAAAGGAAAGGCCAGTGCGCGCCTATCCCTGTGCGAAACTCATTCGTCTCGGTGATGTTGTCCGTGCTGATCGTGACAAGCCGGCAATAGCCGACCTCGATCTCACGGTGAAGTTGAAGAAGCCCCTCATGCTGCCGGCGATCCTTGGGGCAAAAACCGCCACGGCTCAGGACGAGAACCATGGGGTGTGGTCCTTGCAGTTCGGACAGCTTCCGCCGCTTCGCAGTGTGGTCGGACAACTCGTAGTCAGGAAAGACAGCCTCCGGAACAATGTCAGGTCGCATAGGAGCTCCTGGGAGTGATTGCTCTCAACCTTTCTTTTCTCTCGGAATGAACCCGGGAACGCCGGTCTGGACAACGGCGTTAAACCTGATCTGCGACGTGATTCCTTCGCGAATCTCCCGCATGGCGTCTTCGGGAATGGTCGAGACCTCAAAATTCTCCTTGATCCGGGCGGAAGTCGTCGCGGTGGTCAGGAGGGCCGTCCCGCGCTGGATCGCCCAGGCGAGCAAGACCTGCGCCGGGGTCTTGTTGACTCGCTTGGCGATCGCGGTGATGACAGGATGTTCGAACAACTTGGGCTCCATACCGTGCCCCAGCGCCGCGAAAGCTTGCAGCACGATGCCGTTCTTTCTGCAATAGTTCAAAAGCTCCCATTCCGGGAGGTAGGGATGGGATTCGACGTGAACAACGGCGGGCTTGATCCTCGCCGCTTCAGAGATCTCTTGCACCTGTTCCAGGCTGACGTCGGATAATCCGATGGCCTTGCAGTTGCCCTCGTCCACGAGACCCTCCAACGCTCTCCAGGTATCCAGCAACGTCACCCCTTTGTCATAAATCACGTTGCCGTTCGCATCCCTCGGGTCTTGCTCGTCGCCGGGTTGGAAGGCAAACGGGGTGTGGATCAGATAGAGATCAGCGTAGTCGAGTTGGAGTCTCTTGAGACTGGCCTCGAAGGCGGGTTTGACGCGTTCCGGACGATGATTGTTGTTCCAGACCTTCGTGGCGACGAACACGTCCTCCCGCTTGATCTTCCCCGCCTGGAACACCTCCTGCAGCGCTTCGCCGACCTCCTTTTCATTTCGGTAGCGTTCGGCCGCGTCGAACGCACGAAATCCTGCCTCCAGCGCCGCCTTGGTCGCGGTTTTGGTTGCGATGGGATCGGGAATCAGTGTGCCAAAGCCGAGGGCGGGGATCGCACTGGATCCATTGTTGAGGGCGATCTTCGTATAGCGAAGGTTGTCGTTCTCGACCATTGTTGCACCGCTCCGATATTAGGCAGGCGAACTTCAGCCACGCGACCGTCGCGGGTCGTCTCTAAATGTCGATTACCAGGTCTTCTCGCGGGCGAGAGCAGCAAATCAACAGGTTTCCGGCCGCTGGAGGATCGAGCGGCTCGGGATCATACTCCACCGACCCGGAAATCAACCCGCACTCACAGGTATGGCAAACTCCGGTCCGGCAAGACCAGCGTACCGGGACGTCGCAGGCTTCCGCGAGCTCCAGCAGGCTCTGGAACTTGGGATTCCAGGAAACCGTAAGGCCGGTGCGAGCAAATGCAATTCTTGGACCTTTGCTGGGCGATCCGGCAGGCGCGTGCGGTCGCAGGCGCGGGGCTTCCTTCACACCCGGCGTGATGGATTTGCCTGACCCAAAAACCTCCGTGTGGACGCGATCAGGAACCACGCCCCAACCGGCAAGTCCGGCCTTGAAATCCTCAAGGAAGGCGGGAGGGCCGCACAGATAAAAATCGGATTCGCGGGGTACGCCCAGCTTTTCGAGGACCGTGGCGGTCAGCCGGCCGGCAGCATCGAAATCAACACCCAGCTGGTCAGCCGCGTCGGGCCGGCTGTATTGGACGTAGCTCCGGGCATGGGGCAGCTTAGCCAGCAAATCGCGCGCTTCTCGGGCAAAGGGGTGATCCAGGCGGTTGCGCGCTCCATAGATCCACCAGACCGAGCGCGGCGACGTCTCTGCCGCCAATGCGTGGAGCATGGCCATCACCGGAGTCACACCCACTCCAGCGCTCAACAGCACCACAGGCAGTTCGCCCGGCTGCAGGATGAAGGCGCCGCGGGGAGCGCTGACATCCAGGACATCGCCTGCACGAAGCTGCCTGCTCAGGTAAGTGCTGGCGATTCCGTGCCGTTCCTCTTTGATGGCGATGCGGTAACGACCGGCGGCCGGCAGATCAGACAGGGAGTAGCAGCGCAAGACGGGGGGCGCGTCCGCTTGTGGACGGAGTCGCACCGCCACGAACTGCCCGGGCAGCGGGACCGTCAGGGGACGACCGTCCAACGGCTCCAACACCAGTGAGACCACACTGCTGCTCTCGCGAGTCGTTCTGGCCACTCTCAGAGGCCGGAATCCAGGAGCAGCCGTGATGATCTGTTCGGGTGACGTTAGTCCGGCATTCCCGGTGCGCGAACCCGGCTGCATCATCTGCTGGAGGAGAGCTTCAAATGAAGACTTCCAGCCCGGGCTCAGGGCCGCGATGCGCAAAGCCCGTTCAAGGTCTTCTCTTGCGGGCCCGGGAAGATAGAGCAGCGCGTCGGCCGCGGCGACCGACAGCCGTTCCGGGTCCGCGGCAACTTTGACGATTTCGTCGCCGGCCCCGACCTCGCCCTCTTCGAGGACACGAAAATAGAACCCAGGGCGGCGATGTTCAACCAGCAAAGCCGCCATCCTGGGCTCATCCATTCGCAGGCCAACGCGGTAGCAGGTCACGCGCGGCTGCGTAACTTCGAACAGCGCTGTGCCAATGCGGAAGCGGTCGCCAATCGAGACCTCATTGTCCGCCAAGCCCTCTACGGTGAAGTTTTCTCCAAACTGCCCGAGGGTAAAATCCTGCCGCTTTAGCTCCCGCTCCCAGTAGCGGTAAGAATCCATTTGGTAGACAAACACAGCACGGTGCTCTCCACCGTGGCCGGCGAGATCACCCTGTGCGTCACCATCGACGTTCATCCGCCGAACCAGACGCCGTCCCTCCACGGGTTCCTTCCACACGGACGTGTGCACAGTCTTCCCGCGCCACGCGATCTCACGGGGACGACCAACGTTGACTGACAACAACCGTGCCATAGGCACTCCCTTACATCTTCCTATCTCCTGTACGGGGTTGCGGCCGCCGGAGGCGCTTGTGCCTGCGGCAGCGAACTCTCCGCGAACTCGAGGATCCTATTTCTTTAAGAGTGGACGTGGTTGGCTGTCGGTCGATAGGACAGCATCGTCATGCGGGTTGCAGCGGCAGTCTTTGCTGGTCGGGTGTTTCGGCGCTCACTGGGATCAGGATGCGAAATGTGGCGCCGCCCGATGCGTTTGTCAAAGCCTGGATTTCGCCGCCGTGCTCTTCAACGATGGTCTTGCAGATGCTTAGGCCAATCCCCATGCCCTCCTCCTTGGTCGTAAAGAACGGCTCGAAGATGCGGCCACTTTCCTCTTGCGGAATTCCGCTGCCCTGGTCTTCCACCTCGAGAACGACGGAATCTCCCGCGGCCTGCGAACGGAGCACAACGACACGCCGCAATGGATCGACGTGCAGCATCGCATCGCGTGCATTGGTGAGCAGGTTGATGATGACTTGCTGGAGCTGAATTCGATCCCCGCAGACGGGCGGCGTCGACCGATCCAGCTCGCAGACCACTTTGACGTCGTGCCGCCGCAACTCGTGCACAATCAGATCGACCGACTCGCGCAGCACGGCGTTCAAGTCGCAGGCGGTCCGACGTCGCGGAGTTTTGCGCGTGTAGTCACGCAGGCGCCGCAAAATCGCCCGGCAGCGCTGATTTTCTGCTGCGATAGCCTCGATGCACTGTTTCAACGTCTCCGACCGATCCAAATTGTCAGGCGGCTCTAATTGAAGATGTCCGGCGCAAACCGTTGCGAAGGTGCCGATCGCACTCATTGGTTGAGCCACTTCGTGGGAGAGGGTCGCGACCATTTGCCCGACTGAGCTGAGCCGCGAGACGTGCAACAATTCCGATTGATGCCGGGCGAGCTTCTGTGCGACGAGTCGGCTCTGCGTGATGTCCTCGATGGTCCCACCGAACATGGCGATCTCGCCTTGTTCATTTCTGAGCGGCACCGCGCTCTCGCGCAACCAGCGCACCGTCCCATCCGTGTGGACTACGCGATACTCTTCGGAATATTCGCTCGCCCCGCCTTGCCCCGATCGGCGTTCGCCGACACGTTGGCGATCGTCGGCATGAATGCAGGCCAGCCAGAGATCGCTCGAAGCATAGAGCTCCTCCCGACTGCGGCCGTAAATTTGCTCAAAGGCCTGGTTCACATAGAGAAAGCGTTGCTTGTCAGGAGTCATCATCCAAATCACGTGGGACATCCCCTCGCTGAATTGGCGGAATCGCGCTTCACTTTCGCGGAGGTGCGTCGCGACTCGCTCCCGTTCATTCAGAATCGCAGCCAGGCTCCAGAAGGTGACGCTGAACGTTATCTGCAAGATTTGGGCGTCAGTGGTGGCCGTGGCTGGGCTCGTCCGGATTGTCCCGAGAAGCTGCGTTCCCGTCTTCACGTTGGAGGCCAGCATCAAGGCCATCACCAACAGGTTCAGACCCGTCCCGACCTTTCCGAAGCGCAGCGTGGCCCACAGGGCGGCCACGGCAACAAGGATCACTCCGTAGTCGCTTTCGCGGTCGTTACCGATCTGCGAAACAATGACCGGAATTACGACAAAGATGGCCACAGACTCGAGCAACCGGACGGCCCGCGGCCAACAGAACTGCCACGTTTTCGGACTGAGCAGAATGAGGGTGACCGGTGCAAAGACGAAGACCCCCGTCAATTCGGCCGCCCAGTTGGCCTCAACCGTCAGCAAATGCGGTAGAAAACGGGAATGGTCGGTCAGACTGATGCTGCGAGCGGCGGCGCCGAGGGCAGTGCTGAGAACGCCACCGAGGCCCAGGAGCGCGAGGACCTCATTCACGTTGTCGAGCGCCGGAACTTTGCCGAGTGCGCGCCGGATTAGCCAGTTGCCTGCCGCCGCTTGCAAAGTCGTCGCAGTTGCGACACTCGCCGCAAAAACGAGAGATGATGCGGTCGCGTGCGCCGTAGATCCCTCGAAAATCGTTGAGACCTCGAGAAGAAAGCTTCCCAACCAAACTGCCGGCCAGAGTCGATTGCCGAAAAACAGCAGGGTGCCAAGAGCGACGCCGGAAGCGGTCCAAACGTGGACAAGCTCGCCCGAAGGGACGATGGACACCCAACCGAGCCGTCCCACGAGGAAAATAGCGACGCTCACGCAAACGACGTGAGTCAACCAAACCGCGACTGGCTTGAGGCGAGTGTTCATGAATCGATCGCACCTCTGCCGGCAGCCTTTGATTCGATTCCGACAACGATGCGCACGAGGTCGACGACGCTTTCAGTTTCCATCTTTTTCATGATTCTCGCGCGGTGTGCCTCGACCGTCTTGCAACGCACTCGCAGCCGGTGGCCGATCTCCTTGCTCGAGAGACCTTCGACGACCAGTCCAAGAACCTCACGTTCCCGAAGCGTCAGCCGTTCGATTCGCTCACGAACGATGTCGTGCCCGCTGCGCTGGCGGCGCTGTTGAGCGTCAAGAGCCAAGGCGCGTCGCACGTGGTCGAGCAAGACGTCGTCGTCAACGGGCTTTTCCAAAAACTCGAAGGCGCCACTCTTGAGTGCGCGAATCGCTGACGGGACGTCGCCGAAGCCCGTGAGCACAATGACGGGCATGTCGAAACCGCGCCGGATTAACTCGTTCTGCAGATCGAGTCCATTCATCCCAGGCATCCGCAGATCGAGGATGAGACAGCCCGCATCCCCGGACTGATAGGCATCGAGATAGCTGGCGGCGGACGGAAACGTCCGCACGGAAACGCCGAGCATTTCAATCAGCAACTGCAGCGACTTGCGTATCGCTGCCTCATCATCAACGATGAAGACGGTTTGTTGTGCAGGCACAGACATCATGAGGTTTGAGCCCCGATCGGAGTCTCGTCAACCCGTCAAGGGAGACGCGGCGACTCCAATCTAGCAAGTCCACACCGCATCGGCATGGGGCCAGGCGCTCTTCGGGCGAAGATTGTTCGGCCAACAGAGCCCCACCGAATACGGGTTTTGCCAACGTAAAACGGATCGTAGGAATCGCCAAATCCTCGTAGTCCCAAGGAGCGGCCTTGCCGGCGGAAAAATGGATCGGGTGGGCGCTCTCGGAACCTGAAACTGGTCGGTCCATGCCGCGTCGCAGCGTCGGTCCAGCGTCGGATTTAGGGGCTTCCCGTTCTGCAGTGTCGCAGGCGCCGCAACGGCGTACCGGACTGTTCTACTGCGTGCTCCTGGTTGCCGGCACCTTTGCCGTCTATTCGCAGGCTGCGGGCCTGTCGTTTATCAGCATCGATGACCCAGTTTACGCGTCGCATAACCCGGAGGTGCAAGCTGGGCTCTCGTTCGAGGGTCTCCGCTGGAGTCTCGACGTCCACGACTACAACTGGATCCCGCTGACGTGGTGGTCGTTGATGCTGGACAGCAATCTGTTCGGCATCGGACCGTCCGGCTACCACATCACCAATGTTCTGCTGCACGTCGCCAATACCCTGCTCTTATTCGCAACGCTGACAGCAGCCACGGGCAACATGTCGCGAAGCGCCTTTGTGGCCGCCCTGTTCGCGATCCACCCGCTGCATGTGGAATCCGTGGCGTGGGTCGCCGAACGCAAGGACGTCTTGAGTGTCTTCTTCGGTCTGCTTTCACTGCGAGCTTACGTGGGCTACGCCAAAAAAGGGCACGCTTCGAGATTGATCGGATCGTTTCTGCTGTTTATCTGTAGCCTGCTCGCGAAGCCCACGCTCGTCACGCTGCCGTTCGTCTTCTTGCTCCTCGATTACTGGCCGCTCGCGCGCCTCGATCGCGGAGCGTTGATTGGCGGCTCAGCGTCCGTCGCCTCTGCGAAACGTCTGCGGCAGGGCGGACCAATCGGGCGAGATCCGGAAAAAACTGCGGGCGGGTGGTTGAATCGAAGTGTCCTCAGCCGAACCGCCGAGAAAATTCCCTTCTTCGCAGGGTCAGCGGCTTTCTCGGCAGTTGCGTTATACTCTCAGTCCAGCGGCGGGGCGATGAAGGCTCATTTCTCCTTTTCGACGCGCTGTGGCAACGCGATTGTGTCGTACCTGACTTACCTCGAAAAGGCGGCTTACCCGGTGAACCTGGCCGTCTTCTATCCGCATCCCAATCTCAATCTCGCTTTGACAAGCGTGACTCTGGCCGCGGTGATTTTGCTCGCGATTACGGTCACGGCGATCGCGTCGATCCGCCGATTCCCGTTTTGGTTCGTCGGATGGTTTTGGTACTTGGGGACGCTCGTGCCGATGATTGGCCTGGTGCAGGTCGGCGTGCAGCAAATGGCGGATCGTTACAGCTATTTTCCGTTGATCGGCATTTTTCTGGCGATTACCTGGCTTGTCCCCGAGCTTGCCCGTGCCGGTATCGTCCGCGAGCGGATCCTGCCGCTCACGGCATTTGCCGCTGTTCTCTTGTATTCAGCCCTCGCGTTCGGGCAGGTCAGCTATTGGCGCGACAGCGTGACTCTGTTGCGTCATGCGCAGTCTTGTACGCCAGAAAACGTGACGATTCACAGTTGCCTGGGGGCGGCGCTGATCCAAGCAGGGAAACCGGCGGAGGCTGTCGCCGAGTTCCAAACTGCGATTCGCCTCGCGCCGCGCGACACCATTCTTTGCAACGGATTGGCGGCTTCGTATCTGCTTCTGGGGCGAAAGGACGACGCGCTCACGCAGTATCGCCATGCAATCACGATCGATCCCGGCTCCGTCGAGGCTCTGATCGGGATGGCCTCGATTCTGATTGAAGGCGGGCAACTCGAGGAAGCTCGTCGACTTCTTGAGCGCGCACTTGCGCTCGATCCGGGCAATGCTCTCATCTATTGCAACCTGGCGTCGTTGTCAGTCAAGTCCGCCGACTTCCCGCGGGCACTGTCGTACGCCGATCAGGGGCTCGCACGAAACCCGCAGTTGTATGTGTGCGATTTCTACGCGGCCCAGGCTCTTCGCGGTCAGGGACGATTGGACGAAGCAATCCGGCGCCTCGAGCGGTTTTTAGAGTTTGCCCCCGGAGACGCGGTTGCGGAACGGGAATTGAAACTGATTCGTGAAGCACAAAAGGCGAATCGACTGGGCAAGTAGCCACATTCCCCGTTGCTGAGTTCTTGGGTGATCACGATCAAAGCGGCCCCGACGCGACTCAATTTATTGCCCTACACTGACTCGGTGCCGGCGTTTAGGCCTGTCGCCCTTTTGTGGATACGGTTTCGCAGGCCCATGAGCCCTTTCCAGGTTACCCAAAAGAGCAAGACCAAAACGCCGACGATGGCTCTGCGGAAGCCCGCGTGAACGCTAGGCGGGTCATAGCTACAAACGATGCGGTGCTTTCCGGCCGGGACTTGGAACCCACGCAGAGCTACGTCCACGCGATAAATTGGGCATGGGGCACCATCGAGTTCCCCGTGCCACCCCGCATCCCACATGTCTGAAAGCAGCACGAGGCCTGCGGTCTGCATGTCGATTTCCAGTTCGGCCCGCGTCGGAATCTCGTAATGGACGCTGACTGATCCCAGCATGCTGTCGGGCAACTGCAAATCGTCGGTTACCAAGGCAGTCCGGCGAGGATCGAAGTCAAAGCTCGCCATGTGCAAGAGCGCCTGATGATCGTCTGGTACGACCCGCACTGAACGCGGCACGTAGGCCCGAGGCAGCGCATCGCGGTTTTCTACGATCCAATAGCCATCCTGCTGCAGGATGACAGGAAGACCGGCGGGCGGTCGATCCCGAAAAATCAGGTAACGCACATTGAGCAGATTCGCCACCGGATGAAGCCTCAGACCTTCGGCAGTAGGCCGAGCCGAGGGAACTGCATACTGGGTCATGGCGTACGGATGAAAGCGCGACAGCTTCGGATCGACCGCCAGTCCGAACAATTTGACAAATCTCAGGGGATCGACCGCGTCGTAGCCGCGAATATCCTCGAGACCCTGCGTGAGATTGAGATTTGGCGGTAAGCAGTTGACCCCCCAAATTCGCCCCGGACTGCGGGACGCGAGCTCGTCCAAAACGCCAATGCGCGGGAAATAGAGCGCCATGTCCGCCTGGCGGCGTTCATTCCAGGCGAACCAAAGAAGTTCCAAAGGAAGCAAAGCGATGACACCGAGGCGAATCCACCTCGCGGAAGGGATCGCGCGGATCGTCGTCGCCCAGCCGGCGAATGCGGCCAGCGACAGTCCGAATCCAACGTCGTAGCAGAGGGAGAACAGTTGTTCCTCCTTGGAGTCCCTCAGAGTCAGTCGATGGTAGAGGCACCAACCGCCGAAACCGGCGGTGATGAGCACCGGCAACAGGAACCACCATCGCAAACTGGCGGCCGCCGCGCGCAAATATTCCAGGCCGATGGCGGCCAGGATCACGATCGCCATCGAAGTCGCCAGGACCCAGCGGTTATACGAGAGAGAGGCCAGCGGTCGCAGCGGCTCTGAGCGCAGAATATTGACGATGCCCGGGAGGTTGAGCGTCCAGCCCAGCGACACAATCACGAGCAGGCTCAGAAAGACCACTGGGGAGCGCCGCCTCGGATCGCACCACGCGAGCGGGGCCAACCAGAGCGCGGCGAGCAGGCCCGCGTAGGCGCCCGAGGAACTTTCTGGAAGGACAGTGCGCGCAGTGCGCAGCCAATCCGCACGCGCGCTTCCGCCGTAGACGTCTGGCAGCACGATTGCCGGGAGGGCTCTGAGGCCTTCGGGCGGGCGCTCTTCGAGTTGCTGGGAATGCAGCTCCATCCGCGCACTGGTGCGAGCATAGTCCAACAGCGGAGCCACATACGGCGCGGAAAGTAAGAAACCCACCAGCCACGCCGCGCCGATTCGTGACATGGACCAAGCCGCGCCTTGCCAACGTTGTCCAACGCGGATTTCGTCGGCGATCAGCCAAAGCACGTAAAGGCCAACTGTCACGAGCACGAGTCCGCCGACGCCGGGATGCCCGGAAAGCAGGATCAACGCGGTCAGGACCGCGAGCCCGACGCTGCCAAAGCCTTGAGGGTTTTTGATGGCCGCTTGGGCCGCGCAGAGCGACCACGGGAGCCAGCAATAAGGACCGATCGGGGAAAACCCATGCCAAACCGTCATAAAGCCGGTCAGAGGAGCACACCAACTGCCGACGGCGGCTGGCCAGTACGACAAGTTGAACGAGCGCCGCAAGAGGAACCACATGCCCAAGCCAACCGTCAGTGACTGCAGCAAAGCGATCCAGGCGAGCGTCATCGGATAAGGAGCGACGTAGTAAGGAATCGCGAAAGGCGAATAGACGGTCACGAACGGAGCGCCGGCAAAATTCGACGGCTGCCAAATCGGGAGGCGTCCCGCGCGGAACTCCTTTGCGGCGAAATTCCCGACGGTGGCCGGACCGATCAGTAAAAGATCGAGGAGATCATTGCCATGGCGCGGCACGACCCTTTGATACTCAGGTCGGTTGGGGAAATAATCGACTCTGGGAACCGCAAGCAGGTCCACCGGCAAGTCGACGGTCCGGCCAATGAAAGCGGGACCAAGCAAGACAACTTGGGGAAACAGCAACCCCGCCCAGAGCACAACCCATCCCGGCCAGCGCCCAATCCATTTTGGGTCCACTCGAGTCGTGGACGACTGTGATTCCCCAGAGACCAGACGATCAGGACGGCCGCGGGAGGGGCGCGCTCCCGCTCTCGAACCCTTGGACTTTGGTTTCATCCGACAGCAGCCCTTGCGGCACGCGACAGCGGATTCCGAATCGGCCCGAAGAAGTGGCTTCCGAAGAACGGCCTTTCAATCCGCTCTCGTCCAACTTAGTCGCGTCGCGTTCACTTCGCGAGCGGTGGCAGACCCCTGCGTTGGAAGGGCCTCTGTTGTGCGGCGAAATGCTCGCTGGAAGGGTGCAACCGCTATCGTGCGACCCGCCGCGCCTGATTCGAGCCGCTTGCCCGCTAGACCGCGGAAACCAGCGTCACATTAAAGACGAGGATCGAATTCGGCGGAATCGACGGTGGGTTCCCGTTCACGCCATAAGCTAAGGTCGACGGGATCACGAGCTGGGCGACGGTCCCGACCTTGAGAAGGGCAAACGCTTCGTCCCAACCCTTGATGACTTGTCCTGCCCCAAGCACGAACGAGAACGGCGTGACGTGACCAAACTTCGCATCGGTGTTGGAATCGAACTCGGTTCCAATCGTCGCGTTGGAATTCAAGAGGAAGCCCGAGTAGTTGACGGTGACCGTTTGGCCGTTGTGGGGCACCGCTCCGTTCCCTTGGGTTTGGGTCACGATGTTCAACCCGTCCGCGGTGGTGGTCGCGGTCAGGTTATTCGCCTTCAAGTAGTTGGCGATGATGCCGGCCCCGTCCGTGATCGTTCCCGTTCCTGACGCCTTATTCCCAGCTCCGTCAGCGCTGGTCACGGTTACGGTCGTGACGGGCGAAATCAGCGCCGCTCCGCCTAGGTTGAGCGACCAGTTGCCCGCGGACGGAGAGGTCAATTGCGGGTTGGTCCCCAACGTAAACGTCTGGCCGTTTGCGGTGACGGTAAGGACTTTCGTGTTGACCGAGTCGAAGGTTCCCGTGATCACAGGCGCGGCGTTTGTCGTAACCGTCTGCGAATTCACCGTCGGAGTGCCGAGAGTCGGCGTCGGAGCATTGGACGTGGTGAAGGTCGCATTGCGGGTTTTCGGAGTGACGGCGAAGAAGACCGATCCGGGGTCCTGGTTGACTGTAGTTCCGTGGCGCCGCGAACCCCTGATCGACACCGAGCTTTGAAACTCGTTTGATCCTGCGTTGGAACTGAGCAGGTTGATCACGCCGCTCGGACCCATTTGGAAGGACACGTCGCCGGTGAAAGTCGTGTCGGTCGAATTCAAAGTGCTGTTCTTGCCGGCCTCGACGTTGTGCACCTTTCCGTCGATGGTCGACTGATTGGTGGTGAGTTGACCGACCTGGTCGCGCAGGTTTCCTTTGACGGTGGTCGATTCGAGATCCAGCGTGTCGCTCGCCGAGTTGCCCAACAAGACGGTGAGGTTCCCGTTCACCGTCGATTGGTTGAAGGTGATGCTGTCATTCGTGCGTCGTCCCTGAATGTTGACCGAATCCGCGATGACATTGCTCAGCGTGACGGCATTGCTCTGACTGCCCCCTCCGGCTTTGATTCTCAAGACGGATAAGCTGGCTGTTCCGTCGCCCGTGATTGAGATCACGTTGGCGTCCCGGTTGAGCGACATCGTGATCGACGCGGGACCGGTGATGTTGATCGTGTCGCTCGCCAGCGTCTGGCCGCCAACCTTGAATGTCGTGCCGTTGGTGCCGGTCAGAACGACCTGCGAGCTGGTGTACGAGACGGTAAAGTTCCCGGTTGTCGAGGCGTCGCCTCGTCCCTGTTCGGTCAGGTGGATCGAATTGCCGTGGACTTGCACGCCGATCGTGGCGCTGAGCAATTCTCGCGACTCGAGAATCTCAAGCTGGGAGATTGCGGCTGCGCATCGGTGCTCGTAGAGCCGTCGACGAGCTCGCCGCCCCGCTGCGTGCGATCCTTTGCGTTTGATCCACGCAGTAATTTGGTGAGTCCAACTTAGCAGCATCGACGGGAAGCAGCTCGAAAGAGATTGATGGCCGAGTGGTCGTTCGGCGGGTCGCGATCCAAACAATTATCGTCCGCAGACGAAATGGCCGCACAGCCTATCCTACGTGACGAAAAGGGCGTCGGCCAGCCGTTCCAGCGAGTTCGTGCGGATGGATTCTCGGGTTTGTACGTCCTTTGGCGATAATTAGTTGTCCAGCCCAGTAATGCGGCGTCTATTTCGATTCCGCGGCCGCGATTTTGTCCATCGCTGCGTCGATTTGCCGCTCGAGGGCGCGATTTTCCTTCTCGGCCAGCGGCTCCTGCCTGCGGACAGTGCAGAGGATCGCGATGTTGTAACCGTCGGGCCTTTGGCGAACGATCGCCGTTGTTCCCGCGATGTTGCCAAAATAAGTCCATTGCTCATCATCGCCGGGTTGCCGCGGTTGGCCATTGGCCCAATACACGTCGAGAAACTTACACAGTGCCGGGGCGGACGCGACCAGGCCGGCAAACGAATCCATCGTCTCGATCGGCACGTCCTTCACGGGGTACCAGACTTCGCGGGGATCGCGTTGATCCGCAAAATGACGTGCCGGCCTGACGTCTGCGACCTCGAGCGGCCGAAAGAGGTCTTCCTTGATGTAATTGCTGTAGGATTTCCCTGTGGCCTTCTCGATGATCCGCCCGAGCACACAATAGCCGAAATTCGAGAATACCTTCTGCTGCCCCGGATCGAATTGCAGCGGCTGGGTCAGCATAGAGCGAACGATTTCGATCGGTCGCGGGCGGCGCGTGACCCGCAGGCTTTTCTCGACCGCGCGCAGGTCCGTAAACGGATCAAACGTGTGGGCGTCCCAACCGCCGCGATGATCCAAGAGATCGCCGAGTGTGATGTCCTGCAGGCGAGGATCAGGATTCGCCGGCCGAAGCGGCTTGAGGTTGAGGAATTTGAATGCTTTCGTGTCGAGCGAAAGCTTACCGTCCCGAATTAGTTTTCTGACGGCGGCGGCCGTAATCGGCTGAGTCACGCCGCCGATTCGCAGAAGCGCATCGGGCAACGTTCGCTTTTTCTCCAGCGCGTCACACCAGCCGTAGCCGCGCGAGGAAACCAGTTTGCCGTTTTGTGAAACGGCGGCGGTCGCCGTTGGGCAGTCGCAATGCTGCATGAAGTCGGTGACGACCTGGTCAAGAGGCGCGTACGCCCGCACGGGAGTGCCAGTGGGCGCAGGGGGAGTTTTGGCGAGAAGCGCACCGCGAGACATCAGCGCGACAGCGCCGACGAAACAAATTGCCATTCGATTTGGGTGAACCATCTCGGCACCTCGCTTCACGACGAGTGAAATCGTGACGCGATCAACTGACGCAGTCCGGGCAAATTATCCCGCAGGATGGCCCTCGGCGGGTTGCGGATTGGCGAAATGCCTGAGGCCCGGCAGTCCGTCGATGCTCTGGCGATTCTTTGTGGCCTGATACTCGGCAATGCCAGCCGGCCCTTTACGCTCGCACCACGCCGCCAACTGGCTGCGCTCGGCGACGTAATCGTAAAGCGGGATCCCGTAGCCGCACGAATCGGCAATCATCTCGACATGCAGCACGATAATCGAGCGGGCGTTGGTGTATTGTGGCAACTGGCCGGAATAGATGTCCCATTGTTCGTCGGCCGGCTCGATGGCTTCGCCGCGGCCGCGCAGGCGCAAGATGCGGGGCGGCCCTTGAAAGGCGCAAAACATCAGCGTCAGGCGACCGTTTTCGCGAACGTGGGCCACCGTCTCAATGCCACTGCCGGTAAAGTCGACGTACGCAACCGTCAGCGGCCCCAGAATTCGCAAGCAGTCGAGTCCCTTGGGAGAGACGTTGATGTGCCCGTCAGGCGCCAGCGGCGACGAGGCGACGAAAAACATCTTCTGCTCTGCGATGAATTCGCGAATACGCTCGTTCAGCTCGGGAAAGATGCTGCCCATCGATGCTCCTGTATTGCACGGCGCGCGAAGGTCTCATCGCCATGTTAGCATTCTTCCGCGAATTTCAGGGAGGCGTGTACGACGAACACTTGGTCCTGTTCGCGTGGTTTGGATAAAGGCGCGCCGTACGCAACGTGCCACTACGGCGAGCGGCGGCTGAGCGATCCTGTAGGTCAGGCGGCGTTTGACCGTCGGTCAGGCCGTTCCGTCTGCGGCCGTGAGCGTGCAGGCGAACTCCAACGAACACGTCGGCTGCCCACCGACTTCGATTCGTCCCCGCAGGAACCAGGCGCTGGACACCTTTTCGGTCAGCTCGACGTAGATGTCGAGCATTTCGCGCGGCCGGACCATCCGGCGGAATTTTACGTTCTTCAGCCGGCCGACGACGGGCACGCGGTTGTCTGGATTTGGCTCCAATGTGGCGATGAGCAAGGCTCCGGCCTGCAGAGCCGCCTCGCACACGAGCACGCCGGGGAGCACGGGAAAGCCGGGATAGTGCCCCGCGAAGACATCCAGGTCCGGGTCGAGAGATTTTCGCGCGTGGACGTTCGTCGGCGAGATTTCCACCACCTCGTCGATCCACAAGAACGGCGGGCGATGGGGGATGAGCCGCTCAATTTCTTCGCGATTCATGCCCATGATTCACGGCTCGCTCGCCTCATACACTCGCGACGGCGGGGGTGAGGTATTTGTCGACCTCGTTGGCGACGATCACGCCGTAGTTCATTGCGCCCAGCCAACCCGACATGATGATGCCGACGGAGCCCGAGTGGAAAAGCCCGGCGACCTGCTCGGGGAGTTGCTTGCTGATTTTCAGGCCTTCGAATTTGGTGCCGAACGACGCACCCTGCAAGTGCCGGGTGTAATGCTCGAAGGTCCGTGGGGTGGAGGCCTCGACGTGGTCAACCTTTTCGTGGATACCCGGAACATAGCGCTCGAGGCAATCGAGCGTCGACTGTTCCAGATCGCGTTTCGAGGCGCGGTAGTCCTCTTCGGAAAGTGAAGCCCAGTCGGAATAGTTAGCGTTGGTCGACGAGACCACGATGTGGCGGTCGCTTCCCGGCCGCGTGCCCGGGTAATAAAACGAAAATGTGCGGCTGCTGATGTGGCGGCTAAGCATGGCGTCGATGTCGAAGCCCCGATGCTCTGAATGAAACAACAGGTCACCGCACGCATCGAAGCCGACCCCCGGCTTGAGCGCCATATAGACCTGGCAACTGCTGTTGTTGAGCCGCACGGCCCGAGCTTGCTCGACGAAGGCCGGGTCGAGATGCTCGGGCCCCACCAGCTTGAGGATGGTCGATTTGAGGTTGGCGTTGGAGACGATGGCCCGCGCCCCGATGCGGCGGCCGTTGACGATCACGCCCGTCGACCGCCGGCTGCAGTCGACCTCAATCTTTTCGACGAGGCAGCGGATCCGCACCTCGACACCGTTTTTCACCAACTCGTCGCGGATCTGACCAATCAGCCGGTCGGTTCCCCCTTCGAACGTGTACACGCCGTTTTGCATGAAATTCGAGAACACAATCCCGTAAGTGATCGCCGGATCGTCGAGGGTCGAGCCATTCGCGTAGGTTATCGGCTCCATCAACAGCCGTACGATGTCGTCCCGTGCGGGAAAAAACTCGTCAAAGAGCTCGCGGACCGTTTTCGACTGGTCGTCGTAAAAGTTCATGCCGCGGGCCGTGTCGAAGAACCGAGCAACAACCTCGGGGGCGACGCCGAAGCGACCCGTCAACAGCCGCGTGAAGTCCTGGCGGTCAAAGGTCGTCTGCAGCGAGAACTGCGGATTCTCGAAGCGGATGCCTTTGAGCTGGACGATCGAATCGGCGATCTCACGCGTCCAGTACTTCCGGCAGCTCTTGATCATGCCGTACGGAAAACCATGCAACGAGATGTCGAAAATGTGGCCGTTCTGCCGCTTGAACCAGGTTGCCATACCGCCCAATTGGTAGTGGTGCTCCAGAAGCAGCACGGAATGGCCGGCGCGGGCCAGCGTGTTGGCCGCGGTCAGCCCGGCTAATCCGCTGCCGATCACGACGACGTCGTATTCGTCGCGGACGTCTTTCAGGAAGTCTTTAGGCATGGGGCCTTCGAGCTTGGTTCTTCGAGAACAGCGGCGATCGCCTCACACAGCGGGCGGACGTTTTCAGTTGTCATTCCCGCGACATTGATGCGACCCGATCCGACGATGTAGATCGAGTGTTCGTCCCGCAGGCGGCGCACTTGCTCGGCGGTCAGTCCGGAAAACGAAAACATGCCGCGCTGGCGGCCGACGAAGGAAAAGTCGCGATTCACGCCCACATCAGCCAGCGTTCGCACGAACAGGCTCCGCATGCCGTTGATGCGTTCGCGAATATCTCGGACCTCATTCTCCCACTGCCCGCGCAATTGCGGATCGTCGAGGACAGTCGTGACGATGTCGGCTCCGTGAGCAGGCGGATTGGAATAGTTAGTGCGAATGCAAACCTTCAACTGGCTCAAGACGGCTTGGGCGGCTCCTGCCGACTTGCAGACCACAGTAAGAGCTCCGGCGCGCTCGCTATAAAGCCCAAAGTTCTTGGAGAAGGAACTCGCGACCAGCAAGTCGCATCCGGCGCGGGTCAGCGTGGCAAGGCCGGCCGCGTCCTCCCGAATGCCCTCCGCCAAGCCTTGGTAAGCGAAGTCGACGAACGGAAGGAGGCCCCGTTGGGAGACAATCTCGGCAATCCGCCGCCATTGATCGGGTGTCGGATCGACGCCAGTCGGATTGTGGCAGCATCCATGCAAGAGAATGACGTCACCGGCCGGGATCTCCACCAGGCCCGCCAGCATTCGCTCAAAGGCGAGAGTGTTGCTGAACGCATCAAAATAGGGGTATGTGCCGACTTGGAGTCCGGCTGCTTGAAAGACGCCCGGATGGTTGGGCCAGGTCGGATCGCTTAGCCAGACCTTCGTCGAGGGATAGATCCTTCTTAGGAAGTCGGCCGCGACGCGGAGTGCCCCGGTTCCTCCTGGAGTATGGACAGTCGCTGCGCGGTTGGCGGCGACCACGGGGTGATTGGGTCCGAACAATAAATCCTGGACGGCACGGCCGTACTCTTTCGAACCTTCGATGCCGAGATAAGTCTTGGTCTTCTCATTTTCGAGGATTCGTGCTTCGGCCAGTTTGACCGATCGCAGGATCGGCGTGTTGCCGGAAGCGTCCTTGTAAACGCCGGCACCCAGATTCATTTTGGCGGGATTTGAGTCCCGCGCATACGCCTCGTTCAGGCCGAGAATCGCGTCGTCGGGAGCCTTGGCGACTGAGTCAAAATCAAACGTCATGGGAATCGACTCGCTGCTTGGCACGTCATCGGCTTAGCTGATCGCAGGTAAGAAACTGAACTCAGCACACTGCAAGATATAAGGACACGCCGGCCAAGAAAAGGACCCACCGCCAAAGCCTCATCGGAAATCAAATTTCGGGTTTCAAGGTGCGATTGTCCAGGGCAGTCCAGAGCTTTTCGACCAGGCATGTGTCGTGCCCCGGGGCTTTTTATCCTCGACTTGTGGCTAGTCGAAGGTCCCAAACCGCTTGTCTGCGAAGGATTTTCGCTTGACCCGTTTTTTTGATCCCACTATAAGTCCGCCCCTCGCTTGCGACGTAAGTCCAATTAATTGATCCAACTGGCGACGCAAGCCAACGCAGGTGACAACACGGCGTCTGGGAACCAGGAAGCTGCGACGAATCCGAAACTGGTCTGCTTCGCTTTTTTGGGGTGCCGGTGCGAAGCAGCCCTGATTCCGTAGGCGCCCGATCCGACAAAGGAGATTGTCGAAATGGCAGCAAAACGTTCCTCCGCTAAGAAGTCCAAGAAGACCTCGACGAAGAAGCACATCGTGCGCAAGTCGACGAAGTCTCGCAGCGGAGCCCACAAGTCGCATAAGGCTAAGAGCGGC
>DASZIA010000203.1:0-5236 GCA_035949535.1 Planctomycetaceae bacterium | reverse complement strand
ATTGAAAACGCGTCCGATCTTCGGCCCGCCGCTGGCTCGCAAAACAGCAGCCGATGGCCGTCTCAGACGGCGCGGGATGATATCACCAAAGGCAGCAATTGGGCAACGATTGCGCACCTGGCAAACGGTTTTTAATCAGTCATGGGAGCGCGGAAAAACCCTGAGGAACGGCCGGGGCCGTGGGCGAATCTGGCAATCGAAACAAATCTGCGGGCCGGCTGTCGAAAGATCTCGCGCACGTCCTCCGCGACTTTCAAGCTCGTTGACTCGCCTTCTTGACCGTCTAGAATGGCTTAATCTGGCCCCAAAGTGGCGGCATTGCGCTGCGAACAGCCGGCGCGAAGCATGAAATCAGGCGTCTACAGGACGATGTAACATTTTGTCGCCCCGGACGGGCGGCTCGAAAGGGATGATCGACGGATGACCGCACAATCTCTTTCGAACGACCCGCCTTGTTCAAACGACCCTCATTCGCGCCCGTCGCCCTCGAACCAGTCTCCCGCCGGCGGTCGCCGCTACTTGACCGCGCTACCCGTCTACAACGAGGCGCGGCACATTCCGGAAGTGCTCGCCGAAGTCCGCCGCTACAGCCAGGATGTGCTCGTCGTCAACGACGGATCGAGTGACGATACGCCGAACGTGCTGGCGCGCGAGCCGGGCGTGATCGTGGTGACGCATCCGCAAAACCTTGGCTACGGCGCGGCGCTGCGAACGGCCTTCGAGTTTGCCATCAAAAATGCCTACGGCGTATTGGTGACGATTGACTGCGACGGCCAGCACCAGCCACGGCTCATTCCCGACCTGGCCGCGGCCGTCTTCCCGCCCGGCGAGCCGCCGGTCGACATCGTGTCCGGCAGCCGCTACTTGAAGACGTTCGACGAGAACAGCCGGCCGCCGGAGGAGCGGCGGAAAATCAACGCAGAGATTACGCAGCTGGTGAACGACCGGCTCGGCGTCGACCTCACCGACGCTTTCTGCGGATTCAAGGCCTATCGCGTCGAGGCACTCACGCGTCTCAAAATTACTGACACTGGCTATGCCATGCCCTTGCAACTGTGGGTGCAGGCCGCGGCACTCGGTTTGCGGATTGTCGAGTTTGCGGTGCCGCTCGTCTATTTAGATGAAAAGCGGTCGTTTGGCGGTTCGCTCGATGACGGACGGCGGCGGATGGCTCATTATCAATCGGTGCTCGATAATGAGATCGAGGCCGTCGGTTTCTCCCCGCCGGCCGCTCGAAAACCTGCAACCTGCGGCGCTGAGTGCGACGCCAAGGGCTGAAATCGACCGCACATCGTTTCTCTTTCTGTCATGAGAGAGCACTCTACGACACACGCCGCCCCCCTTTCACCGCTCGCTTCGCCGGCTCCCCCTGCCAGTGAACTTCCCTGGCACGGCCATTCCTTGCGGACGCCCCGGCAGGATTTTGCCGTGCTCGCGCAGCCTTCGCTGGCGGACGGCATCGGTGTCGCCCAACAGAATCACGCTGCCCTGACGGGTCGCGAATTGAACGTGCAGGGGCGCACGCTCGGCTGCATGCGGGAGTGGACGCGCGATGAAGTCCTGAGCGCGGCTCGCGACTACACGGCCGAGCTGCTCAACGCGACCGCCGCCGCCGACGGTCCGATCGAGCCGGAGCCCGCCGCGCCGCCTTCAACCGATCTGCTGTTCGTCGCGGGTCACCAGCCGGCCCTGTTTCATCCGGGAGTTTGGGCGAAGAATTTCGCCGTCTACGGGATGTCGGCTCGCGCGGGGGGCATGTCGCTCAATCTGTCGGTCGACACCGACCTGATGACCGGAACGACAATCCGCGTGCCGGTGCGAACGACGCCCGAGCCGCGGATCGAACGAGTTCACTTCGACGCGGACCGGCCGCGGGGACCGTGGGAAGAAAACGCCATTCTCGACCGGGCCGTTTTCGAGAGCCTCGGCGAGCGCGTTTGCGATCTGCTCAAGCCGTGGGGCATTACACCCGTTTTGCGGGAACAGTGGCCCGATGCCGTGCGGGCTTCGCAACGTTTTCAACTCTTGTCGGATTGCCTGATCGCGTCGCGCGTCAGGCTCGAACGCCGGTGGGGTGTTTACAACCTCGAGCTGCCGATCAGCCGCATGTGCGAGCTTGATCCGTTCCTGTGGTTCGCGTGCCACCTACTGGCGCATTTGCCGCGGTTCGTCGCGGTGCACAACCAGGTGCTGGCCGAATATCGCCAGGTGAACCACATTCGCAGCCGCACTCATCCGGTCCCCGAGCTGAAGAGCAAGGAGGACTGCTACGAAGCCCCCTTCTGGATCTGGCGGCGCGGGGACAGCGTTCGTTCGAGGGTCTTTGCCCGACAAGTGGGACGCGAAATCGCACTTTCCGACGGCAAGGTCGAGTTCGCCCGCTTGCCGCTCGCGCCGGACCGCGAGGCGTGTTGCGCCGTCGAGGTCCTGCGCGAACTCCCCAAGCAGGGGATCCGCCTCCGCGCCCGCGCGCTCACCACGACGCTCTTCTCGCGGCTGTGTCTGGCGGACCTGTTCGTGCACGGACTCGGCGGCGCGAAGTACGACGAGATGACCGACCGGATCATGTCCCGCTTCGTCGGCGTCACGCCCCCCGGCTTTCTGACGCTCACTGCCAGCCTGTACCTTCCCTTGAGCGAGAGCGGTGCAGTCACCGCCGAAGAAGAATCGCGTCACGTGCGGCAGTTGCGCGACTTGCGCTGGAACGCCGACCGCCAGCTCGACCGCATTCGGGAGCGGGCCGAGCGGAGCGCCCTCGGTTTATCGAGCTTGGATGCAAGCGCCGACGCCGAGACGCGTGCATTGATTGCCCAAAAGGCAGCCCTTGTGGCCGCGCTCAATTCCGCGCGGTCGCAATCAGAATCAGACGCCGCGGCCAAACGAACGCGGTCTCGCACTCATTCGAGCGAGAACTTCGAGCGGTTCCGCCAGATGCAGGAACTCAACCGCCGCCTGTCAGAAAAGGCCGGTCCGCTCGCCCAGCGCGTTTCCGATGAGCTGGCTCAAGTCCGCCGCAGGTTGGCGACGCACTCGCTACTCCACGATCGCGAGTTCGCCTTCGGCCTCTATCCCGAAGACAAGCTCCGCCGGTTGATG
Source organism: Planctomycetaceae bacterium (assembly GCA_035949535.1). Taxonomy (GTDB): domain Bacteria; phylum Planctomycetota; class Planctomycetia; order Planctomycetales; family Planctomycetaceae; genus DASPSM01. The sequence continues at coordinate 2,140 of DASZIA010000203.1, read as the reverse complement.
GGCTCGCTGTGGGGGTAGGGTCGGACAAGGCCGGCTTTGCGGCCGCCGGCCCACCATTCCCATCATCACTTGGCGGGGATGGTGGGCCTGCGCCCCGCTCCGCGGGACTGGTCCCACCCTACTTCTGGCAGCGCCCCCTTTAGAGCATGTCTTCGAGCAATCTGGCCACTTCTTCATCTCTGACAGCGCGCGGGTTGCCGTCCATGCTGTTGCCGCGCGAACTATTGATCAGGGCCGGGATCATCGACCGCTCGACGCCCAAGGCCGAGAGTCGCGGGGGAATGCCGATTGTCCGGGCGATTCGCTCAATGTGCTGAATGAATTGCTCGGCCGCGTCGGCTTCCGTTAGCCGCGATTGGCGATCGACGAGTGTCCACAGGCGCGCAATCTCGGCACGCCGCACCTCTTTGTTGACGCGCAGCGCCGTCGGCAACATCACGGCGCAGGCCAGCCCGTGCGCCACACCGCAATGAATCCCGAGCGCGGCCGCGACGCCGTGCGCGAAACCCAGCCCCGAGTTGGCGAGCGACAGCCCGGAAAGAAACGCCGCGTAGGCCATCGCCTCCCGCGCGGGCCGATCGGAGCCGTCGGCGACCGCTGTCGTGATTGCCGGCAGGGCTCGGGCCAAGCCGTCCAGTGCGAGCGCCTGGGGGATCGGCTGGGCCCGCCGCGAGAGATAGCTTTCGATGAGCTGGGTGATCGCGTCCATCCCTGTCTGCGCGGTGACTCGTGGCGGCAAGCCGGCAGTCAGCTCGGGATCGATCAACACGCCGCGCGGGATCATCAGCTCGCTGCGGAGGCTCTTCTTGTAGGCAGGATTCGTCGACGAGATGACGGCGTTCTTGGTCGCCTCGCTGCCCGTTCCCGCCGTCGTGGGCATGGCAAGAACGGCAAGCGGCGGAGCCTCGATCTTGAGCCCTCGGCCGAGGCCCTCCAGAAAATCCGCGATGCTGCTCCCATGGCGGTTCGTCGCCATTGCCGACACTGCTTTGGCCAGATCGATCGCGGAGCCCCCGCCGATTGCCAGAATCAGGTCGCTCGGACACGGGTCGTGCGTTAGGAGTTCGGCGACTGCACGATCGACGTCGCTCACCTCGGGCTCGCGCGTGATTGTCACCAGGCGAACAACTTCAACGCCGGCTTGCCGAAGTGATGCGGCAACCTCGTCGATCGTGCCCTGCCGCTCGAGCGCGCGTGAGCCGGTCACCAAGAAAGCGCGCTGGCCGAGCGTGCGAGCGAATTGGCCTACCTCCACGCGGCGGCCCCACCCGAACACCACCCGCGGATTGGCGAAAAAGTCGAATCGCACGGAAGGGCCAGCAATCGACTCGGGCATAGTTGGCTGGCTGCTCTTCCTTGTGCGCGCTACGGTTTCTTCTTCGCGTGGATTTCCTGGCCGGCGAATTTGATGATAACTTCGGCGACTTGACCCTGGCCATCGCGAACGAAGTTGCCTGAGATCTGCGGGTCGTCGGTCAAGAACTTGGTCTCCGATTCAAAGAACAACTCGGACTCGCCGCCCATCGTCGCCGAACCGGCAAAGAGTGCGTCGCCGCGCCGCTCGACCTTCACCTCGCCGAACAGGCCCAGGCTGTAATTCCCCTGATAGGCGTCGCTGACTTTCTGATCGAGTTTCACAATCTCTCGCTCGGGCGAAAGATAGTTCGGCCACCCGTAAGCCACGGCGACCCCGCTCAGGACCTCTTCCACCAATTGACCGCCGCTATCCGAGTTGACCATCACCATGGCGCCTTGCCCACGGTCGAGGTAGCCCACGAATTTGCAGAGGAACCCCGCATCGGAGCCGGCGTGCTCGAAACGTCGGGAACCACCGGTCTGTTCAAGGAACGGACCAAGCCCCACCGGACCGCCTCCCTGCGGCGTCAGCATATCTTCGACCATCTTGTGCGACAGAACTTTCTGCAACTTGCCCGCGTGGGCAAGTTGCACCTCGATGACGTAGCGGGCGACGTCCGACGGCGTCGTCCATAAGCCGGCAGCGGCCATCTCGGGGTAAATGTGCCAACGTCCGGCGATCGGTTTGCCGAGCCGATTGTGGGCGGTGGACGCGCGCGCGGCCCAGGTATCAGGCAGCGGCTGCTCGTACGTGCTCGACGTCATCCCGAGGGGCGCGAGCACC
>DASZIA010000202.1:0-7416 GCA_035949535.1 Planctomycetaceae bacterium | reverse complement strand
TTGTTGCGCGCCGTAAAATGGAGCGAAACCAACGGAGGTTGTCATGGCGGTGCCCACTTCGACCGAGCCGTCGCTCGCAAAAAGCATCCTGTCGCAGATCGACCTCTTGGTCCGTGAAGCCGAGGAAACGCAGAAGCCGCTCGAGCTTGATCCGCTTCGCGGCCGACTGTTTGAGCTGTTCGTGATGGCCGACGCCGCCGATCTTCTCAAAGAGCCCAAGCCAGGCGAACCGCGCGAAAACGATCTCACCGCCGACACTCTGTGCCGCAATCTGGCCGAGCAATGGAGCCTGACCGACGCGGCCCGCGAATCGTTCGCCAGCAAGACGCGGCTCCCCGCTGAGCACTTGTCACGCATGCGGCTCTTGTGGTCGGTGATGCGCCTGTGGATGGAATGGACCTACGCCTGGCAACGCTGGCCCGAATTCCACGACGCCTCTAAAACCTAGGGGCAATGGCCAATTCTCCCTCTCCCGGTAATCCGGGAGAGGGTCGGGGTGAGGGCCGCCTTTGCTTGTGCGTGTTTTCTCCCAACGGTGCTCGCCGCCGCTCGATTGAGCTGCATTCCGCAGGCATAACTGCGGCGCGTCGATCCCCATTTCCCAGCCCCAACGGGGCGAGATTCTATAGCCCAGGTCGGAGCGCAGCGCAGGCCTGGGATCTCGGAAGAGTCCGTCTCTTCTCTTTGACTCTGAGCCCCAACGGGGCGAGACAAATTCGGATCAGCGTCGCAGAGCGCTACTCGCGCCGGCCGCGGACTGTCTTCTATGGCGCCGGAAGCCGCTCGGTCCCGGTCGCGGGGGATGATGGTGTGACGTCCCCGCCTTGGGACAAATCGTTGGACTTCTCCTTCTCCGCGAAAGTGTCCCGTCCCACGGGCGCGGCGTTCTCCAACGGAGCGGCGCACGCAGTAAGCGGTTCTTCACTCTTAAGTTGCGGCGATTGAAGATCCGTCGCTACGGGCGGTGTCACCAGCTCTTCACTCGCTGGGAGAGCTTGGGACACCTTTCCATCAACAGGTCTATCAACAATCTGTCCCGTCCCAGCATCCTCGACTTTCTGGTCAGGCGGTGGCGCGATCTCGCTGCCTTGAACCGGCGCGGCGCCACTCGGCGGGGTGATGAGCCGAAATCCGGAGGTCGGACGGGCGAGGTCGTCGGTTGCCGCCTCCCCGAGCCTGCCATTTTCTGTCTTCGCTCGATCGACAAACTGTCCCGTCCCAGCGTCGTACGTCTTCTGATCGAGCGGCGGCGCGACGCGGTGGGCTTGGGCCGCGGTCATCGACAGGTCCATCGGAAAGAGCCGGCGATAGCTGACGTGTTTTCGCCGGTCCTCATACCACTCGATTTTGTCGATCTCCTTTTTCTCGAGCAGCCGGTCGAGAATCCGCGACATCCGCCCGCCGCTGAAGCCGAGCGCCTCGCGGATCGTGCGAGCACAGCACCCCTCCGGATGGGCGGCCAGAAACTCCGACGTCCGCTGGCACTGACGCTCGACCGTCAGCCCCCGGCGACGCAGCCGACGGTCCTCGCTCGCCGCGACAAACTGCTCGTCCGCCCGCACCAGGGCCGACTCGACCGTGCGAACGGCCGTCTGCCAGCATCGAGTTCGGGTGGCTGGGGTCGGCGTCTTCGCCGCCCCCAGTCGGTCTACCACCCCCTCCTCGACGTCGACTTCCCAAAGCCCGTGGTGTCCCGCGCGGCTGCCCGCGGTGAGCCATAGCTCGTGATGCCCGGTGCCCGGGTCGAACGGCCGGCGTCGCGAGAGCAACAGCCATTGGCCCGCGAATTCGGCGAAGCCCGCCCAGGCGATGTCGTCGAGCGTGGCCGGATCGCCCGGCTTGCTCGACCGCTTGCAATGATGCACGACCAGCACCGCGCAGCCGGTCGATTCGCACAGCTCGGCCAGCGGGTATAAGAGCGAACCGACGGCAAACAGGTTCCGGCTCTTGTCGCCCCCCATCGCCAGATACGCCGGATCGATCACCACGCAGACCGGCTTTTCCTTCTCGACGAGCCGCTTGAGCGCCTCGACGTCGGCCGGGCGGTCGAGCCGCGGCAGGTCGGGAGAGATCAACAAGTTGTCGAGCGACTCCAGCGACAGCCCGCGCTCCCGACAAACGCGGCGGACGATCGACTGCAGGGCAGGCAGCCCCGACTCGCCCGACAGAAACAGCACCCGCCCCGGCTTGGGCACGGGAAACCGCCCGAGGAATGGCGTGCCGCTAGCCAGCGAGATTAAGAGGTCAGCCGCGATCGACGTCTTGAGCGTCTTGAACGCCCCAAAAATCCCGCCCGGCTGCCCGGCAGCCAACAGCCCCGGAATCAGGTACCGAGTTTCGTATTGTGTCGAATCGAGCTGCGCGGCGGAGACGACGCGAAATCGATTCTTCAAGGCTTCGTTGAACACTTCGACAACCGGCCACAGCGGCGAGCCGGCCGACACGGGCGCCGAACCCTTCTTCTCAGAAGCTGGCTTCTCGGAAGGATTCCCCTCGTCCTCGCCGACCTCCGGCTCGCCGGCACACCGGCGGAGGAGGTTGATCAATCGACGACGCTCTTGCGCCGGGAGAGGCTCGCTCGGAACTGACTCGGCCGGGACGGACTCAGAAGGGCCCGAAATCGCCCGGCCGCCGAGCGGCCCCCGGTTTTGACCAGCCGCGTGCTGACCATTTCCTGCGTGCTGACCATTTCCGGCGTATTGACCGTTTCCTGCGTGCTGACCATTCCCATTAACCATCTCGCACTCCAAAAGGCTCAGGGTTTCTCCGCCCGTCGCCCTTTTGGAGGCTTCGAAACAAACAAAGCCATCGCCAAAAACAGGCGACGGCTCTCGTTAAGAGACTTGCGACGCTTTACGCGCCTCCGTCATGCGGAATCAGGTTGTCAAATCCAATTATACCAGATACTAACGGTTCCGAGATCCCTTTTGTAAACCAGAACGGAGCGATCGAAGCCGACGTGTTTGAACACTTCGACCGTCGCAAAATGCTTTGAGTGCACAGCAGAAGATGATGATGGAGATGACGATCATGATCGGCGTCAAGATGCCAAGCCAAGATGCCGAGCGCAGGTGCTTCAGTGGCGCGCTAAGTAGCGCGCGTGCAACGCCATTAATTCGGCGTAGCTTCCCTGGTCGGCTGCTTTGAGGGCAGCCAGATAGTCGCTTCTAATTGAGCTCTCCTGTCCAATTGACGAATCAGGCCAAGCGACGTACGGCTTGCCGGCACGTCGAAGCCAAATGTTGGCCAACAGTCTGGACCACCTCCCGTTGCCGTTCTCGAACGGGTGGATCGCGACAGCTTGATGATGAAGCATCGCCGCTTGTTCGGCGAGCGGGATCTTAAATTCGTCGGTCCAACTTTTCAGATTCCCGAGGAGCCGTCCAAGTTGTTCCGGAATCAGATGGGGAGCGCAGCCCAGGTTGAGCTTGCTCTTCCGCTGCAGGCCGGCCCATCGCCAGACATCCCCGAACATTTCTTTGTGGAGGCGGAGCAACCATTCGTAAGTGAAGGGGGCAATTCGATTGTTCAGCTGCCTTCCAAGGTATTTGGTGACCGCCTTGCGGACGTTCTCGGCTTCGAACTCGTTCAAGTCGCGGCGATTGGTGACGCCTTTTATTTTCAGTCCGGAAATGTCGATGGGCGTTTCGCCTGCAATCGGATCCCATTCGGACATTTTTAGTCGTCCCAAAGTCTTTTGGGCGGTCCTGCTAGAAGTTCAGAAGTCGTCTGATCGATCATGTCGTTTAGCGTTTGTTGATTGACTGCCTGCGATTCAAGGGCCATTGTCCCCTGGACCAACTTGACCAATTTGGTCGCCTTCTCGGCAGCTCGCGCTTTCCGAAATTCCTGGGCTGTTTGGATCTCGTGCAGTCTCAATTCGACGCCGAGGGCCCCGGCAATTGCCGCGATATTCGAGATCCCGGGGCTCCTCTCTTTGCCGGAGAGAATGCGCCTGACCGTTGCGATCGGAACGCGAGCCCGCTTCGCAACGGCGCTCTTGCTCATGCGGAGTTTTCGCCGACGAAACTCGAGTTGGTTACTCAAACTGGTTGCGGCAATCATGGCTTTCTCGGTCAAGAAACGATCATATTCGATCTGTTTTACTTAGCACTATCGATCAATTATGACTCCAATAATTGTAACAAACAATCGAATTTGATGCAAAAGTCAGTTTTTTCGGTTCAATCGCGGCCGCAAGCTGCATCGAGGGGTCTGTGGCTGCATTTAACTCCAAATGACAGTTGACCTTCGGTCACAAATAAGATCCGCCCGTCGCCCCTCTGGAGGCTTCGAAACAAACAAAGCCATCGCCAAAAACAGGCGACGGCTCTCGCTAAGAGACTTGTGACGCTTTACGCGCCTCCGTCATGCGGAATCAGATTGTCACCCTTAATTATACCGAGATTTTAGATTATTGCCGAGATCAATTTGGTGGGAACGAGAGCGGTGCGATCGGAGCTGTTACGCCGGCCACGAAATCACTCCCGTGCTATTTCGCGATCAACGTCAAGTACTTTGCGTGCACGGGCTGATTGGAAGCAGGACGATTGTTGAGCATGGCCCATCGAGTTGGGATAATTCCACTCGCCGCCCCCCCGGGGAAAACGCCAGAGCACGGCGACGGGTTGCGCGGGCCAAGTCGAACGATATGTCGGATGGACGCCTCACCGATGAGCGACTCAGAACCTGGGTCAACGACCAGGCAGGTCGGGAGCGTTTATGCCTCGGAATTCTGGCGCTGGACAGTAGGTTCAACAATGTGAAACCCCGCAGGCCGAAAGGCGGCCCGGATGGGAGTCGCGATATCGAGGCAATCCATCTCGATCAGACGGTTGTTTGGGGCGCCGTCGGATTCCGGGCCAACGCGACAGACTCAGCGAGTGACAAAAAATGGGTAAAGGAAAAATTCAAGGACGATCTTAAAGCCGCCCGGGCCGAGAATCCGTCGCTCGCGGGGTTTATTTTCTTCACGAACGTGGATCTGACGCCGGCCGAGTCGACCGCACTCGAAAAGTACGCGCGACAAGAGGGGCTGTCCTTCGTCGAGGTTTACTGGCGCGAACGGCTGCGAATCGTCCTTGATAGTCCACGCGGTCTTTCTCTCCGCTTCCAGCATTTGGACCTTCCTCTCTCGAACGCTGAGCAAGCGGCGTTCTTCGCCGAGTACGGGTCGAAGATCGAAACACTAATCGGTAAGGGCTTTGGGGTCGTCGAGGAGCGGCTGAAGCGCTTGGAATTCATGCAGGACTGCTCGAAACCTCTGCTCGGTGGGAGCATGCGAGTTTACCTGAAGCAGGAATATGCCCCAGAAGAGCTAGGGCATTTCCGTTTCCTGGCGGAGATACTCAACTTTTACGAACGCGATCCGCATCCCGGGCTCTGGATTGCGGGACGAGACGCCTACCCAAACGTGGTGAACGGTTCTGATTCTCAGCGCTTGGTGGCAGTAAGGAGCCTCGTATGGTCAAGAAGACCAGACGAACAAATCCAGGACATGATTGTTGGCGGCCTGCGGTCAGTGAATTTTCTGGAAGCCGGCGGCCACCTGCACAAACGCGGTCCATACGGAACGCTCGGCAGCCTTGACCGAATGGAATTGTCTGTATTCGTGACCAAACCACTTCTGGATCACATTGGTGGGATCTGCTTGTGCGCTAATGACTATGCGTTAGCGTGCGCCGGCGCTGAGGACTTTTTTCCGTTGGATAGCCCTCCGCTTGAGCCCTGGCCGGAAGAGTTGACCGATGAGGAGTCTGCCGTGCCGTGGGTTACACTGCTCCTAAGGATGGAAAATCCTCCACCGTGGGTTATTCCCGAGTTCGCCAGGACCGGTTGGAATCTCGACTTTTCGACGTATACACCAGAGAAGGAAACGGCGTGAGTTGAGTCTGTCAGTGACTCGGGAGCACGCCCTGAAACTCGCAAAGAAAGCCGCCAAGAAAAAACCCACGCAAGAGACCTATCGCGATGGGGGGAGTACGCGGGGTGAGGATTTTCGTTTTCCTCGACACGAACATTCTGATTCGGATTGCAACGCAGGGGAAACCGGGTTGCGAACAAGAGCGATGGAGGGAACTCCATAAGCTGGTGGCGGATTCCCGCGTGACAATCATCGTCCCTGAAATCGTCCGCTTGGAGTTTGAGAAATTCCACGATCGATTTCTGAGCGACTTTCATAAGAAACTCGAAAAGTTCGGGGCGAATGTGAAGGCATTGGTTGAGGACGAGAAGCCCTATTGGAATGAAATGACTGACCTGCTCGGGTCGTTCAGACAGGCTGTTGGTTCATCCTGGGGCACAATGAAGACCGAGAAGGTCGCCGACTGCCAACACGGATGTCAGATCATTGAGCGGTGGTTTCGAGACGGAAATTTTCAGGATGCCCCATTCAGCGAACGAGTGCTATTGCGCGCAAAGCAGTGGTTGGTCGCAGGCAGGGTCCCGCCCTCAAAAGACCCAGCCAATGATGAACGCACGAAATGCGAACGCCTGTTGGACGGCGACAACGACCTGTGCATCATTGAGTCGCTTATCGCGATGTTCGAGCAATCGGGCACGGCGGATGCGGAACTCCTGTTTTGCACGGAGAACATTCCAGACTTCGGTTTGGAGGCAGTAGGCGACGGCGAGCCAATCCTGCATCCGAAACTCAGGGACGGCCTGCCAAAAACAAAACTCTTCACGAATCTCGGATCGTTGGTCCAATTCGTCCACGACAATCACCCAGTCGAAGAACCCAAGCCCGAGGATGTGGAAAGGGCTTTGCAAGCCGAGGCGGCACGGCCCGCTTATGATGGACCAACAACTGTGCAATACGAGTTCGGGCGACTGGCCAACCCTAATAAATTCATTACGACGACCACGCCTCCTCCTGACGACAACATGGTCTGGGTTCCTGTTCTCGGGGGTTGGCAACAATTTCGACGCGGCAGCCTGGAACACATCCAAGCGATGAAGAATGCGATTCTCCTGGAGGAGAACACCGGAAAGAGGTTGGGCGATTAGGTGATCTTTCCCAACTGATGAACTAAATGAAAAAGCCCTGCCGTGAGGACCGGCAGGGCGCTGACTTGCCATCGGCACCGGTCGCGGCAACTTCGATGCTTTCCAACCGCAACGGATCCATTTCACCTGGCGACAGCTTCGCTTCACGCGGCACAAGAAGACCCCTCACCCCCAGCCCCTCTCCCGCAAGGGGAGAGGGGAGGATCATGTTGGACTCCCGCAAGGGGAGAGGGGAGCATGATGTTGGATCGCCGGTTGCCGCACACGTGGCACCCTACGCCGTTCACATGACGGCGGTTGTTTTTGATTGAAGTCGTTTCGCTCGCTTCTGTTCCTGGGCAGTCGCCGGTTTGATATTCGGTGGTCCGGGAGGTTTTTCCCGCTTCTTGCGTGGGTAGTTTCGAGCCC
>DASZIA010000201.1:0-42457 GCA_035949535.1 Planctomycetaceae bacterium | reverse complement strand
CCGAAAATGAGGGTGCTACGATTTCATACCCATCGCAAAAACGAAGGAGAGGATTTCCTTCCGCGACAGCTGACAGTCGAATCGCAAAAATCTCAGCGCTGATGCAGTAATCGACGATGACGAACCAGCGATCTGGTTCGGGAAGCATCCGCCTGTTTTCGTGGTGGTGAACGTACTCCCCAAGCACCTCCGTCAAGCTTTTGACGGCTTCGAGCCGAAGAAATGAAAACAATTCGGAGTCGACTCTGTCCTTCTCCATGCCGTCAACGGTCGCGAAATACTCGCGCAGATCGAGCGGCATTCGCACGCCGTACTGAGACTCGAACTCCTCGATTTGTTGTGGTGACACGCCGGGCCTGACTTTGACGCGACTATCCGACCAGTGGTTCTTGAGCCGTCTAATCAGCCCCGTCGTGTTCGGAACTTCATTGCCGTCCATGATTGGCTCGTCGTTCTCGATCCGGCACTATGTATTGGTCGCCTTGGCCGCCAGGGCGTCGAGCCCGACGAGTTCTGCCCGGCCTTTGGACTCTTCGACGAGATCGCAAATCAGCTTGAACGTCTCAAAGTGGGGATCTTCGACGACCATACACGACGGATGAGCCAAGAGGTCGAATGTGGCCCGTTCCTCAATCACTCGCTCAACCGCCAGGCGGATGGCCTTCAAAAACCAGTCGCGCTTCCAAAACAGGGTGCGGAACGCGTGCACGTCGCTGATTGGGCTCATCGGCACTTCAACGAGGCCGCTGGGGTACGCATAGGGTTGGCTATGCGCGTAGGCATCGGTGATTTTGGCGTAAAACTCCGGCTCCGGCTCTTCGTGTGGCTTGCCTTCCGACATAAAGGGATATTTCGAGCTGACCCATTTGAAGCCCAACTCGCGGAGCATTTCCTGCAAGTCGGGACGATCGTCGAGGCCGTTGTAAAAGCCGCCGGGCGTGCGAAAGCCCTCCGGCACGAGCCCGGCCCGCTCGCGCATCGCAATCGTGCACTGCTCGATGTTCTCACGCACGATTTGCGGCACCGCCTTGCCGCGCACCAGCCAGGGCGACCGCTGAAAGCGGAACTGACACTCGGCCGGCGTCTTGGCCTTGAGATTGACGTGGTCGTACGTGTGGTTGCCGACCGGATGCCCGGCCGCTGCCAACCCAGTGAGCCAAGACATGTCCGGCTGCTCGAGGACGCGACCGACGCAGAAATAATGGATCACTCCGCCCCGGTTCTTGACGATCTTTCCGGCCTCGACCGCATAGCGCTTGGTGTCGGCGTCGAGATTCCCCTTTTCGAAGTCCCATTCCATCATGCCGCGCTTCGGATAGTGCCGGCTCATTTCGAGATCGAGCGTGATCGCGATTTTGGCCTTGCGCTCGGCGGTGCCGCTCCGTCCCCACACGGCAGCCGCGCCCATCGTCGCCGCGACTGAGCCGGCGAGAAATGCACGGCGGGTCAGTGGATTTTGTGACTGTTGCGACACGGTAAGGCTCGGTAAATGCGATGCGGCCGGAAGGATCATATCTCAGAAAGTCGATGACTTGCCACGACAGGGGCGGCATACCATCTCAGTCGGCATTGCTGGTTTCTTTTTCTGAATGCTGTGAACGCAGCAGCCGAAAAATGCGACCCCAAAAAGCACCGGCCGGCAAACACCGGACCGCTCGCCCGGACCCATCAGACGGCGGCCAGATTTTCCGCGATGCGCTCTGCCGCGCGGCCGTCCCAGATGGGGGGAACGGTTCCGATCCGTCGCGGACCCGAGATGGCGACGTCGATGGCGGCGACGATCGATTCATAGCGAGCGCCAACGAGCCGGCTGCTGCCGATTTCGACAGTGATTGGCCGCTCGGTGTTTTCGCGGAGAGTGATGCAGGGGACGCGCAGGAAGGTTGTTTCTTCCTGCATGCCGCCCGAGTCGGTCAACACGAGCCGAGCTTTGTCGATCAGTCCGATCGTGTCCAAATAGCCCAGCGGCTCGACGATCCGCACGCGGCTACCGGAAATCGACTGCGACAGGCCGAACTCTTCCATCCGCTTGCGCGTCCGCGGATGGAGCGGGAGCAGCACGGGAAGCTTTTTGGAAGCGTATTCGATGGCGGAGAGGATCGAGACCAGATTCTCGCGCACGTCGACGTTCGACGGGCGGTGCAGGGTGGCCAGTGCGAACTCGCCCGGCTCGAGATCGAATCGCGCGTGGGCTCGGGCGGCACGGGCCCGTTCGAGATTGGCCTGCAGCGTGTCGATCATCACGTTGCCGACCAGGAACACGCGGGTCTCGTCGATGCCTTCATGTTCGAGGTTGGCGACCGCGCAGGGCTCCGACGCAAACAGCCGATCTGAGAGAGCGTCGGTCACGATGCGGTTGAGTTCTTCAGGCATGGTGCGGTCGAAACTTCGCAGGCCCGCCTCGACGTGGGCCAGCCGCAGGCCGAGCTTCGACGTGGTGAGCGCTGCCGCCACGGTCGAATTGACGTCGCCCACGACGACCACCCAGTCAGGACGGTCGGCGAGCAGCACGGGCTCGAGCCGCTTCATGATCTCGGCGGTTTGGGCGATGGGGGTGCCGGAACCGGCTTCGAGGTTCGCGAACGGCTGCGGGATGTCGAGCTCGCGAAAGAACGCGTCGCTCATCCGCTCGTCGTAGTGCTGGCCGGTGTGGACGATACCGGCAGACAGCCCCCGAGCCGTGAGAGCCCGGACGACCGGGGCAATTTTCATGAAGTTCGGCCGCGCTCCGGCGACGACACAGACGCGCACCACGCTCCCTCCGCGTCAGTCCACAACCTCCCGATGGCGCTCCGAGGATATCAGGAGCCGATCAGTGTGTACATGCGAGCGCGCGAGCGATGTCACGGGAGGGCGAAGCTCCTGCTGAGCCGTCTTTGGGTTCGTTTCGAAGAGCAAGAGGCTCGGCGGGAGCCTCGCCCTCCCGGTTGCAAGACCTCACGCTCAGACGTATTCGGCAAAGACCGTGTCGGCCAGAAATCTTCCTTCGCGCGTCAGTCGGACGTGTCCCTCTCGCTCTTCGAGCAAGCCTTGCCGCAGATGCCGCGAGAGTGCTTCGCCGGCCAGCTCGCGAAAATCGAAGCCGGTCTGCTCGCGGAATTCGGCGAGCGCGAGCCCCTCGCAGCGCCGCAGGTTGAGCATGATCAATTCCCGGGCTCGTCCTTCTGGAGAAAGTTCCTCGGACTCGGCGATCGGCGACCGCCCAGCGAGCACTCGGTTGATCCACGTCGTCACGCTACGGTGATTCAGCTCGCGTCGGCCGGCCGCATAGCGCGCGGCTCCCGGTCCAAAACCAAAGAAGGGTTTGCCGGCCCAGTACACTTCGTTGTGCCGGCACTGAAAACCGGGTCGCGCGAAGTTGGAAAGCTCGTATTGCTCGAAGCCCGCGCGCGGCAGCTCGTCCATCGCGAGGGCATACATCTGACGTTCAGCCTCTTCATCACAGCGGTCGAGCAGGCCTTTGTTGAGCCGGCTCTGGAAAGCGGTTCCCTTCTCGAACGTCAGGCCGTAGGTGGAAAGATGCGTGGGCTCGAGGGCCAACGCGGCTGTCAACGTCGCTTTCCACAAATCAATCGACTGGCCGGGCACGCCGAAGATCAGGTCGAGCCCGAGATTCGGGATCCTGCGACGCACGCGCTCGACGACGGCGGGAATCTCCGGTCCGCGGTGATCGCGCTCGAGCAATTCGAGCACCGACGTATCGAATGACTGCACGCCGAGGCTTACGCGATTGACACCGGCGTCGGCGAGGATGGCGACCTTGGTGTCGTCCAAACCGGCTGGATTTGCCTCGACGCAGATCTCCGCGCCCGGCGAGGGCGCGAACCAGCGCCGGGCCAGCGACATCAAGCGCTCCAATTGCGGCGCCGGAAGGTGCGTCGGCGTTCCCCCACCGAAAAACAGGGTATCGACTTCCCGCGGACGCTCCAGCTTTGCCAGCTCGATCGCGAGCGCTTCGAGGTAGACGTCGATGAGATCGTCGCGCCGGGCGACCAGCGTGAAATCGCAATACCCGCAGCGATGGGCGCAAAACGGCACGTGGAGATAAGCGGATCGCCGTTCGGTGTCGAGCGCGGTCTTCATCGACATCAATTATTTGCCGCAGCACGCAGTTTGTCGAAGGCTGCTTGCAGGACGCTCGGCTGTTCGCGATAGTTGCCGAGGATTCTGGAAGAAAGGTCATTAAGCCGGCTAGCCGCATCGCCGTTTTTAGTGACACCCACGCAGTTAGCCTGCAGGAGCCGCCCCTGGCGGATGAAATACGCGCTGATTATTCCCGACGGAGCGGCGGACGAGCGGCAGGATGCGCTCGGCGGGCGCACGCCACTCGAGGCGGCCCGCGTGCGGCACATGGATGCGGTCGCTCAGGCTGGCTTGGTCGGGCGGGCCGACCACGTCCCCCAGTCGATGCCCTCTGGCAGCGACGTCGGAACGATGAGCTTGTTTGGTTACGACCCCGAGCGCTACCACACGGGGCGCGCTCCGATCGAGGCCGCCGCGCAGGGCATCGAGCTTGGGCCGCTCGATTGGGCCATTCGCTGCAATTGCGTGAACGTGTCCGACGGCCGCATGCGGAGTTTTACGGCCTCGCAGATTCCGAGCGATTTGGCCCGTGAGCTGATCCAGTTGCTGCAGAAGGATCAATGCGGCAACCCAACGTGGAAATTTCACCCGGGGGTCAGTTACCGCAACCTGCTGATTTATCGCTCGCGAGGCGAGAGTGCACCGTTCAGCAATGAAACCAAGACGACTCCTCCGCACGACATCACCGACCAGGCGATCGCGGGATTTTTGCCGCAGGGACCGGGCTCGGCCGACTTGCGTGCGTTGATGGATCGCAGCGTCGCCGTGCTGGCCGGTTCCGCGCGCAACCGGCAGCGCAGCGGTCCTGCAGAACTGCCTGCGACGCAGATCTGGCTTTGGGGGCAGGGGCGGACGCCAGCGCTCGAGCCTTTTTCGCAGCGGTTCGGCAAGACGGCGGCGGTTATTACTGCGGTCGACTTGCTGCGAGGCATGGGGCGGCTCTTGGGTTGGAAGATTGTGGAAGTGCCAGGCGCGACCGGATATATCGACACCGACTACGCCGCCAAGGGGCGGTACGCGATCAAGACGCTGCGCGACGTCGATTTGGTCGTCGTCCACGTGGAGGCGACCGACGAAGCCTCGCACGAAGGAGACGCCGACAAAAAAGTGGAAGCCTTGGAACACATCGACGCGGACATTGTCGGCCCCGTCCACCGTTATTTGGAAAGCCAAGGGGAGTATCGCCTGCTGATTTGTCCGGACCATCCGACATTTCTGCGGACGAAGACGCACAGTCATGGCCCGGTGCCTTTCGCGCTGTGCGGGACCGGAGTGCAATCGGATGCGGCGGAAAACTACAACGAAATCTCCGCGGCGGGCTCCCCGATCCTTTTGCCCGGGCACGAGCTGATGCCATTTTTCTTGGGCGGCTGAACGGAGTGCGCCGCTATTAGCCGCATCAAAACGACTCCCGCGCCCGACGCCCGATACTTCGCGCGGCTGCGCCGGCGGTTGCTTCACTGGTCGGCCAAACACCGCCGCGACCTGCCTTGGCGTCGATCGCGCGACGCGTATCGGGTCTGGATCAGCGAGATCATGCTGCAGCAGACGACGGTGACGGCCGTCATTCCCTATTTTGAGCGGTTTCTCGCGCGATTTCCCACGCTCGCGGCGTTGGCCTCGGCGGATGAACACGAAGTGCTGCGTCTCTGGGAAGGCTTGGGATATTACAGCCGGGCGCGGAACCTGCACGCGGCCGCGCGGAAGGTTGTCGCCGAACACGCGGGAATTATTCCGAGCGACGTCGCGACCTTGAGAACGCTGCCCGGAATTGGCCGCTATACCGCGGGAGCGATCGCCTCGTTTGCCTACGACCGACGTGCCCCCGTTGTCGAGGCCAACACTCAGCGGGTCTACGCGCGACTTATGGCGCTCCGCGAGCCGGCCGATTCGACCGTCGCGCGAAGCGCCACCTGGGCTTTCGCCGAGCGCGCCGTACCCGCGAGGTCACCCGGCGCCTTCAACGAGGCATTGATGGATCTCGGAGCCACCGTTTGCCTGCCGGTCGCTCCCCGGTGTGAAGAGTGTCCGCTGACGTCGTGCTGCGGGGCGTTTCGGGGCGGTCTGCAAGCGCAAATCCCGCCGCCCAAGCTGCGGCCCGAACCGACATCAGTCACCCAGGCGATGGTTGCCGTTCGCCGCGGTCGGCGCTATTTATTGCGAAAGAGCCCCCACGGCGAGCGCTGGGCCGGACTCTGGGAGTTTTTGCGCGTGCCGGTAACAGACGAGTCGGTGTCGCAGGCGGTTCTCGAGCAGGCCGTGGCCGCGCTGTGCGGACTGGCCGTGGAAGCCGAACGCGGGGGATTCGAGCTGCGTCACACGGTCACGCGTTTTCGTATCAGGCTGCATTGCACGACGGCCCGATACCTTGCCGGTACCCCCAACGGTCCAGCCCAGTATCGGTGGGCACGAACCGACGAATTCTCAGACTTCGCCTTCTCGATGCCCGCGAGGAAATTTGCCGTCCGGCTAACTGGTGGAGACGGCCCCACGCTGTAGGGTGGGACCAGCCCGCGTCAGCGGGCGCAGGCCCACCATCTCTTCTTCAAAGTCGATTTCGCAGCGAGGCCGTTGGAGGAGAGCGGTGGGCCGGCGCCCGCCTTCGGCGTGCTGGTCCCACCCTACGTCGGCTGCTCACGGCACCGGTGGTGCCGGCGGCGGAATGGTGGCAGGCTGAGCTTCCGAGGATTCCTGCGGCGAAGGCGATGCTGCTGCGGGCGGGACTGATCCGGCAGGCACGACGATTTCCGCCGGCTGCAATCGGAAGCGATTGAGATTCTTGTCGATGGAATCTTCCACTGTGCTGAGCATCTTTTCGTCGAACAATTCACCCGCCAGGCGGGACCCGTAGTTGTATGCGTCCCACAACCACCACCGCGTCCCCTCGACCGCCTTGTTGACGAATACGGTTCCGGGAGTGTTCTCCCGACCGAAGGGGCGTGCGACCGCGGAGTCGATGGCTGTCGTGCGGTTCTGAATCCACTGAATGACCCCGTCCATTCGTTTGACGTTGCCCACCGACGTCGGACTGTAGTCACCGATCGTCGTCGTCGAGACGTCGAGCGAGTCTTCGGCGTCTCGCAGCGCGGGGATTCCCGACCGACGCAGCTTCTTCTCCGCCCATTCCACAGACTTCGTCGCGATGGGGCGGCCATTAGTGACGGGAGAGATCCCTTCGTCCACTATTCGCAGCGCATTGAAATCGCTGATCGAAAACAGGTCATACGCCATGTTATGGACGTCGAACGGAGAGTTGGGATGGTGCACGGTCCACGGCATATGCTCGAACTGCGGCAAGCCGTTGTAGGAGAGTTTCTGCCAGGCCTTGAGATCGACGTCGTCCCAGTAAACCGGACGGCGTTCGGGGGCGTCGGGATCCTCCTCGCTGTGCGCAACTTTTTTCATCGGCCGCTGATCATTGTCCGCGGCAGCCAGTGCGGCCGGTTGGAAGATGTTGCGCAGGGTGTGGCCGTCAAAATCCCCTGTTTCGAGGCGAAAACCGAGCATGTCGAGCATCGTCGGCGTGAGGTCGACGAGCCGGCACGGCTCTTCGATCCGTGCGCCGCGGCGGATATTGGGGCCCGAAATGAAGAGGGAGGGCCGCATCGAGTCGGAGAAGGGATATCCGTGCGTGGTTCCGGGCGTCGCCTCGGTGCCGAAGCACCAGCCGGGCCGGGCCGTGACGACCAGGTCGGGCGCGTGTTCCCGCTCTTGTTCGTCGAGGTTTTCCGACCAGAGCATGTGCCGTGACAGGGCCACGACGCAGTCGGGATATTTGCCCAGGGCGGTCAACCGCAACCAACGCGCCTCGTCATGGTAATACGCCAGGATACGTGGATTGATGTGGCCGATCAGCTGCAGCGGGTCGGTTTCAGCGGAGGGGTTTTCATTGTAGGCGATGCCGCCGTCTGCCGTGGCCTGCAGATGGTCGACCACCATGTACTTGTAGACCCACTTCCCCTTGTCGTTGAGCTTGCGATGGATGACGGCGTTTCCGCGGTCCTGCGTTGCGATGAGGATTGAGTCGTCGGTCAGTTTTGCCAGGACCAGGTCGATCGGGTGCTGCGTGGTGCCGTCGGAGTGCACGGCTTGAGCGGCGGTCAGCGAGCCGATCATGTTCACCGGGGCGAGGCTATCGGCAATGCGATAGGCCAGCAGGTCACCCGGTCGAGGCTTTCCGTACCACTGCCCCGACTTGTAGAAGTGGTTGGGCAGAAAGATTCGTCCCGCGCCGTCGGAGTCGGCGTCGATCCAGACGAAGTTCGTCGATTTGTCTTCCGGATGTCTATTCCAGAAGCGGTGCTGCCGGACCGAAAGCCCCAATCCGCCGCCTACCCATGCGCCGTCCGCGCTCACTTCGCGCGGTTTGTAGAAGAATTCGTTCACAATGTCGAAATGCGCCAAGTGCATCGTGCGGCCGCCGTGGTGACCGTGATCGCTGCACAGAATGAAATACGTGCGGTCGAGCTGTCCGCGACCCTCGATTTCTTCCACCATCTGCCCGATCAGCACGTCGGCGCGAGCGATGATGCGACGGGTGGTGCCGAACTGGCCGCGACTGAAATCGTGGTGACTGACCGAGTCGGTTTCCGGCAGCCAGATGATGGTCACCGGCGATTTGCGCTCGAAGAGGAAGTTTCGCGCGTAGTCGGTGTTGGCCTGATCGATGTAACGCCAAGATTGATCGTACCGCAGATAGGGAACGTATTTCGTGAGGCTGCGCGACCAGGGGACCGGCGGAAAGTCGGTCATGACCGGCAACGCGCCGGTTGACCAGTCGCTGCCGTTTTGCCGCAGGTGCTCGTAGATCGGCGGAACGCCGCTCGTCCTGCGCGCCTCCCAGCGTCGAGCGGCTTCGTTGCCGTCGATCGTCTGCACGCCTGCGCGACCGGCTTCGTTCAGAATTCGGTCGAGGCCTTCGGGGGCCAGTTGGCGGGCACTGCGCGACGGACCGAGGAGATCGAGGTACGATCTGGATTCCAATGTGCGACGGCTGAAAGAGACCTGGCCTTTCAGCCCGTGCCGGTCCGAAAAGCAGCCTGTCCACATCGTGCCGTTCGAGGTAATCGTGTCAGAGGGAAACCCGGTGAAGGCGTTGCTCAACCACGCGCCGTTCTCGATAAACAGCCGATTGATGTTGGGCAGATGCCCCATCGCGGCCATTTCTTTCACGACGTCGGGCCGCAGACCGTCGATGTAGAACACCACCACCTGGCAGCCGGCCGCGGGCGCTCCAGGCGACACGTCGATCGGGACCAGGTCCTCGTACGAGATTGGCTCGACGGCCGGCGTTTTCTCGATGTGGACAACGAACGCGCCCTTGTTGTCCGACACGTCGAAGTCGTTGATTCCCACGTACAGGCGGCCGGTTGCGCGCGGCTTCCAGCTCCGCCCGCGACCGATGAAAAACGGCTCCGAATCGCCGATGCGGCCGATCAGGCAGAAGCAGGGAGCCGGTCCCGCGCCGGCGCTGGCCAGCGGAAAATCGCGCTTGGAAACAGTGTCGCCGTACAAGAACGTGCCTTCGGGGCCGACCTTCGCCGGGTCGTCATACCTTCCCTTTGCCGATCGGCCGATCGAGATCGTTCCGTCGGCCCGAATCGTGAGCGGTTCCCGGGCGGCGACGTCGATCCCCGTGTCGCCCCAAGCCTGATTGCCCGGGATCAACACGTCGGCCGTGGCCGCGCCCGAAGGAGCCGGCCGAAGCTCGAGGGGGCTCGGCTCAAAGTTTGTTGGTTGGACATCGCGGAGTGTGCGACGCGGAATCTGAATTTGGGCCGGTTGCGTTTCGGCAATCGGAGCGACGGGCGAATCAGAGACGGACCACTGCCCGCCCAGACGGTCTGCCGCGCAGCCGCCGCCGACAGCCACCGCGGCGCAGAGCCCTGCGAACCATGCGCGTCGAAGGCCCCGACCCGCGCGAAGTGTCGCTGAACCAGCAAGGGTGGATCGCATGCTCAAGACCACTGTCAGCACGTTTTTGTCCGACCTGCTTCGAACACTGGCCGCTCCCGAAAAGCGATTCAAGCCTTAACTCGGGAGCCGCCCTTATCGCCACTTCCTGTGATGGAATGCATACGCATGTCAGAATCGACACGGTATACGGCTGGCATCCACGGTTTAGGTCGATGCACGCGCTGGGTGAGAACCTCCAAGAGCGGACATAACGCTGATTCGGGATCTAAGGCGCGAACGCGTTCCGAAGACCTTGACGGCCGTTCCGTTTGCAGCGCCTGTCCCATCGCAATGTCGCGCCGAGCCGACGTCGGCATGGCGGTCCGGCAAAGTTCGCGCGCGAGAATGGCAGTGCAGAGAGCGAGCAGCGACGACGTCGACGCGTAACGAACATGAATTTATTTTTTGGCAATTACGATTTTGAACATCATCTCGGGTCGACCTTGCCGCGCGTATTGCCTGCGCAAATTCGCCGGCTCAATGTCGAAATGGCCTTTTGCCTCGTGCCGTTGGCCCAGCGCGGGGACTGTGTTTGGGCCTCCGCGCTACCGGACGCAGGCTACTCACAACACCTCGAGGCAATCGGTCTGCCAGGTGTGCGGTTCGTCAGTCGAAGTGACGAAATTCCTGCCGGCGCCGCGCTAGTTCCGTGGGGATGGTGCAAATCCGTCGTGGACTGGGCGGCCCAACTCGGCTGCGACTTTAACGCTCCGCAGTTGGCGGCCGTCGCAGCAGTCAATTCGCGCGAATTTTCCAGCGGGTTGGAAGCAGAATGGACCGTCGGTTTGCCGGAAGCGCGGGCGATCCGCACGCTGGCCGAGCTCGATTCCACCCTGGCCGAGGCTGCCAAGCTGACGAATGGCTGGGTCATCAAGGCCAACTTTGGCATGTCTGCGCGCGAGCGGATTTTGACCCGGTGCTCGCCGCCCCGTCCGCAGGACGTTCAATGGGCCCGGCACCGCCTGCAGCGCGGCGAGCCACTCTTTTTTGAGCCGTGGGTCGAGTCACTGGCGGAATTCGGCTGTCAGTTTTCCGTTCCGCGGACCGGGTCGCCTGTATTGGAAGGCATAACCGGGCTGTTGACGGACGCTCAGGGCACCTATCGGGGCAGTCGCCTGTTCGGGGAGGCTGAGAGTCCTCCTTCCAACTTGCTGCCTCCAAGCATCCTGGAGTTGGTCGAACGTGCGGCGCAGCGAATTCAGGAGCGGGGCTATTTCGGGCCGCTGGGCATCGACGTGATGCAGTATCGCGCGGCGGATGGGGAGATTCGCTGGCGGCCGCTGCAGGACATCAATGCCCGTCTCACCATGGGCCGCGTGGCACTCGGCTTGAGACGGCTGCTCGGTCCGGGCGAGCGTGGAGATTGGTTGCATTTCCGACAGCCCGCCGGCTCGGCCCCGGTTGCGGGCCAAATCCCGATCGCCTCGGGCGACTTTCCGAAGGGTGTCCGCACGGTTCGCACGTCGCCCCTGGAAGTTGGCGGCGCGCCCTCCTCGCACCAGAGCGCCCTCATTATTGCCCCACCCACCGAGACCTTGGAGGCAGTTTTCTCAGCAATGCGGGAAGTGCACGAAGCGCGGCCAGGGCTGATATGATAGAATTTGGGTGCTGGGTAATCGTTGCCTTCCGATCGACGCTCATTGCAAAGTGCGCATTAGTGACCCAAAGCCGCAGATCAAGAGACCAGGAACGCCGTCGACGCGCCTGGATGGTCTGCGCCGCGCTGGCGGTCGTCTTCGGGCGGGGCCCGGTGCCCTGGATCCACACCCACGAGATATTGGCCAGTCACATTCACTCGGAAGATGCGCTCGCCTGGCATGTCGAGCACTTCCATCAGCCGGGCGACGACGACCATAGCTGGCACATCCATTGGACGCTGCCCTGGCACATCGTGAACTGCCCGTGTCAGCACGACAACACTCCTGCCGAGGAGCGCGCGTCGACCCTCGAGATGCCCTTTGACGTCGCGCAATCGGCCACAGTCAGCCAGGCGGACGTCGATGTGCACGCCGGCGCCCCGCCGCCAATACTGCTGGCGGCCGGTTGCGAGCGCCACCCGCGATGGGACCCTCTGGGTGTCGCCGGCCTCCACTTCCTTGAGACTTATTTTCCCAAGGTGTCACTGCGCGCACTCTTCTGCGTCGCTCAGTGCTGAGAGCGCCTGCGCCGAACTAACGGCGAAGCTGCGCTGCGTGCGTGTCGCTCGACCGCGTGCGTTTCGGATTGGTGTCTGCGACCCAAGCCGTTCTCGGTTTTCGACTGCTTCCCGCTCTGCAGCGAAACAAAAGTCCGATAGCCGGCAACACCCAAGTCAGAGGTCCCTCGGTGATGAAAGTCAAGATTGCAATCGCGGTTGCCGCCGTGCTGGTGCTGTTGACGGCGGCCATGACAGTGCCGCATCTGTGGCAGCCGTCGGGCGCCTCTGAAGCTTCCGAGAAAAAGGGCGACGAGGAGCAGGCGAAGAACGGAATTGTCGCGCTTGACGAACAAAAGCTCGCGTCGCTCGAGCTGAAAGTCGAACCGGCCGGCGTGCATCCGCTGCAGATGTTCCATGTCGTTCCAGGACGCATCCGCTACGACGAAACGCGCCACGTCGAGATTCGGGCTGCCGCGGATGGCATCTTGATCCAGGTTCGCGTCACTCCCGGCGATCATGTCAGCAAGGGTCAGGTGCTCGGCGTCGTGAGCAGCCCCGACGTTGCGGTGGCGAGGACTGACGTCCATCACGGCGAAGAGAATTGGGAGTTGGCGGTCAAAAAACTCGATTGGCAGCGCGAGATTTCGGCAAACCTCGCCGCGCTGATCGACGGCCTGAAGAGCCGCGTTCCGATCACTGATCTCGAAAAGCGGTTTCGCGGCAAGAACCTCGGCAAAGGCCGCGCAACTCTCATGTCGGCCTACGCGCGGTACCTGCTGGCCGAGGAGCTGTCGAAGAAGTCGGAAAAAGCGGGGCAGGGCGTCCTGCCCGAGGCGACCTTGATGGAGCGCAGGGCCGATCGCCAGAGCACTGAAGCGGCTCTGCAGGCGGCCTGCGAGCAGTCGACCTTCGACGCGGCACGGGAGTTGCGCGTCGCCGAGATCGAAGTTGGAGATACCCTAAGGCGCTTGAACATCGCCCGAGAGCAGCGCAATGCTCTGTTAGGCTATTCGCACGATGCAGTCTCCGAAGAGGAGACCAAAGGCGACGTGCTGTCGCGCGTTGAGATTCGCGCGCCGTTTGCGGGCACAATCGAGGCGCGGAATGTCGCGCAATCCGCGCGGGTCAAGACCTCCGACGCGATTTTCGTCCTGGCCGACGCGCACATCCTGTGGGTCGCCGCCGACGTTCGCGAGCAGGATTGGCGAGCCCTCGGACTCGCGCCGGGGCAGGAGGTGACTGTCGAGGTCCCGGCGCTCGCCGGGCGGAAGATCGAGGCGCGGATCCGTTATGTGGGCCGGCAGGTGGCCGCGGAGACCAACTCGGTTCCGTTGGTCGCCGAGATCGCTAACGCGGAAGGACTTCTGCGTCCGGGTCTGTTTGTCCGCGTCTCGCTCCCGTTCGGCGCGCCCAAAAAGGTCCTTTCGGTCCCCGCCGACGCGGTTGTCAGCCACGAAGGAGCAAAATTCGTCTTCGTCCGTGAGGAACCCGCGACCTTTCGACGCGTCGACGTCACCACCGGCCTCCAGACCGACGAGCAGGTCGAGATTGTCAGCGGGCTCGCGCCGGGAGCACCCGTCGTCGTCCGCGGTGCCGCCATGCTCAAGGCTGAGCTGCTTTTGCCGTCGATCAAGAAGGAGTAGCGCTCGGGTTTGTCCGCGCGAGTATTTGTGACCGCCATCGCCAAAAGGGTCGGAGAATGCTTTCCCGCCTGATCGAAGTCTCGATCGAAAACCGGACGCTGGTAATCGTCATCACGCTCTTGGTGGCGGTCGGCGGGGTCTATTCGGCCGTCAATCTGCCGATCGATGCTGTGCCCGACATGACCAACATTCAGGTGCAGGTGTTGTCCGACGCCGGCGCGTTCTCGCCGGTCGAGGTGGAGAAATACGTCTCCTTTCCGATCGAAACGACGATGAGTGGCCTGCCGCGAGTCGAGCAGATTCGCAGCGTCTCCAAATTCGGGCTCTCGGTCGTCACCGTCGTCTTTGAAGAAGGGACCGACATTCAGTGGGCGCGGCAACTGGTTTCGCAGCGTCTGCCCAACGCCATCGCCAAGATTCCACCGGGAGCGGCCACCCCCGAGTTGGGTCCCATGGCCACGGCCTTGGGCGAGATTCTTCAGTTCGAGGTGCGTGGACGTGGCTGGTCCCCGATGGACCTTCGTACGCTGCTCGAATGGGACATCGCACCCCGGCTGCGGGAAGTGCGCGGCGTGACCGAGATCAACGCCCACGGCGGCTTCTACAAGTCCTACGAGGTCCGCCCCGATCCCGACCGCCTGGCCAGCGAGAAGTTGAGTTTCGAGGACGTGTACCGCTCCATTCAGGGAAATAACGAAACGGCGGGCGGCGGCTACGTCGTGCACAACGGCGAACAGCGACTGATCCGCGGCCTGGCCCTGTTACGCGACATCCCGGACCTTGAATCGATCGTCGTGCGTCGAATGGCAGACGGGACCCCCCTCTTGCTCCGCGACGTTGCCACTGTCACGGTGGCTCCGCTCACACGGCAGGGGGCGGCCACGCGCGACGGCCGCGGAGAAGCGGTCATCGGCATGGTGATGATGAGCTACGGCGAGAATTCGCGCCAGGTCGTCAATCGGTCCAAGGAGCGGCTCGACGAAATCCGGGCCACGCTGCCGGAAGGCGTAAGCGTCGAAGTTCTTTATGACCGGGCATCGCTCATCCGCCGCACGCTGACGACCGTGCTCACGAACCTGGGGGAAGGAGGCCTGTTCGTGATCGCCGTGCTGCTGTTGACGCTCGGCAGCTTCCGCGCGGGAGTGTTGGTTGCGCTGGCAATCCCACTCTCGATGTTGTTCGCGACCAACCTCATGTCCGCGACGGCGGTCACGGCCAGCTTGATGAGTCTGGGTGCGATCGACTTCGGGCTGATCGTCGACAGCTCGGTGATCATGGTCGAAAACTGCGTCCGCCGCCTGTCGCATCCACCCGACGGACGAACGCGGCTCGAGATCATTCGCGACGCGGCCGTCGAAGTCCGCAAGCCGACGATGTTCGGCGAATTGATCATCGGCGTCGTCTATCTGCCGGTGCTCGCGCTCAGCGGGACCGAGGGCAAACTCTTCAGGCCGATGGCGCTCACGGTGCTGTTCGCCCTCGCCGGATCCTTGATCTTGTCACTCACTTTTATGCCGGCAGTCGCCACGCTGATGCTGCCCAAGACGATCAAGGAAGGCAACGTCTGGCTGATCGAGCAGGTGCGGCGCGTTTACGAGCCGATTCTAAAGCTTGCGTTGACTCGGCCCGTTGTGACGGCCGGCCTGGCGGTTGCGATCTTTGCCGTCAGTATTCCCGTCGCGCTCAATCTGGGTGGGGACTTCATGCCGAAACTGGCAGAGGGGGACCTCTTGATCGAGGCTTACCGGTTGCCGACCGCGACACTGGAAGATTCGTACGCAATGACGGCCGGAATCGAAAAAGAGCTGATGGCCTTTCCCGAGGTGCGCACAGTGTTCTGCAAGACCGGGCGCCCCGAAATCGCTAACGACATGATGGGCGTGAACGAAACCGATATCTGGATCATGCTCAAACCAAAAAGCGACTGGCCCGAAGCCAAAGCCATCGGCGATCTCTCCGAGGAAATGGCGACGCGGCTGAAGTCCAAGTTCGTCGGCGTCGTCTTCGAAGAGACGCAGCCGATCGAGATGCGAGTCAACGAACTCGTGGCCGGCGTCAAGGCCGATGTCGCCGTCTTTATCTACGGCGATGATCTCAATGTGCTTAACCAGAAGGGCAAAGAGATCGAGGCCATTTTGCGCCGAATTCGCGGGTCGGCCGACGTGAAGTCGAGTTTTCAGGCCAATCTCTCCACCTTGCGCATCGAACCCAACCGTGAAGCCCTGGCACGTTACGGCATTGATGCCGCGCGGGTCATGGATGTCGTTTCCGCGCTCGGCGGCCGGGACGTGGGTCAGATGTTCGATCCACAGGGGCGTGCGCGGTTCCCCATTCGGGTCCGCATTCCCGAGGCCTGGCGCACAAGTCCCTCGATGCTCGAGCAGCTACCCGTCGCGCAGTCCGCGGGCAAGCCGGTCCCGCTCAAGCAGCTGGCCGACGTGAGTTACGAGGAGACGCCCGATCTGGTCGAACATGAGGCGGGCCACCGCCGCGCCTACGTCTCGTCGATGGTTCGCGGTCGGGATGTCGGCAGCTTTGTCGCGGAGGCGCAGCGGACCATCAAACGCTCCGTCACTCTTCCTCCACATTACGAAATTCGCTGGGGCGGAACCTTCCAAAACCTGCAATCGGCCGTTCAAAGACTGGCCCTGATCACGCCGATTGTGCTGATCGTCATCATGTTGCTGCTTCACACGACCTTCGGCTCGATGCGGCTGGCCGTGCTGATTTTTCTGGCGGTGCCGCTTGCTGCGTCGGGAGGCGTCTTTGCCCTTGCCGTGCGCGGCTTGTCGTTCAGTATCTCAGCCGGGGTCGGGTTTATCGCGCTGTTTGGAGTTTCGGTGCTCAACGGACTCGTTTGGGTGACCGCGGCCGAGCGGGCTCGCCAAATGGGAGCTGACCTGCCAACTGCCAGTCGAGAGACAGCTCTCGCGCGTTTGCGCCCCATTCTGATGACCGCACTCGTGGCCAGTCTCGGGTTTTTGCCGATGGCCCTTTCGACGGGGGACGGAGCGGAGATGCAGCGGCCGCTCGCCTCAGTGGTGATCGGGGGGCTGATTACTTCCACGCTCTTAACCTCGCTCGTGCTGCCGGCGATCTATCCCTGGTTCGCGCCCCGACACGGGACGAACAAGGCCCTCGACTGATGGTGTCGAGGTTTGGTCTGCACCGTTGCGTTGCTCGAACGCATCGCTGTTGCCGAACGGCGACACGAAATGAAGTTTGAGGAGCCGCAAGCCGGGGCCAATTCGTCAATTGGCGGTCGGTCGGTGCCGGGCAATAAGTGTCGCTGCCGACGCCTGTTACGCAATGACATTCGGATCGTAATACAGACGCAGGCAAAACGAGGACCCATTCCAGGCATGCCGCTTGCTTCCACAGTCGGCATGATCACTGTCTCGGAATATAACGACGCGGCTGGCATCGCAGAAATTCGAGAACTGTGGCGGGAGCTTTGGTGGAAGACGCCGCGAGCTTCCTTCTTCCAATCGGTCGACTGGTTCGAGACGTCGATGCGACGTCGCGGCGGTAACGACCGCATTCGCCTGCTTGTCGTTGCGGCGGCTGGACGTCCAATCGGCATCGTGCCGCTGGTCATCAAACGAGTGCCGTCCAGAATCGGCCGTCTCCGCGTCCTGACCGATTCGCCCGACGAGCGCGGCTTCTTCTATGAGCCGATCGGTCCCAATCCGGCTGCCACTCTTGAGGCGGTGCTGGCGCACGTGGCGGCAACGCCCATCGATTGGGACCTGTTCGAGCTGCGATATGCCGACGTCCAGCGATTCGAGCGCGGGCCGGCCCTCGCCGAGCTGTGGCAATCGCGTTTCGGCGCGCTCACTCGCGTCGAGGAACACCGCCCGCTCATCGATTGTCGCGGCGACTGGGTCCACTATTGGAACTCGCGTCCCCAGCAACTTCGCGACGATTACCGCCACAGCGAACTCGCGCTTGAGTCCTTGGGGCGGGTCGAATACGTCCGCTATCGCCCCGAGGGATCGCCTCTCGAGGACGACAACCCGCGATGGGACCTGTTCGACGAGCTGGAACGTCGTCGTGAGGACCGGCGGGGCAAGCGGCGGGCGAGTTATGGCCGTCGCCAGCTCAAAGTCGGCCACGAGCCACTGCCGCGCGAGATTCACGAAGCGGCGACGTGCGTAGCGGGCGTCGACTTCAATGTCCTGCGTCTCGATGGGCGTCCGATTGCATGGGCTTACAATTATCGCTGCGACGGCCGGCTCGAAACGCAACGAATCCGTGCCCTCCCTGAGCACAAAAAGTTCTCAACCGCAGTGTTGCTGGGCCGCATGCTCCGAGATGGATTCCGGCGCGGCGACGAATATTATCTGTTTGAACCTGCCGCGGCTGCCACGGCCGGCGGCTGGCAAACAGGAGCGACGTCCCGCTTCCGCTACACGCACTTCGCGCCTCAGGGACCCCGCGCTCAACTCTTGCGGTTCGTGCACTGGCTGAATTCGCGACTGGGCTCCGATGTGCCGGCGAAAGTCCCCACCTCCGACCGGCGCTCGATGCACACGCTCGCTGGTTAGTCCCGGCAAGCGTCGGGCGTCAGCCCGATGGTGCTTATTGTTCCCGAATTCGCACTCGAGCGCTGAATAAAATCGAAACACCCGCCAGCTTATGCTGGCGGCTCGCCTGGCCCACACTGCGAGTTGCGCTACCGCTGGGCGCGTTTCGAGCCGGTGGTTTTCTGCGTGCTTTCGTCGAGGTTTTCTCGCGAGAAGTCCGAAGCGATCTTGCCCGCCGCACGCAGTATTCCCTTCTGGATCTCCGCCACGCCGACGATCTTGTTTCCTTCGCGGGTCATCCGCACCGAGAGCTGATCGTCCCCCGATTGCAGGGCGGCTTGGATCAGTTTCGGGTAGTGGTCCGCGCCCTTCTTTTTCGGAGGCTGCGACAGCGATTCGTCGATCCATGGCTTGAGCCGCACGATCAGCTCGAGCCAGGGCGCCTTTTCGCTGCCGGCCGCAGCGGGCTGCTTTGTCTTCTTAATGGCCGTCTTGAGCGTGTCGAGCGAGCCCTCGCCGGCCGCCGCCCAGAGCGTGTCTTTCGACGAGCCGACGTAAAGTAGATCGGCGCCGATGAAGTCGCTCCAATACGGGTGCTTGCCCTTTGCGAATTCGATCGAGTGAATTTTGACGCCCGACTCTTCCGCAACGTTCAGTTTGACGGTCGCCCCTTCGTACGCCTTGGGCATCATGTTGATGATTTCGTCGAGCTTTGTTCCGTCCGCCGTCCGCGTTCCCGCCAGGAAGATATTCTTGCCCGACGCGCCCGGATGCACGTCGATAAAGCCGTCGGCGTTGCCCGCGTTGATCCCGCTCTCGACCATCGCATAGGCCTTGTCGATCATCTGCTTGGCCGCGCCTTTTTGCTCGGCCGTCCGCTTCTCGTCGCTGTCGACCCGCGCCTTGAGACGGTCGCGAATGAGCGACGACATGGCAACGGCGGACTTTTTGCGGACGTCCCCGAGCGGGTGATTGACCGAGAACGCCAGCGTCGGTTGCTTGCTTCTCTCGACGTTCGCAAACAGGCTGGGCTTGGTGCACAGCTCAGCCACGTTTTTCGCCAGCGCGGTGTTCGCGATCGGGGTCAATTCGATGTCGGTCCGGCCCAACTCCTTCTTGGTGTCGATCGTGACTCCCACCAGTGCGTGCTCAGACTCGGTAAAGAACCATTCCAGCTCGTCCATCTCGATTTCGGTCGCTTTCTTGCGCAGATCGAAATCAGCGGGTGTTTCGCCCGTCTCTTTTTTGAGGGCAGACAAAGTCTGCTTGCGAGTAGTCTTAAACAGGTCGTGCCGCTTGGCCATCGCGGCCGAGTCGGTCAGCTTGTTTTGGACGTCGACGGCCAGCGCGAAGTGGCGTGCCAAGAACGGCGCCGCCGACGGACGCGGATCGGCCGGAACGCGCTTGATGTCGTCTTGCGTCTCGCCAATGAGGGCATACGGCGGGGCGTAAAGCATGTAGCCGTTGAAGTCGGCTGGCTTTCCGCTACCCAGCTTCCACCAACCGCCCCCGATGTTCTTAATCCGCGGTGTCAAAATCGCGGCGATGTTATTCTTGCGGAATTGGTCGAAATTGGAGACCGGAATTGTCCAAACCGTGCGGTTGGCTTTCTCATCAAAGACCATGTCCACGCGAGTCGGCAGTTTCGGGTCGACGCCGATCAAAAAGACCTCGAGGTAGTCCTTGAGGACCTTCCATTGCTTCTGCTCGTTCGTATCGGTGAGCATCAGCAGATATTTCACGTCGGCGAGAATCTCGTCCGCCCCCGCAACGACGACGGTAACCGACGGGGCGGCGCTCTGATCCGCCGCACGGGCGACGTTCGACTGCAAAATGGGGATTGCAGCCGCCAAAGCCAGGGCCGCAAACGACAGGGACTTTCTCGTGACGGCAACTCGCATCGGAGCACTCCCCCGTAAGCAGGACGCCGACCGACTCGCGTTCGGTGGCTGACTCTACTCGCTTGCTGACGATTTTCCGGCAACCCGGCGCGGACTAGTCCTCGAAGGAATTGCCCTTCAAGGCGCGGCATTTTAGCCCGACACCCCAAAATAGAAAAGCGTTTTAACCGGCATGGGTCCTGCAGAATGCGAGGTCCCGCAAGGCCGCCTGGTCGCCCTCACTCCTGCAAACCGCAGACCAACCGGGGACCCGGACGCGGCGCTCTCCCAATTGGCCCGACGTCCGAAGGGCAGCTATACTCGACTGCGACGCGGGCCGGGTCGCCTCAAGAGCAAGTCACCAAGACGTACGGAGAGTCGCGTGCGAACGGACCGCAAGATCGTGATCGGCCTCGCTGCCTTCGTCACTTTAGCCGCAGCAATTTCGATTCCGCCGGGCGGGACACCGTCGCCATTCGGGCCA
This sequence comes from Planctomycetaceae bacterium, assembly GCA_035949535.1. Classification (GTDB taxonomy): domain Bacteria; phylum Planctomycetota; class Planctomycetia; order Planctomycetales; family Planctomycetaceae; genus DASPSM01. The sequence goes on along the minus strand of DASZIA010000201.1, from coordinate 21,749 downwards.
GCAAATGCGCTCGGCGAAGATCAACCTTCCACGACCGCGCCCGGCCCGTTTCAGTTCGAGCTGACTGAAGACGGCACGTTCGCGCTCAATTATCACGGCGTCGCTCTGCTCAACATGTATCTTCCCTTCTGGGAAGAAAAGTGGAAGTGGGCCAACTCCTCATCGGAGATGGGTGAGCTGCGCAACGAAGCGGCTCCCTTCACGATCCGCGTTCCGGGCCTGGCGGCCGAGTTCGGCGGAAGCATCCAAATCGGTCCGCCGAACGCCCTGACCTACGAGGGCGTGATGCGGCATAGCGCGACCCGCCCTGACGTGATGGGGGGCGGGATGGAATTCGACATGAACTTCCAATCGCGGCTCTTCGTCGGCAGGACTCCGTCGGTGCCCGAGCTGCTGCCCAATCAAGAGGGCTTTGTCTGGCGATTGCCTCCCGAGGCGACCGGCAAACTCGACGGGGCCGCTTCTGCCGACCAGGAAGTCAAGGTGGTCTTCTCACCCGGCGTTCGGAAGGTCTTTTTCGAGAATGGAAACAAGAACCGCATTCGGGCGTTTCTGCTCACGCCGGCCACTTCGTCTGGAACCGAAAAGATTCGGTTGACGGTCACCTTTCCTGCTGGCGCCCGCCGAAAGCCGTCGGAAGAAGAAGAGTACGGTCCGGTCGACACGGCCCGCTGGCTGCGGAACGCGTTTCCGTCGCCGCACGTTCCCGTTGACCTGAGCACGCTCAACCATCGTCCCGGCACGCACGGATTCTTGCGGTCAGTCGGAGGCCGGTTGCAATTTGAGGACGGGACGCCCGCCCGGTTCTGGGGCGTCAACATGATGGCCTACGCCCTTTTCTCTCCGAACCAACAGATCGCCCTGCATGCGCGGCGACTGGCCATGCTGGGCTTCAACCTCGTGCGCCTGCACCATCACGATTCAACCCGCTGGGTGAGCCCGACCGTGATCGACAAGCACGCCGACAATTCGCGTCAGCTCGATCCTGTCGGTATGGATCGCGTCGACTATTGGATCAAGTGCCTCCGGGAAAACGGGATTTACGTCTGGCTCGACCTGCACTCTTACCGGGAGTTTCGCCCGGGCGATCGATCGACCGAGCTGGGCGAGATCGTGACGTACGGCGACATCAGCCGCAATCAGAACGCGCACGAAGCGAAAGGCTTCTGTCAGTACGATCCGGGCTTGCAGAAGCTGATGGCCGAGTTCGAGAACAAATACCTGTCCCACGTCAATCACTACACGGGGCTGGCCTACAAGGATGACCCGACCATCGCGTTCGTCCTCGTCACCAACGAGAACGACATCACACACCATTACGGCGTGCGCGCGATGACCGACCAGAACAACGTCGCGCTGACTCGTCTATTTAATGATCGAACGCGGGCCTTCGCCGAACGGACGGGCTTCGACGAGCGCCAGCTCAAGTCGCCCTGGAGTCCCGGCCCGGCTCAGATATTTCTGAATGACCAGGAGCATGACTTTGACCTGGGCATGATCGAGACCATCCGAGGCACCGGATCGAAGGCTCTCATCGCCACGGGCCAGATGTGGGGCGACAATCCGGTTGCGTCGATTTCTTCACTCACCACGGGGGACGTAATCGACACGCACGAGTATGGCAAGCCCGGTCTGCTTGATGACGATCCCCGCTACAAGCCGAACATCGCCTCGTGGATCGGACTTCATCGGGTCGAAGGCTTTCCGCTCACGGTTTCGGAGTGGAACATGGAACGTCGCCAGCAGCCGACGGTTGATCGCTTTGCCGCTCCGCTGTATGTGGCTTCCATCGCGGCCCTGCAAGGCTGGGACGCGCTCATGATGTACGGATACTCGCAGCAGGCGCTCGCCGACCAGATCGGCCTGACCAGCGTCTGGGACACGCTCAACGATCCGGCCATGATGGCGATGATGCCGGCGGCCGCAATGGTCTATCGCAATGGGCATGTGTCCGAAGCCCGCAAGCACTACACGTTCGCGCTCTCGCCCGAGCAGCTCTTTAATACGGGCCTACGTCCGGACACCTGCGTGGCGGCCCGCACCCTGATCGAACAAAGTCACTTCGCCCTGGGCATTCCCCCCGTCCCGCAGCTTCCCTGGCTTAAGCCCAAAGACGCACCGCAAGGCGCCGTGGTGATTCACAATGCCACCGATAGCTATCTGCCGGCCGACGCCCACTCGGTCACGTCCGACACCGGGGAGCTTTCCCGCGACTGGGAGGCCGGAACACAAACGATCGATACGCCGAAGACACAGGCCGCGCAAGGGGCTCTGCTTGATCGAGCGATCCATTTGTCGGACGTCACGATCCTGGTCAACGCGCGGCACGCGGCCGTTTCAGTCAGCGCCATGGACGAGCGGCCGATCCGCTCCTCAAACCAGATCCTGATCACCACGGTCGCTCGGGTTCTGAAGCCCAAGCGGCAACCTGGGGCCGGCTGGAATCAGGACTACTCCGTCTTCAGCGAACCGGTGCAAGGTGAGGTAACCGTGCAGGCTCCGGCCGGTTTGGAAGTCGTCGCGATGACCTCGACCGGGCGAGGCCTCGCGGTTCCGGACGTGATCTACGAAAACGGCCGCTATCGCATTCCGCTGGCCAAGCGCCTGAGCCACTGGTATCTGCTGCGGAAACCCGCGACGACCCCTTGATTCCAATCAAGGGAATGTGCTCAAAGCGACGCGAGCCGCCGTCGAATTGATTAGTGAGGCAGTCGGACGGTCACGCGCTGAGCGTTCGATCTGTTCGCCGTTTGACGGATTTCCACCGTTAAACCGACTATCAGTCGGCCCTCTTCGAGATTTTCACGTTCGGCACGCGACTTGCCAAACAAGTTCGCGGCAAGCAGAAAAGCCGAGCCCAGCTTGGAAAAACGGCGTCGGCATCAGGTCGACGGCGATTTCGATAAACGCTCCCGCGGAGCGAAATGGCCCCGGAACGAGGCATCGTTCCGGGGTTTTTTTGTTGAGTCTTTGTGTCTGGTCAGCGCCTCGTCTCGCCCCGAATTCGTCGCGTGGTTGCCAGAATCAACGCCGGTCATCAGATTATGGAAGCGTTCAATCAATCGCCCGCACCCGACTTGTCACTACGGAGTCTGCTGGTTTGTTTGCCGCACACATTACGGGACCGTCCCGCATCGAGCTCGTCGAGTCGCCGGAGCCGGCACTTAAGCCCCAATCGGATGGCCGGCGGCAAATCATCTTTCAGCCAGAGCTGACCTGTCTTTGTGGCTCCGATCTCCCCTTTTTCCTGCGCAACCAGGAGCAGCCGAACCCCGAAATCGGTCACTCGCTGCACGAGATGATCGGGACGGTGACGGCAACAGACGGGACGCGGTTTCAATCCGGCGATCGAGTGCTCTGCGTCCCGCACAACCAACTTGGCTTCTTTGAGCGCTATGCCATCCATGAGGATCGAGCGATCCCTTTGGACTCTCGCGCTTCCGATGAGTGCGCGCTCATGGCGCAGCCACTGGGCACGGCGATCTACGCGCTGAAGAAACTCCCCTCGGTTATGGATCGAGACGTAGCGGTCGTCGGCCAGGGGCCGATGGGCCAATTAATGTGCGCCGCGTTACGGAATCTCGGCGCCCGTGAGATCATTGCCATCGACTTGCTCGAGTCGCGCTTGCGAACCAGCCCGGGGATGGGAGCCACGGCCACCGTTTGCAATGCCAAGGAAGATCCCGTCGCCGCCGTTAAGCGCATTACGGGCGGCCACATGGCCGAGATCGTCATCGAGTGCGTCGGTCACCAGGACCAGGCCCTCAACCTCTGCATCGATCTGTGCCAGCCGCACGGACGGATCCTCTTCTTCGGCGTGCCTCCCGAATATCTCGACCGAGTGCGGTTCCGAGACTTGTTCTTCAAGAACATCTCGCTTTACACGAGCGTCGGTCCCGATGCACAGCGCGATTTTCCGCTTGCCATGCGCTGGATCGGGGAAGGGCGGATTGACGTTTCGAAGATCATCACCCACCGCTATCCCTTATCCCAGATTCAGACGGCCTTCGAGACATTTCGCGATCGCAAGGACGGAGCCCTCAAGGTGCTGGTCGAGTTTCCCGCCTATCGGCAGTCCTCCGCGAGACACAAGCCGTGACGATCCGGCTCTCGGCCCGCAGAATTCGCAATGCACCGATTGTGGTCCTGCTGTTCTTGGGCGGGTGCCTGGGGACTTGGTATGCGCCTCTCTTCGGCGGCAGTTATACGTCCGCCGTCGCTACGATCACCCGCCAGCAATTGCGTCGCCACTGCGAGTTCCTGGCGAGCGACGCATTAGAGGGACGCGAAACCGGAACCCGAGGAGGGCAAGCCGCCGGCGCTTACATCGTCGCCCAACTGCGAAAGCTCAAAGTCCGGCCGGCCGGATCGGACGGCGACTTTTATCAACCATTTCAGTCCGCCAGCCGCAATATTTTGTGCCGGCTCCCCGGTTCCGACGCGGCGCTCGCGAAGGAATACTTGATCGTTGGCGCCCATTACGACCACGTCGGCTATGGCAGCGCCCGCAACAGCCATGGGCCCTTTGGCTACATCCACAGGGGCGCCGACGATAACGCGAGCGGCACCTCCGCCCTGTTGGAGCTGATTGGCGCTTTCAATTCACTCAACGTGGCGCCCAAACGGACGCTTCTGTTCGTTTTCTGGGACGCCGAAGAACAAGGCCTATTGGGCTCCGAATATTGGTGCCAGTCTCCGACGGTGCCGCTCGATGGGCTGAAGCTGGTCTTCAATATCGACATGGTCGGTCGGCTGCGCGAGAACCGCGCTGAAGTCCTGGGCGGGCGTACGGCGGCCGGACTTCGCGGCTTGATCGCGGCCAACAATAGCGATCCCCGCGTCTCGCTCAGTTTTTCGTGGGATTCCCGCCGCGACAGCGATCATTACCCCTTCTTCGCGCGGCAGGTCCCCTATTTGATGGTTTTTACCGGGAAGCATCCGGAATATCACACGCCCTACGACAACGTCGACAAACTCAATACGGAGGGGATTGAACGGGTCGCGCGTCTCTTGTTCCGCACAGTCTACGCCGCGGCGCAAACAACCCGTTTAGCCACTTTCCGCCAGGCCTCGTTTCAAGAGAACAACGCCTTGCGGGATGCTGTGGAAGTTCCCAGCGAGCTGCCTCCGCCGCGCTTGGGTGTTACGTGGGACGAACCGCTCGCGCGACGCCGGGCGATCGAGATCACTCAGGTCGATCCTGCCTCTCCGGCAGAGGGCGCTGGAATCCGAGAGGGTGACCGGATCTTAAAATTTGACGGCGTGTCCGTTCACGATGCCGCCGAAATTCGCGAGGCTGTTTGCGGCGCGCCGGAAGAGACCACTGCCGTCATCGTTCACCGCGGAGAGGCTTCGTCGCGAACTTTGCACGTGCATCTTCCGGGATCCGCTCACCCCATCGGCCTTTTTTGCCACAGCGATGATGCAGAGCCCGGATGCGTGATTGTCAGTCGAGTGCTCTCGGGGTCGTCCGCTGAGCGGGCCGGGCTGCGGCTCAACGATCGCATTCGCAAAGTCGGCAACCGCGCCGTGATCTCTCCGGAGCAGTTCTTGGATCTGCTTGGGCAGTCCGGATCGCAGCCGCTCGAGATCGAGAGAGACGGAGAGATCCGGACCCTCGAGCTGAAGCGGCCCAAGTAAACGGCCGGATCGCTTTCCCAGACTTCCCAGCCTAAAGCCAGTCCCTGACAATTATCAGACTGCTTGGACCCGCGCCGCGCCCCTAAATCCGCTGCGGCCGCTACAAATTCCCCTGCATACTGCATTTCTTGAAGTAGCATAACCTGCATCGCCGATACTCCTGTTACGACTGGTGCCGTTGGCATTGTCGATACACTCGCGCCCACAGCCAGAGGGGGCCTTTGGACGTCCGGGACGTTAGCTCGGCTGCAGGAATTTGAGCATGGTCGGACGATTGGGACTTGGCATGGCTACGGCTTTGAGCCTCCTGAGCGCAGGTGGGCTCTATGCCCAAGGCATTGGCCCCGCGCCGGGCTCGCAGGCGTACACCTCCAACGGATACCCCGGCTCGGGAGCCTACGCTCCGGCGGGTCCGGGACAGGGGGCCCCGTTAGTCAGCCAGGGGCTTAGTCCATTCGGCACTAATCCTCAGCCGGCGTTCGGACCTCCTGGCCACGGTCAGTCGTCGGTCGCTCCGGCCGCCTACTCGATGCAGGATCCCAACAGCGCGGCTGGCCAGCCGGGATGCCCCGGGTCAGCCGCCTACAGCGGAATGCCCGGATGCGGAAGCGCGGAAGCGTCAGACGATTTCGTCGAAACGCCCTGGGAAGACATTCTGGGCCGCGTTTTGCGGAACGTCGAGATTCGCCTCGACTACATCAACTGGGGCATCTCCCGGCCGAGAACCGTTTTAATCGGTGAAACCCCGGGTCCCGGTGTGCTGCAGCCGATCTTCAATGACTTCAGCTCGGTGCAAAAGAACCCGACCGACGTCTTTCCCATTCTCGATCAGAATTTTAACCAGGTCGGCCAGGCCCGCGCTTATGACACCACCGGCATATCGCTGTTCGAGAACTCCGGATTCCAGGCGACGTTTATTTTGCCGATGACTTACGGAAACTTCGAAGTCAGTGGGTTCATCTTGGGCAAGGCGAATTCCGCGCCGAATCCCGGAGGATTACCTGCCGGCATCCCAGGCCAATCGGAATCGTTTGCGGCAATCCCTGTCGATATCGGTGGGAAACAGTCTGAAACAATCGCTCTGTTCAGCCAAAGCTTTAATCAGTATTTCAGCTCGTTCGTGTTCGGGGCAGAGGCGAACGTCTACTTCAACGCAATCGTACCGAACGACTACGGTTTGGTCGTTAAGCCGATGGTCGGGTTCCGCTACCTTGGGATCGACGAGCATTTCAACGTGGCCGCAACCAACCCGTCAGTGACCGCCACGACGATCGAGTCATCGACGATCAATAATATCTACGGACCTTCAGTAGGTTGCCGAGTGGAACTGCTCACCCAGTGGTTCACGGTCGGGGTCGACCCAAGAGTCACATTCGGCGTGAACCAGTTCGCATCGAACGTCAATTCCTCCGATCCGACCGTTGGCGATTCCCACGATCATCTGATCGACGCGCGGTTTGCTCCGGTCGGGGCCGTCGACGCTTACATCAAGATTCCGATTCACGAACGATTCCGCCTTTACGCCGCCTATAACCTGTTTGGCACCACCAACATTTCGCGGCCGCAGGAACAAATCGATTACAACATCTCGAACGCTGGCCAGAATGATATCCATCTCAACCTCGCCAGCAGCGGCATCATGGTTCAGGGCTACTCAGTCGGTTGCGAATTCAACTTCTGAGATTGATAAGCAGGTTTGAGACGCTCGACCGGAGGGTCGCGTTCGGCAGAGGTTCGACTGACGGACAGACCTGAACCGTCTCTGACGGTTCGGCTTCGAGAGTCGACTAACCCTTGGAACGAAAAAGGACTCGTCCGGCCGGACGAGTCCTTTTCGTTGAATGGCTGCTTTAGCCCGAGTCAACGGCCCTGAATCACGTGGTCGTCCGACTTCTTCGAGTCGGTCTTGGGCTCGTCGGACTTTGGCTTGGTCGTTTTCCAGGCCCGCTCGTTCGCCAAACCTCGAGCTTCGACGACCAGTTGCTGAGCCTGCTGCAGAGCTTGTGGAGTGAAATACCGGTAGTCGGTAAAGCCGACCTCAGTCGATTGTTTCGCAGCCAATTCCTGCCAGCTCATGTTGCTCGCCAGGTTCCAGGCGGCTGCCTGAGCGACCTGTGGATCGATGGCATTCTTGCCGATCAGCGAGAGCAGAGCGCCGAGCTGCTGGTTGTCGGAATATTGCGACACCGGGATCAACTTGTAATTCATGGTCGGATCGGGGTCGGTCTTGCCATGCTCGAGGCAAACCGAATTGAACGGAAGCTTGGCTGTGTGCTCGGGGGGAATCGAAAACATCCCGCCACCGCCAATTCCACCGCCACCAAGTCCTCCCCCGCCGCCCCCACCTCCGAAGCCTCCACCGGCGGCTTGCGCTCCGCCAGCAGCACCGCCCGCGCCTCCCCCGCCGCCCCCACCACCGCGTCCACCACCACCGCCGCCGAACTGCCGCAGCACGGGTACGGCGACGAACGAGTCAGGCAGATCCACCGTCACCGGCTTGCTAGAGGGATTCTCGATATAGACGGTCCCGCCCAACGAATTATTCGGAACGACCTTCGCATTCAGCGTCCCATCGGCGAGGCCGTCAAAGAGTCCGACTTTGGGAGCGGAAGGATCGAGAGTCAACTTGCTCGCGGTCGGCGACCATTTCTTCCTTTTCTTTTGGCGCGACGCGACCTTCTTTTTGGTCGTCGGCGTCTTCGTCGAGCTGGCGCTCGCCCCGTCGACCTTGCCGTTCGACGCTTTGGCATCCGCGGAAGATTTGTCGGTCGGTGACGATTTGTCCGCCGGTTTGTCAGCCGACGGCGGATCAGCCGAGGACTGCATTGTGCATGCAAGCGCCAAGGCAACGGCCAGAGCAAAGCCGCGGCCCAACGGCGACACCACCAAACGGCGCATCATGGAACGGATCCTTTCGGTTGACATTTGCCCGCAAACATCATCGCCCATTGATTTTATCGCCCACTTTCGGCAGGAAGCAACAAAAACTTGGCCGATCGGGCGAGAATCGGCCTGCGACCCGGCTTTCGCTGCGAATCACGCGGTTTTTGACCGTCTTTCGACCGGGCCGCAAAGCGACCCAACTCCGCGGGATCGGGTTTAAATGCCTGCTCGCACCTCTAGGACGCGCCCCGCCCAACAACGGTTCCCGTTTTGACGTCGAGCGGCTCTGTAGCGGTGCGATTCCCACCCGATGCCGCCGCCTTGATCTGACCGGTAAGAGGCGCGATAGTCGAACCATGATTCTGCTCGACCCGACACAACTTCCGGCATACCTGCAGCGCCGACGGCTGCTCGGTTCGAACGAGAATTGCCGCATCGAAATGTTGTCGGGCGGAGTCTCGAACGTTGTGCTGCGCGTCGAACCGCAGGGCGGCCCCGCGTTTGTGGTCAAGCAATCGCGAGAGCGATTGCAAACCGATGTGCCCTGGTTCAGCCGGCTCGATCGGATTTTTCGAGAAACGGCCGTGATGGCAGCCGTTCGCCCGCTGCTCCCGGAGGGGGCGATTCCGCGAATCCTTGACGAAGATCGCGAAAACTACGCCTATGCCATGGACGCGGTTGATGCCCATCACGTCGTTTGGAAACGCGAGCTGCTCGCCGGCCGAATCCGAGAGGAGATCGCAATCCGGCTGGCGGGTTATCTTTCGGCGATTCACGGTCGCACCGCGGCAAATTCGACCATCGCTCAAGCATTCGATGATCGTGAAGTGTTTGTGCAGCTCCGCGTCGACCCGTTTTATCGGCACGTGGCTCGAGTGCACGCGGACCTCGGCAACGAGATCAACACTCTGATCGACGAGATGTGGCGGACGCGCCTTTGCCTGGTGCATGCCGACTTCAGTCCGAAGAACGTATTGATCGTCGATTCCCCAGCGCCGGAACGACCGCCAGCCAGCATCACGCCGCCCTCACCGCCAAGAGTGACGCTGGTTGACTTTGAGACGGCACACTATGGGGACCCCGCGTTCGACCTGGGATTCTTTCTGAGCCATCTGCTGCTCAAGTCTGTTCGGGCCGGCGCTGAAAGTCCGCGGTTCCTGCATTTGGCGAACATCTTCTGGGACTGCTATCGGGAAGGAATCGCGGAAAAAGCGGCCGGAACGGACCTCCAGGCGCCTGACTTGGAACGGCGTACGGTGGCGCACCTGGCCGCCTGCGCCTTGTCTCGCATCGACGGAACGAGCCCGGTCGATTACCTCGCCGAGCCGAGCCAGCGTGACGTTGTCCGTGTTTTCAGTCGCCGACTGCTCAAGGACTCGGTCGGTCGTCTGCGGGAAGGCTTTGCGATTCTGTCCGAACTGCTGGCCGCTCTGCAGCCGCCGGTGAAACTCGCCCCGGTTGAAAAGAAAGAGCTTTCTGCTCCTTGATGCGAAGCCTTATGCCGCAGACACGCATCGAATCAGTGCTGGCCCGAGAAGTCTTTGACGGCCGTGGCAAGCCGACGGTCGAGGTTGAGATTTGCTGCGAGGGTTCGCGGATCCCCGGGCGAGCCATCGTCCCCAGCGGTGCCAGCACTGGGAAACTCGAGGCCCGGGAGTTGCGCGACGGAGATCCGAAGCGACTCGACGGAACCGGAGTGCTTCATGCTGTCGAAAACGTCAACGGTCCCATCGCGGCCGCCCTGCGAGGCCAGGATGCTGACGATCAAGAGCGCCTTGACACAGTCCTGTGCCAGCTCGACGACACGGCCGACAAATCGCGCCTGGGCGCGAATGCCATCCTCGGAGCGTCGCTCGCGTCCGCACACGCAGCAGCTCACGCGAAGGGCATCTTGCTAGTCGAACATTTGCACGAAATTTGGCGTCGCGTGCCCCCAGCTGCCGGCATGCGAACGGCCAGCGCCGGCGCGGCCGCAGGATTGGGGGACCGGCTCATAATCCCATTGCCGATGGTGAACATGATTTCCGGCGGGCTGCACGCCGGTGGCAATCTCGACTTTCAAGATTTTTTGGTGATCGCCAGCGGCGCCCACTCATTTCGCGAGGCGATCGAGTGGACGATCACCATTTATCGTCGGCTCGGGGTTATTCTGCGTCGCCGTGGTTACGAGGGGGTGCTCGTGGGCGACGAGGGGGGCTTTGGTCCAAAACTGCCGTCGAACTTGGAAGCGGTCCTTTGCATCCTGCAGGCCATCGAAGACGCCGATTTGGCCCCCGGAATCGACGTGCATCTGGCGCTCGACGTGGCCAGCAGCCACTTTTACTCAGACGGCGTTTACCGACTCACGGCTGACTCAAGCAGCGCCTTGCGCTCGGATGAAATGGTTGGACTGCTCGAAGAATGGGTTGATGCTTACCCTATCGTCAGCATCGAAGACGGGCTGGCCGAGGACGATTGGCGGGGATGGAAACTGATCACTGAACGGTTGGGGAATCGGGTGCAACTGATCGGGGACGACCTGTTCGTCACACAATCGAAGCGGATCGAGCAGGGGATCGACGCATGTGTCGCGAATAGCGTATTGATCAAGCTCAACCAGGTCGGGACGCTCAGCGAAACTCTGACCGCCATCCGTCGAACTCTCGACGCCGGCTACCGACCCGTGATCTCCGCCCGCAGCGGCGAGACTGAAGATACAACCATCGCCGACCTGGCGGTTGCCACGGGCGCCGGCCAAATCAAAATCGGATCGGTCGCCCGTTCCGAGCGTCTCGCGAAATACAACCAGCTGCTCCGCTTGGAGCAGACGCTCGAGGATCGAGCGGTGTGGCTCGGAGGCGCGATCTTTGGCGGACTGCGCTGACTCACCGCCCAAAGCCCCACTGACAAAGCCCACCGGACAACGTCCTGGAAATTCGTGTTAGACAAATGGCAGACGATGGCGCGTCTGCATGTTTGATCGATGTCGCGAAGGGAACGCTTTCCAACGGGCAGTCGTACTTCCGGGCCACGGGAGTCAGCGGGTGTCTGAAAGCGAGAAACCAGGTCCTGAGGTCGCCGTTCCTCAGTTCACGTCCGCTCAGGCCACATCCACAGATTGGCTAAAGCGAGTCGGACGTCTCCTCTACACGCACAACCCCTTCTATTTGCTGAGCGTCGCCTTTGTGCTGCACAGCACTCGGCTGTGGCTCAATACGCGCAGCTGGCCCTACGATCCGTGGCCGCTGATGGACATCATCGGCGGTTACATTCTCCTCGTCGCGATTGTCGGCTTTCTGGTGATTCGACTGGGAAAGGCTTGGGACGACGCCCGCTCGATTTTTCTGATTCTGCTGCTTCTGTTCGTGGAGCTGTCGCTGACTTTCGATCCGGTGCTTGTGGCGCAGCCGCGACTGGGGCTTGTGCTGCTCTTGGTCGGCTGGTTGCTGGCGGTGGCAGTTTCTGAGGGGCTGCTGTGGGCATTGCGAATTCGAATGCCGCTACTCTTCCGCGGGCCTTATCACGTGCTGTTGGCGTTGTTGTTTCTCTATCCGCCCTTGATTGTCGCCGGTTTTCACACCGAGACGGTCTCTGCTATTTGGCGCATCTGGGCTTTTTCACCGATCGCGGGCCTGGCGCTACTAACGCTGCTCCCCGCCGTCCGTCGTGGTCCCGACTATGTCCGTGACAACGGCACGCCTTGGAGCTGGCCTTGGTTTCCCTGGGGTTTGTTCGGCTTTCTCGGGCTATGCCTGGGAACGCGCGCCTATGCGCTGACTTTGTAGTTTGACTCCGTGCTGACCCAGGGGCTGCCAGAGGCCATGCGGTTGCAGAGTGCTTTTTCTCCCTTCTTCCTGGTCCCGCTCGTGCTGGCGTCCGGCGGGCTGCTGCTCGAAGCCGGACTTGTTGCTCGGAATCTGCGCCTGCAGCGATTTGCGTTGATCGTACCGGTCGTTGCCTGGTTATTAGCGTGCTCGATCCCAAATCCTTCCGTTCCGGCGGCTGATTTTCTCGAGCGCTTTACCGAACATCTCGGCGCCCCGCTGTGGTCAGCAGCCTGGGCTGGTTTTCTCTTTTTCGTCTACGCTCGGCTCCGTGGAGTCGAAGACGCTTCCTTGGGCGCCGCCGCGGCCCTGCTGCTGCTCGGGGCCGTCGGCCCCCGCACCGTCGATTGGACCTCCTTGCACTGGCAGGCTTGGCCCCTCTGGACTCTGGCGCTACTCGTTGCAATCGTGGGAGCCTGGCGCCGCCGCGCTCGGGAGCTGTTGCTGGCCGGCGCCGCAGCGATGCTTGCGGCACGATTCGACTTCTTGCACGACATGCACTGGCTCTACCAAAACGCCTTACCGCTACAGCTCATCGCGATCTGGGCCGTGATTCTCGGAGTCCTATTCGACGATGCCTGGGGCCGCTGGTTGCGATGGATCGGACTGGGAGGCTTGGCGGCCGGCTGTGTCTTGGCCATTTTCTGGCGAGCGGAACTGCCCGCGGGACTACCGTGGTGGAGCCGGGTCTGGTATTTGGGCGGTATCGTTGCCGGCACAATTTTCTGTGCCTACGTCATTCGGAGCCGATCTTATTTCTTTGTCGGAATTGGGATGCTGGTCGCTTCGTTGGGGCGCGTGCTACAGGTCTTCTCATTTGAACTGCAGCACGCCGCTCACTGGGACGGGGCCGGCTTCTTCGTGTTGGGGATCGTCTGGCTGATGCTGGCGGTTCTAATCAGTTCCGCCAAATCCGGTTTGGCAAAATACCTCGTCGGGTTGGTGCCTCGCCCGTTAAGTCGAGAAACACACGGGGGCACCACCGGAGCGTAACTCTCAAGCGACTCCTACCGCGGAGTCAAAAAATCGGGAAACCGACCGTACGCGAGGCGGTAGAGGATCGTCCCGAGAATTCCGCCGGGAAGGCCCGCGAGGTTGCCGAAAGCGTGGCAGGCGATTGCCGGCCAGAGGCTCTTGCTTCGAGCCCGCAAGACCGCGCAGGCCCAGCCCACGAAGAGCGTCGCCACGACGAGTGTCAGTCCTCCTGCGACGCCGGCCGAACTCCAGAGCAAGGGCACGTGCATCGAGGCGAACAACAGGGCTGACGACACGCTGGGCGGTGCGAAGATTGATGTCGTCGTCTCTTCGTCGCCGTTCGCGATCCACGATTGAACCAAACCGCGAACGTAGACCTCCTCGGAAAAGCTGCTTCCGAGCCAGATGACCACGACGATCTGCAGAAAACTCATCTGCGATGCGATGGGGTGACGAACCTCTAGTAAAATCATCGTGACCGACGCTGCCATCATTGCAACTGCGGCGAGCACGAACCAACGGGCATACAACCGGTTCCACCACGGGGCCCGGCGCCAACCCATCTGGCTCAAAGGTCTGCCCGGAAGTTTCCACGCTGCCAAGGCGATGAGAACGAGGGTCCCTTTGATGGCAATTTGCGAGACAACCGCTGAATGTTTGCCCAAGGCATCGAGCCCGTATTTGGACGAGTAGGCGACGGCTAGGAACAACAGCAGTCCCCAGACGTACCCAACCAGCGCTCGCACCCAGACATTCCGCATTTGGTCGGCCCTGTTCGCTTACTTCCACAATGGCGGTTAAACCCCGAATCTTCGGCTGCAGATGACTGCGATCGCGTTCCGAAAGCGCGGGACGAATTGCGAAAGGGTTGCCAATTCTGTCGCGGCCTCGAGGCGAACACAATCAAGCGCGCCGCGATCGATGCAAACGCCGGTTTTAGCCGCAATTGACCAATTTTCCGCATTTTACTACAAGCCGCTGTCGACCTTGGGGGCTGCAACGGGCGAGAGGCTGCGGGGCGTGAATTCGTCCGCACCTCGATCACTTCTTGATGGCTCGTTTTCGAGAGTTCTCAGGTGACCGCGGCGAACTCTAAGCAGCTGGCTCAGGTCTCTCCCCTTCCGGGGCACCCGCATGTCCCCGTCGACATGGAGTCCGTCGATTGCCTGCTCTGCGGCGGCGGCGATCACGAAACCGTCTTGATCACGCACGATAATCTGACTCGCATCGGTGGAAATTTCCGCGTCGTGCGCTGCCGCGACTGCCAGTTGGCGTTCACAAATCCGCGGCCCACCGACCGCGATCGAGGCCTCTTCTATCCCGCGGATTACGCGCCCCATCTGGAACCGGAGTCGAGCAGGTCCCAACTCGCAAGTTGGAGGCGAACGCTCGAGTACGCCGCGCTGCGGCATCGCCATGGTTATCCCTCGCGCTCACCTGACGGGTTGACCGCTCTCAAAGCGGCCGCAGCCCGCGCAGTTTTCCGACGCCGGCGCGACCGTCAACACTGGATCCCTTTTCGGTCCCCAGGCCGGCTGCTCGATTTTGGTTGCGGGGCCGACGACTTCCTGGGACTGATGCGCGATTACGGCTGGCAGGTCGAAGGGGTGGATCTCTTCCCGCAGGTTGTGGACACATTGCGACGCAAGGCGGGAATCCGGGCGCATGTCGGATCGTTGCCGCACCCCGAAATCCATCCCGAATCACTCGACGCGATTACGATGCGGCACTCGTTGGAGCACGTCCCGTTTCCGAAGCCAGTCTTAAATGCCGCGGCCGACGCTTTGCGAACAGGCGGCATTGTTGTCATCGGCGTGCCGAATTTGGCGTGCTGGGCGTTCAAACACTTCCAGCAAAACTGGACGGGACTGGCTCTCCCGCGCCACCTGACGCATTTCACCCCGCCGACGTTGCGCCGCATGGTCGAGGCCGCCGGCTTTCGCGTGCTATCGATCGAGCAGATCGGACGCGACGGCCGGATCCGCAAGTCGGCGCGCAACGCAACGCTTGCCGGGCAGCCGAGCGTGCTGCGATGGAAGGCTCTGGCCGGTCTCGTGGCCCGTTGGACTGAACTGACCGGCCAGGCCGACAGTTTGCGGCTGATCGCTGAAAAAGTCTGAGGCAGTCGCCAGGTGGCGACCACCTCAGGCGTCCTATGCGACTGATCAACGATCGACGGGCAGCGGCAGATCCTTGGGCGAGACGTCCTTGACCGTCAGGTCGCCGAACACTGCCCGATATGTTCCGGTGCTCTTCGACTTGTACCAGCAGACGATGCGGTCGGCCGACCCAAGTTTCACGCCGACGCCGACGTAACGAAAACTGCCGGCAGCGGCATGCTCCTTGACGAAGCGATCGACCGGGCCGTTGTCTCCGCTTTGGGCGTACTTCACGAACAAGTTGTACATGCTCTGCTCTGCCTCTGTCCGATCTTGCCTCTTCTTGCGGGCAATTTCGGACCATCGAGTCGGCTCGAAACCCGCGTGATTCTTGAGCGCGGCGGGGAAGCTCCCGTTGTTGACGCGAGCCATGGCTTCCAGCCACTTCACCAGTTCTGCCTCGGTGACTGTCGGATGCGGTTCTGTGACGATTTCAAATCCAGGCGGCGGTGTGAGGCTGAATTGTTCCGGGTCGAGCTTTGCGTCGTAGACAATTCCATCGACAATGGTTCCCAAGATCGTGCAGGAACCGCCTTTCTCGGCAGGATTGTTGCGGTCCGGCATGGTTGCAGGATCAAATTCGTCGGCCCCCGGACTGCTCCATCCGACACACTCCTTCGAAACCGGATCGATCCAGATATCGTGGCTTCGCGATTTGACTTTATTGCCCGGATCGCTCTGCCAACGGAACACGTTCACCGTTCTGTCGTTTACCTTTCGCGTGCCGACAAACTCAAGCGCCTGTTTTTTCAGGGCATTCGCCACCCAGTCAAACGGGCCGACGTGAGAATAATCTCCCACTGGGACGGCGGCTCGATGCTGCCAATAGGTCCTTTTTTGCTTCATGTCGAGACCTAAGTGTTTTCCACTCGCGCCGTCGACGGTCTCGACGAAACTCACGTTCCCGGCATCATCGAATCCCGTCAACCGAAAGAGACCGGGGGACCGATAGGCGAGCGCTTTCCGGCTGGTTTCCAGCCAGGTCCGTTTGCCGTCCCTGCTGCGACACCGCTCGTAACTCGTCATCGTCCAAGTCATTGTCTTCGCATTGTCGATTCGTTTAACCGCTTGAGCGAACGACACCTTTTCCGGAATGAAAAACCAGATCACGAACACACAGGTCGCCGTCGCGACCGCCGCTGTCACCATCCGCATGAAAAGTCTCCTCTTTCGCTGTTGAAGCTCGGTAACCACCGGGTTCAAAAAAGCGACCGCATCCGCATGCCGCGCCCGCCAGGCGTCGAAATCGGCCTTTTCGATCGAACCCAGCGCCGCGTGGAGCTTTTGTTCGAAGGCTGAATCGGGCATATCGTCATTCATGGGCAAACCTTCATTCGTCTTCCGACAGTTCCCGCGCCAGAGCGCCACGGGCCCGCTGCAGACGACCGTGCACGGACTGCGGCGTGATTCCCAGCGCCCGCGAAATCTCTTCGTAGCTGAGGCCGCTGTAGTAGTGCAGCAAGATCACTTCGCGTCCCGACGCGGGAAGTCGTTCGAGAGCTTTTTGGAGACGCTCGACCGACTCGCTGTTTTCGTTCGTCTGGGCAGCGGACACCAAAGCGTGATCGATCGGCTGGTGATTTGTCCGAGATCGCGCCATACGGCGGGCCGTTCGTCGGCAAATCGTTCCTAGCCATTGCGGAAACCGACGGCGGTCCCTGAGGAGGGCCAGTCGACGACACGCAATCGCAAAGGCCTCTTGAGCGGCATCCTCCGCCAGATGCAAGTCGGACAAGCGACTGCGCGCAATCCCCACCGCCATTCGGTAGTGGCGTTCGTACAATTTGCGAAAGCTCGCGAGATCCCCGCGACAAGCCGCGTCGACCAGTTCCGCATCGGAGCGTTGCAAAGCGACAGCATCCCGTTTGGAGAGGGTGATCTCGCCGCCGTTCAGTCAGTTAGTGTGCAATCGCCGGCGGAATGAGCGCCAAGTTGTCAAAATTTGCGAGAATCTTGGGATGCTCATCGGAAACTCGTTCACGGTCCAAACGCCCGAGCTCCGATTGCCACCAACGCAAAGTAGGTGTCAGGAACCGATTTACATCGAACGCGGTTCCTAACACCTACTTGTCGAGCGCTGCGGAGGCTGTCAATCCCTGCGCTAATCGAATCCCCCCGGATCAGGCAGACGTCGGTTGCGCGTGCGTTCGAGTCCGAGTAGCAGCCATCCGAGCAGGCAAAGGACAAGGATTCGGAGCAGGTGCTCGCCGGAAAACACTTGAGACACCTTTGTCTCCTCGAACGGCTCGGAAATTGTCTCGCCAGGGTGCCGCCTGATCGGCTCCGGGCGCGTCGTCGGCTGATCATTCAATTCATGCGCGTAGACGCGGTCTGAATCGGCGCTCGCTGTGCCCGCGACTTCTTTTCGCGGCGGTTGCTTGAGATTTCGGGCAGCCTTCGCCAGTTGCAGGAACTCGGCCCGATAGCCTCTATTATCCGGCCCGATGCTGGCTGACGCGATCTCGAGCACCGCTTTGAAGGACATGTCGCCACGGTACTGAGAGTCTCGAAGCAGCATCCCGAACTCCGCCACGCTGGCGGCGAACCGATAGTCGTCGCTGGCGGAATCGAACGGCTTTCGTGTGTCGACGACGGGAACCTCCAGCGGCTTGCTGGTTTTTCCGTCCGGCTCCTTATAGCGCAGGCGGACGGTGAACAATTCGGGGCCGTCGGCGGCATCGGTCAAACCCGCGTGCGTCTGATACCTTGACGGGTCGACATCAGAGCCGGGAATCGCCTGCCCCGCCGGCACGATCTCATAAAACGCCGTAACCGTATGACCGGCGCCAATCTCCCCCGCGTCCTTGGCGTCATTCTTGAAGTCCTCGGATCGCAGCAGTCGATTCTCGTAGCCAATCAGTCGGTAACCGGCCGCGCGTGCCGGATTGAAGTCGAGTTGAATTTTCACGTCCTTCGCGATTGTGACCAGTGTGCCGCTGAGCTGGTCGACGAGAACCTTTTTCGCCTCGCTCACCGTGTCGATGTAGGCATAGTTTCCGTTTCCTTTGTCGGCGAGTTTTTCCATCGTCGAGTCTTTGTAATTCCCCATGCCAAACCCGAGCACGGTGAGGAAAACGCCTCCCCGGGCTTTTTCTTCGATCATTCGAACTAGTTCGCCTTGGTCGGTGACCCCCACGTTGAAGTCGCCGTCGGTGCAGAGAATGATTCGATTCGCGCCGCCTGTGATGAAATTCTCGGCCGCAACCTTGTACGCCAGCTGAATCCCTTCCCCCGCGTTGGTCGAGCCGCGTGCGACCAAGGAATCGATCGCGGCAACGATCGTCGAACGATTAATCGCTCTTGTTGAGGGAAGCACCAGGCCGGACTCCCCGGCGTAGACCACGATCGCGACGCGGTCGTTTTCGCCCAATCGCTCAAGCAGCATCTTCAGCGATGTTTTGACGAGCGGCAGTTTATTCTCATCGCTCATCGAGCCCGACACGTCGAGTAGAAAGACCAGATTGCTCGCTGGGCGCTCCTTTTGATGAACGTCGCGGCCTTTCAGTCCGATCCTGGCCAGGCGATGGTTGGCATTCCAGTGACAATCTGCCAGTTCGACATTCACCGAAAACGGAATGTCGCCCGACGGCTTCGCGTAGTGGTAAGGGAAATAGTTGACGAGTTCTTCGATTCGCACGGCGCCGGACGGCGGAAGCAGCCCCTGTTTCAGGAACCGCCGCACGAGTGCGTAAGAGGCCGTATCGACGTCGATCGAAAAGGTCGACAGCGGGTTCTGTCTGGCGGAGAGAAACGGATTCTCCACGATGGCGTCGAATGTTTCCGTGTTGAATCCGCGGTTGGCGGCGGCCCCGACACCCGACGGGCTGCCGGCCGGCACGACAGGCTCCTGCATGACGGGCGTGGCGACCTGTTCACGCGCAACTGCCGCGGGCGGCGACTCATGCGCGGGTTGCCAGACGTTGAGTGCTGTAGCCGGGTCTTCCTTTGCCCCGGCCTCCTTGACCATCGCTGTAGCGGTCCTCTTCGGCTTGGCGTCAAAACTCTCAGCGCAACCTCCAGCCACCAGGGTGGCCATGGCGCAGACGGCGATCGGTCGCCAGGAAGGCTTCATATCGTGCTCCTCGATTCGCGCAGCGTCGTCGTGCTTGGAGGGTTGAACGTTGCATGAAGCGGCGTGTGCTGGAAGTGAGGCCGCAATACAAGGACGCGGGACAAGCTGAGAAAATTCCCGCATTCCGGCAAATGTCATCCGCCGCGCGCCGACATCACGCCGGCCGGGATCTCAGGTCGATCTGGGTGACTCGGTCCAATTCGCGGCGACTCGCCCGCTCGCCACGTTTTTCCATTTCTATACCAAATGGTACACAAAAGGACCTTGACGCGGCAAACCCGGCTGCGTAGCTTTCTACGGGCCAATTTGTCGTGCCGTCAATGACCAATTGTCTTCTCTCGAAGGAGGCGCATCGATGTCGCAGAAACTCGCGGGAAAAGTGGCGGTTGTCACCGGAGCGTCCAAAGGAATCGGCGCGGCGATCGCCCGACACCTGGCCGGCGAGGGAGCAGCGGTGGTCGTCAACTACGCGTCGAGCAAAGCGGGAGCCGATCAGGTCGTCACCGATATCACCAAGAAGGGGGGCAAGGCGGTCGCCGTTCAGGCCGACATGTCGAAACACGCCGACATTCGACGCCTTTTTGCCGAGACGAAGAAAGCGTTCGACAAAGTTGACATCCTGGTCAATAACGCCGGCATTTACGAATTCCTTCCGCTCGAGAACGTGACGGCCGAATCGTTCCACAAGATGTTCGACCTCAACGTGCTGGGTCTGCTCCTGGCGTCGCAGGAAGCAGTGAAGCATTTCGGACCCCACGGCGGCAACATCATCAACATCGGTTCGGTGGCCGCGACGGTCGCGCCACCAACTACGTCGGTCTATAGCGCGACCAAAGCCGCCGTGAACGCGATCACGCGGTCACTCGCGCAGGAACTGGGGCCACGGAAGATCCGCGTCAACTCGATCAACCCCGGAATGATCGAAACCGAGGGGTTCCACGCCGCCGGCATCGCGGAAAGCGATTTCCGCAAGCAAACCGAAGCGCAGACTCCGCTGGGCCGTATCGGCCAGCCGCAGGACATCGCCCCGATGGCCGTATTCCTCGCGTCGTCCGATTCCGCCTGGATTACGGGCCAATCGTACTACATCAACGGCGGCGGATTGCAATAAGGGACTGCGCGTTTGCCGCTGCCACGGGCCGCGCGCGTTTCCGCAGTGTCGGCGAGGTAGACTTGGGAAGTCGGTCGGCGCTGACTCCGGTCATACCGGTTGCTCAGCCGACGCTCTGCTCCAAGACGGTCTCGCCGGCCGAGGCGGAAGCGACCTTCGATCAGTTGTGGTCCGCAATGGACCTCCGCTACAGGTACGCTTTGCTCAAGAACCGCCTCAAAAGGGGATGCTTGCGCATCTAGAGTGGTTGGGTTTCGACTTCATGTGCCCGTCCGACGACGCGCTTAGTGGTCCGACGGTTTTCGGACCACAGTACCGCCGAGGTATTTCCTGAAGCGATCCGGCTGTCCCGGCGGCGCGATCTCGAATTCGATGGCGACTTTGTCTCCTTCGGCTTTGGTGTACGTCAGCCGGAACCGGGGCGCAGACCGCTCGGGCGCGCTCACGAACACGAGCCCTTTGTTTGCCGGCATCGAGGTCACGGAGTATTGGATGACGTGGCCTTCGCTGTCGAAATACGAGGCCCGAAACTCCTTGGCGGCCCGCTCGGTGTAGATCACCATGAGATCCTCGTGCTTCACCGCCGGCCGACCTTTCCCCGCGGGCACGAAAGCTGTGTTGCGGCGGACGAGCACGTTGTTCTTGAGATCCGGCTCGAGCGAAAAACTGCCGGAGCCCTGCTCGGGCGTTCCCTCGCTGACCCAGCTCCCGATCAGAAATCGGAAATCCGCCCACCGGTCAGCATCGCCCCGCGCGGACGAGATCAAACCGGCCGCAACAAAAAACATTGCCACACAAGGCGCTCGTAAGAGGTGCGTCATGGCGACTCCTTGATAATGGATCGTGGCGCGCAGGGGCCTCGGCACGCCGACATTTGGCAACGCGTTGCTCCCTCTGGACGTTCGACCGGCGCCAACCGGGACATCGTTTTGGAGAAATTCGGGCTCACACGAACTTCTGCAGCTGTCCAGGGACGGCGACTCAGCCACCAAAATAGCGTCAGAAGAGTCTCGAGACATCGCTGGTCATTCGTTGTTCTTGTGAAAAGATGGTTGGCGAGCCGATTTGGCTTGACTTTCGGCGATTCTCCGGCAAATATATCCATG
>DASZIA010000200.1:0-6145 GCA_035949535.1 Planctomycetaceae bacterium | reverse complement strand
TGCACGATGGACGCCACGCTGATGGGCGATCTCGGGGCCGAATCGATCGATTTTCTGGACATCGTCTTTCGGCTGGAGAAGGCGTTCAACGTCAAGATCCCTCGCGGTGAACTCTTCCCCGACAACTTTGCGGCCGCCGATCCCACGCTCACGAAAGATGGTTCGCTCACGCCGGCTGGAATCGCCGAGCTGCGCAAGCGATTGCCTCACGCCGATGTCGACAAGTTCGCCAAGGATCCGAAGGTCGAAAATATCCAGGATCTGTTCACGGTCGGCATGATCGTCAAGTTCATGGAGTCCAAGCTCGCCGCCGGCACCTGATTCATTCAGGGCCGCGGATTGCGGCGTGCGCGAGGACGTGCCTCATGCGCTGGTTCTGGATCGACCGGTTCGTGGAGTTTGAGTCGGGTTCGCACGCCAAGGCGGTCAAGAACGTCACCCTGGCCGAGGAGCATCTTCACGATCATTTCCCCGGCTTTCCGGTGATGCCGGGTTCGCTGATGCTGGAGGGGATGGCTCAGACCGGGGGCATTCTGCTCGGCGAGAAGAACGGCTTCAGCGAAATCGTGATCCTGGCCAAAGTGCCACAGGTGACCTTCCACAGCTGGGCATGCCCAGGCGATACGCTGACCTACACGGCGACGCTCAGGGACGTGCGGCCAGAAGGGGGCGTCGTCGATTGCACAGCTCACGTCGGCGAGCGACTCGTGGCCGAGGCTGAGATTCTGTTCAACCACCTCGACAAATCGAAGGCCGCCGGAGCAGCCGCTCTGGATCAGAAGAACTTCGTCTTTTCAATGGGTCTACTTGGAATTCTCGACGTAGGTCGCGCGGGTGACGGCACTTCGGCCAGTTCCTGATCAGGCCTACCTACAACAGCGCTTGAGCGTAACATGGCCTCGGGCGGTCACCCCGCGATCGCTCGAATGAGGCGATCACGCATTCGGCGCAAGCTGCGTTGATGACGAGGCTTACGTCAAATCCTTTCTGATCTCTCCCCTATGTGAAGGTTCGACGGCGGGTCATTCTTCCCGTCCAGGGGACCGATCTATTAGACTGGGATCCGCATTCTTCCCATTCGGGAAGCAGTGCGGTTGTTGTTTAACGCGGCGCGCAGGCTAAGGTTCGAAGAACGGGGCGGGACACTCCGCGTCTTTGGGCCGCTTGATCGACTTCAATTCGCCGCACACAGTTAGGGGTCAGGTCGCATGAGACGACGTGTTGTCGTAACGGGGCTGGGTTGCGTCACTCCGGTAGGGAACGACGTTCGTTCGATGTGGAAGTCGCTGCAAGAAGGGGCCAACGGCGTCGGGAAGATCAGCCTCTTCGACGCCTCGAACTTCCCTACGAAGTTTGCTGCCGAGGTCAAAAACTTCCGACTCGAAGACCATTACAAAGACGCCCAGCGGTTTGAGCTGGCCGGCCGCAACGTGCAATTTGCGGTCGCTGCCGCGAGCCAGGCGATCAAGGATTCGGGAGTCCTGGACACTGCGGTCGATCCGACTCAGTTTGGCGTTTACCTGGGAGCGGGCGAAGGGCAGCAGGACTTCGTTGTGTTCATGAACATGATTTCGCAGGCCCGGGCGAACGGAGAGCTCGACCTCGAGCGCTTCACAAAGGCCGGCCTCGAGCAACTCAATCCCAAGCGCGAACTCGAACAAGAGCCGAACATGCCGGCGGGCCATCTGGCCAACCTGTTCAATGCTCAGGGACCGAATCTCAATTGCCTGACCGCGTGCGCCGCCTCGAGCCAGGCGATCGGCGAGGCTTCGGAAATCATCCGCCGTGGAGATGCCGATGTGATGCTCTCGGGCGGGGCGCACAGCATGATTCATCCGTTTGGCGTGACGGGCTTTAACCTGCTGACGGCACTCTCGACGCGGAATTCGGATCCCGCGCACGCCTCACGCCCCTTCGACAAGGACCGGGACGGATTCGTGCTGGGGGAGGGAGCGGGAATGCTGGTCCTTGAAGACCTCGACCGCGCCAAAGCGCGACGCGCCCACATTTACGGCGAAGTCGTCGGCTACGGTTCAAGCGCTGACGCCTACCGGATCACCGACATTCATCCCGAGGGCCGCGGCGCCACCATGTGCATGAAAATGGCCATGCGGGACGCGGAACTCAATCCCGAAGACATTCACTACATCAACGCTCACGGAACCAGTACGGCTGTGAACGATCGCGTCGAGACCATGGCCATCAAGCACGCCTGCGGCGCGGCCGCGCCTCGGACGCCCATTTCCAGCATCAAGAGCATGATGGGACATTTGATCGCGGCGGCCGGCAGCGTCGAAGCCATTACCTGCTTGCTGGCAATCAGGGATGACGTGGTGCCGCCGACAGTGAATTACCAAACCCGCGATCCGGATTGCGACTTGGATTACGTTCCCAACACGGCGCGCAAAGCGAAGGTGCGACGAGCGCTGTCCAACAGCTTCGGTTTTGGTGGACAGAACATCTCTCTGATTTTCGCCGAATATAAAGGCTGAGGCTGGGGGCACCTTGTGCTGTGGGTAGTTCTCGGTATTCTCGCGGCATGGGTCGTGATTGACCTGGTCGTCCGCGCGGCTGGCGTGTTTGCCATTCTGCCAATTCTGGAGCGATCGCCGCCCTTTGCGGTCGAGCCGACGGCCCCGTCACCCACCGCGGAAGCGGTGACGTTCACAAGTTCTGACGGCCTCACGCTTCGCGGCAGCCTCCACCTGCCCCCCAACGGTCCGCCTCGAGCCATTGTCATTTTTTGCCCCGAGCTTGGCGGCGATCATTGGTCGGCCGGCTGGTATTGTCGAGCTCTGCAGTCGGCTGGATTTGCCATCTTCGCTTTCGATTTTCGCAACCAGGGGGAAAGTGACCGTCTGCCGGGCTACATGCCAATTCACTGGCTAACGGAATTCGAGGTACGCGACGCCGTTGCGGCAATCTCCTACGTGAGCCGGCGTCCCGACCTGGCCGGCTTGCCGATCGGTTTATTCGGCATGAGCCGAGGTGGATCGGCGGCGCTCGTCGCGGCTGCGCAATGCCCCGAGGTGCGCTGCGTCGCCTGTGAAGGCGTCTTTTCAATCAGCACGATGTCGCTGCACTACACGCTGCGATGGTCGTCGCTGTACTTCCCCGCGTGGGTGATGCGACTGTTGCCGATCTGGCATATCCGCGGGACGCTGTCACTGGCTCGCTGGGTGAGCCAGGTTCGCCGCCATTGCCGCTATGTGGTGCTTGAGGACTGGTTGGCGCGGCTGAGCGATCGCTCGGTTCTGATGATCGTGGACGGCCGCGACACGTACGTGCTGCCCGAGATCAGCGAGACGCTGTTCGAGCGGTTTCCCCATGCAAACAGCAAACGCTGGCTCGTCAAAACGGCCAAGCACAACCTAGCCCGCGACGTCGATCCGGAAGAATTCGACCGCCGAATCGTGGAGTTCTTCTCCCAATTGGCGCCACGCCCCGCCGCTCCCCAGCCCTCCGCGGTCCCCAAACCGTGGCTCGAGCGGGTTCCCCGTCCGGTCGACCGCCCGGTTTCCTCTTGATCAGCTCCTAGGATCAGAGTCCCCCATCACTCTCATCTTGAGCCATTTTCAGGGCTTAAGTACGATCCGCTCCCTGCGCCGCCGCCCCGATGGTTGGCGCGCGATGCAGGGTCGGCCGGCGATCCATTCGAGAGCCCGATGGACTACCAGCTTAAGCCGCTCGGGAAAACCTGCTCGCAGACCGGCAAGCCGTTCGATCCCGGCGACGTGTGCTACTCGGCCGTCGTGGAAAAAGGAAACGAGTGGGTGCGAGTCGATTTTTCGGCCGGCGCTTGGACTGGACCGCCCGAGGGATCGCTCGGCTACTGGAAACTGACCGTCCCCCCTCGAGATCAAACGCGCCGGCACGCTTTAGACCCCGATGCGCTGCTGCGGCATTTCGAGCAGCTCTCGGAAGACGGCAACCCAGCTCGCGAAAAGTTCCGTTACGTCCTGGCTCTGCTGCTCGTCCAGAGGCGGCGGCTACGTATCATGCAGACGCGCAGCGACGCCGACGGCGCTGTCCTCGAGTTAACTGGCGTGCAGGGGGAAGGCCCCTTCGAAGTACGAGATCAGCAACTTGCGGAATCCGAGGTTGCTGCCCTGCAGCAGGAATTCGAAACCAGCCTCATGGCGGAGCCTAAGTAGCTGAGAGCGGCCTCTCACAGGAAAACCCGCGATGGATCGCGATTCTACCCGAGAAGCTTCGAGACTGACGACAGCACCGCGACTGGAGAGGGTCCTGCGCTGCTTATCCGCTTGGTCGGCTACTTTCGTGATGCTGACAGCGGCCGGATGCTACATGCCGGCCCCTTTCACCCGCAACGCATTCGGACCTTCGCTGCCGGCGAACGCGTCGGCCGAAGAGGTTGTGCGACTGGTCAACACAAACATCGACCGACTGTGGGCTTGGCGTTCCAATGCCGTGCGAATCTCCGGCCCAAGTATGCCGGTGCATCTGGGCGGACAGATCGCTGTGGAACGGCCGCGCAACTTCCGCCTCACGGCCGGCATCCTCGGAATGGACGAGGAAGCCGATTTTGGTTCCAACACCGATTGGTTCTGGTTTTGGGTCAAGCTGGGCCACGCGCAGGGCGAGCCGAGCTATGTGTATCAGGCCCGCCACGAGGACATGGCCAACTCTCAGATGCTCTCGCAAATCCCGTTTCAGCCCGACTGGCTGATGGAGGCGCTGGGCGTGGTTCCGATCGACGCACAGCATGTGACGCTGCATCCGGAACGGAGCGGGCCGTGTGTGAATCTGATTTCCGAGCGGCTTTCGCCGTCCGGACAAATGGTCAAGAAAGTGATTCGCGTCGACCTGCACGGGGGCCTCGTGCTCAGTCACAGTTTGTACGACATCGACGGCAGGCTGATCGCGCGGGCAGGGTTCGACCAGCATATCCGCGACAAGGCGACGGGCATCGTGATGCCGCACCTGATCGCCTTGGAGTGGCCGCAAGCCAATCTAAAGATCAATCTGGAGATTAACCAAATCGAGGTGAATCCGACGACGATTCCGCCGCGCAATTGGCAGGTCCCCAAGAAGGATCCGTACTATCCGGCCTTCGACATCGGTGCCCTGTCGCGCAAGCACACACAAATGGCCGACGGTGCCACGGTTCCAAGTGGCCAAAACGGTCAGCCACGCCAATTCGGACAGGTGGATACGGCATCAGGCGCAGTGTCCGCGCCCTCGGACCCGTCCGAGCAATTCGGCGCACCGTCCCCGCTTGCGAATCCCGGTCGTTCGGCTGTCGGTGCCGGTAGAAACTCAGGACAGTGGCCGGAAACCAATGGCGCCAGTGAGTGGAATCAGCCGATGCAGTCGCCGTCTGAAGCTTCGCCGGGCCGCGTGCGCGTGGATGCGAGTCCATTCGACGGAGATCCTGCCGAGGTGAGCGCAAAGACGACGCCCACCAGTCCCTCCAAGCGCGCGACTGCAAGTGACCCCTTTGGGGACCCGGCGCCAGCCTCGGGATCGCAAACACCAGCTCGGCCGGGCCCCTCAAGCCCTGGTTCCAATAGCTCCGACTCAAACAGCGGCGATCCGTTCCAATAATTGCCGCATTAATCGGGTGCTTCTCCGGGTCGCTTCTAACGTTCCCCCGGAGTTTGGTACAACCGCCGATATGTCCGGCGAGGTCTTTTATCGGGATCCACGAGCGCCGCGGGACGTTCAGGGACCCTTCCCCGTCGAGCGGCTGCGCGAATTCGCGCGCGACGGGCGGCTGCGGCCGCACGATCAGGTTTCCCTCGACGGACAGGCGTGGATGCCGGCGACTGATTTTGAGCCGCCGCTTTTCCCCGCGGACACGATGGCCAGCGGTCCCCCACAACCGACGTGGCAGCGCTGGACGATTCGTGCCGGACAATGGCTGCGCACCGTCACCATGGCGGTCTGGGAACACCTCAAACGGGTCGCCCTGTTTTATTGGTCGAACTTCCCGGAACTGCGACAGCTCGCGACCGAGTACCTTACCTTTTTGCAAGATCCCGGTAGCCGCAAGGAGCTGCGCGTCTCTGCCGACGACCATAACGATCATGTCTATCTCTACGGAGACCGCTGGACGGCCGAGTTGCCCGATTGCTGTATCGTTTGCGGCGAAGATGCCAATTGCGACTGGAACAGCGAGCAT
>DASZIA010000199.1:0-9934 GCA_035949535.1 Planctomycetaceae bacterium | reverse complement strand
GCGGCCGCGGGCGACAGGAATTTCCCCTTGCGGATGACCAAGCCATACGTGCGTTTGGGAAAATATCGCGAGAGGGGCAGAGTGGCGAGATTTTCGTCGCCGGTCAGGCAGATGCTCGTGACGATCGAAATGCCCATCCCCAGTGCGACGTACTTTTTGATCACCTCCCAGCCGCCGGCTTCGAGCTTCACCTCGTAGTTGAGGTTGTGCCGGCCGAACGCGTAGTCGACCACGCCCCAAGTCGTCAGATGCCGCGGCGGAAGAATGAGCGGATAGGCCGCCACTTCCTTCAGCGTGACGCGGCGGCGTTTGGCGAGCGGATGGCCCAGGCCGACGATCAGCATCGGCTCGTAGGTGAACATCGGCTGGTATTCGATTTCTTCGCGGGCCTCGAGCATGGACCCGACGGCGAAGTCGACTTCGTCCCGGCGGACCATCGCCAGGCCGTCGCGGCCCGTGACGTTGTGCAGCTTGAGCTCGATTCCGGGATATTGTTCGGCGAACATCTGCACGAATTTTGGCAGCAAGTACAGCGTCGTCGATTCACCCGCGGCAATGTCGAGACGGCCGGAAGTAATGCCGCCGCGGCGGGCGGCGAACGTGTCGTGCAACCGATCGACCTCTTCAATGAGTGGCGCGGCCAGCTCGTAGAGAGTCTTGCCGTCGGGAGTGAGCACGATCTTGGGCCCGCGACGCTCAAAGAGCGCGGCCTTGAATTCGCGCTCGAGCGCCTGAATTTGCAGGCTGACGCTCGGCTGGCTCAAAAACAGCTTCTCGGCCGCCCGCGAAATGCTCCCGGCCTGGGCGGCGGAACAGAAACCCCGCAGCTGTTGCAGCCGGTTGTTCTTGTAGTACTGCGGATTGGGCAACGTCGACACGGCTCGTCCTCCGCGCACCCGCCGTCGAAACGATCATAGTGTGCGTTAATAGAGTTTATTGTATCAATGAGCACAATGATCGGTATTGAAATCATTGTTGTTTGCAATGGTCGACAACTCCTCTAAGGTTAGGTAACGAACTTGATCCGCCGGCAATCCCTTCGCCTGGTCGCTTGCCATCGGAGACGCCGGCCCGTTTGCGGAGAAACGCCCGATGTCCGCCACCGAAGCCTGTCCGACCGCCCGAGGAGTCGAAGTCCAAGGGGCGCTTTCGGCGGCAACGTCGCGCGTCCTGACCCCCGAGGCGCTCGAATTCCTGGCCACCTTGGAGCGGCAAACGCGGGCCCGTCGTCAGGCTTTGCTCGACGCACGGGCTGAGCGTCAAGCCGCGCTCGACGCCGGCGAATTGCCCGACTTTCTGCGAGAAACGGCCGATTTGCGGCGTGGCGATTGGCGGATCGCCGAAGTGCCCGCCGATCTGGCCGACCGCAGGGTCGAGATTACCGGGCCGGTCGACCGCAAGATGATCATCAACGCGCTCAACTCGGGCGCTAAGATGTTTATGGCCGACTTCGAGGATTCGCACGCTCCCACCTGGACCGGCACGCTCGAAGGCCAAATCAACGTGCAGGATGCGATCGCCGGCACCATTGCCTACACCAACCTCCAGGGAAAGGCTTATCGGCTCGCGGACAAAACGGCCACGCTGCTCGTGCGTCCGCGGGGCTGGCATCTCGACGAAAAGCATGTGCTCGTCGACGGCCGGCGGATGTCGGCCAGCCTGTTTGATTTCGGCCTCTACTTCTTTCACAACGCCCGAGCACTCGTCGCCCGGGTCAGCGGCCCGTACTTCTATCTTCCCAAGCTCGAAAGCCATCACGAGGCCCGCCTGTGGAACGACGTCTTCGGACTTGCCGAAGAGGCCCTCGGACTGCCAGCTCGGACCATCAAGGCCACCGTGCTGATCGAAACGATCCTGGCGGCCTTCGAGATGGACGAGATTCTGTACGAGCTGCGCGATCACATCGCCGGACTCAACTGCGGCCGCTGGGACTACATCTTCAGCTTTATCAAGAAGTTTCGGAACCGGCCCGACTTCGTGTTGCCGGACCGGGCCCAAGTCACAATGACGAGGCATTTCTTGCGTTCGTACTCGCGGTTGTTGATCGAGACTTGCCATCGCCGCGGGGCGCACGCCATGGGGGGAATGGCCGCGCAGATTCCGATCAAGGATGACCCGGCCGCCAATCAACAAGCCCTCGATAAGGTCCGCGCCGACAAAGAGCGCGAGGTCTCCGACGGCCACGACGGCACGTGGGTTGCGCATCCCGGCCTGGTCGGCGTCGCGAAAGAAGTTTTCGACGCGCGGATGCCCTCGCCCAATCAGCTCGACCGGCTGCCCGACTTGCAAATCGGGGCGGCCGATCTGCTCGCCGTTCCCGACGGGCCGATTACGCCAGATGGGCTGCGCGTAAACGTGGCCGTCGGCGTGCGGTATCTCGAGTCGTGGCTGCGGGGCAACGGCTGCGTCCCGATCTTCAATCTGATGGAAGACGCGGCCACAGCCGAAATCTCCCGCGCCCAAATTTGGCAATGGATTCGCCATCCGCGTGGCCGTTTGAGCGACGGGCGGAAAATCTCGGCACCGCTCGTTCGGCAAGTTCTCACTCAAGAGCTGTCGGCTTTGCGCGACAGTCTCGGCACGCGCGGCTACGCTCATACCAGGTTCGATGAGGCCGGCGAGTTGTTTCTGTCCGTGAGCACAAGCGACGAATTTGTCGATTTCCTCACTTTGCCGGCTTACGAGCGCCTCGAATGAGGACGCACAAGTCCCAAATCACGGATGCTCGTCTTGTCTCTCGGTCGTTCTCTTCGCCGTCTGACTTCATTTCTCTCGATTCCTTTCTGAAAGGCTCTCTGCGATGTTCCGAGAATCTGTCGCCGATCTGCAGGACGAATGGAGTGAGAATCCTCGCTGGCAAGGCGTTCGGCGCGACTACACAGCCATCGAGGTCGATCGACTGCGCGGCAGCCTGACCATCGAGCACACGCTCGCTCGGCGGGGCGCCGAAAAACTGTGGCGACTGCTGCATGAAGAACCGTACATCAATGCGCTCGGCGCGCTCTCCGGAAACCAAGCGGTGCAGATGGCCCACGCCGGACTCAAGGCGATCTACCTGAGCGGCTGGCAGGTCGCGGCCGACGCGAATTCGGCCGGCCAGATGTATCCCGACCAAAGCCTCTATCCGGCCGACAGCGTGCCGGCGGTCGTCCGTCGCATCAACAACGCGCTGAGCCGAGCCGACCAGATTCAACATTTGGAAGGCCGCCGAGAGCACGACTATTTTCTGCCGATCGTGGCCGACGCCGAGGCTGGCTTCGGCGGGCCGCTCAATGCGTTCGAGCTAATGAAAGGAATGATCGAAGCCGGGGCGGCCGGCGCGCACTTCGAGGATCAGTTGGCCAGCGAAAAGAAATGCGGTCACATGGGGGGCAAGGTGCTCGTTCCGACCGGGCAATTTATCCGCACGCTGACGGCCGCGCGCCTGGCCGCCGACGTGATGGGCGTGCCGACTTTGCTCGTGGCCCGGACCGATGCCGACAGCGCGACGCTCATCACCAGCGACGTGGACGAGCGCGATCGCAGGTTTATCACCGACGAGCGGACGCCCGAGGGTTTCTTCCGCATCGAAGGGGGACTCGAGGCGGCCATCGATCGCGGGTTGTCCTATGCCCCTTATGCCGACTTGCTCTGGTGCGAAACGTCGCATCCCGACCTGGCGGAGGCCCGGCAGTTCGCCGAGGCCATTCATCGCGAGTTCCCCGGCAAGCTATTGGCCTACAACTGCTCGCCTTCGTTCAACTGGAAGAAGAAGCTCGACGACGCGACGATCGCGCGGTTCCAGCGCGAGCTGGGAGCGATGGGCTACCGCTTCCAGTTCATTACTTTGGCGGGGTTCCACGCGCTCAACCTATCGATGTTTGAGCTTGCGCGGGCCTACCGGGAAACCGGCATGACCGCCTACGCCGCGCTGCAGGAGCTCGAGTTCGCCCACGAAGTGCAGGGCTACCACGCAACAAAGCACCAGCGATTCGTCGGGACGGGTTATTTCGACCACGTCGTGCAGGCGATTTCGGGCGGATGCGCGTCGACCACGGCACTGGCCGGTTCGACCGAAGAGGCGCAGTTCAGCACCGAAACAACGGAGTCAAAGCCGGCGTGCTGGGCTAGCAATGAGCGGCGGTGCGCAGAGGCCGTCG
Organism: Planctomycetaceae bacterium; assembly: GCA_035949535.1. Lineage (GTDB taxonomy): Bacteria > Planctomycetota > Planctomycetia > Planctomycetales > Planctomycetaceae > DASPSM01. Next base: position 5,795 of record DASZIA010000199.1, on the reverse strand, counting down.
TCCGTGCTGGCCTACTTCGCCGCGGTGGACTTTTTGAGCAGGCGCGACAGCCGCGACTTGAGCCGGGCGGCGGCGTTTTTGTGGATTAGATGGCTGGCAGCCGATTGATCGAGCGTCTTGGAAGCCAAGCGGACGGCTTCGGTCGCTGCGGCCGCATCGGTCCCCACCGCGGCGGTTCGGGCTCTTTTCAGCACCGTTCGCAGGGCCGAACGGGCGGAGCGGTTTCGTTCGCGGCGGACGGCCGCCTTTCGCATCGACTTACGGGCGCTGGCTGAATTGGGCATGCTCGGGTCAGCTTCTGAATTTGGTCCGAAGGAGCTTAGGACGAATCTCGAAGTCTAGCGGCGACCGGGCGGAATGCCAACTCAAAGAGCCGAGCACGTACGTGCGCGGTTCTCTAACGCCCGAATTCACGATTCAAACAGGCCAGTGCCGCCGGGCCGCTGCCGCCGGCGACCACTGCGCAGATTCGGATTTCGCTGGTGTTGATGAGCTGGACATTGATTTCGGCGTCGGCCAGCGCCCGGAACATCTTCTCACCCACGCCCGTGTGGGTCCGCAGGCCAATCCCCACGACTGACAGCTTCGCCATGTCCGGATCGAAGCTCAGTTCGGACGCGGGCCAGGGCTCCATGACTTCGCGGACCAAGAGCAGGCATCGCTCGAGGTCGGGTCGCGGGACCGTGAACGACAGGCTCGCGCGGCCGGCATGGCTAACGTTTTGCACGATCATGTCGACCATAACGCCGCCTTCGGCGACCGCGGCAAAGATCTCGGCGGCAACTCCGGGCATATCCCGGACCTGGCGGACGGTCACCCGGGCCTGCGCCGTGTCGAGGCAGACGTCGCTCACGACGATGTCCTCCATCGACGCCAATTGGGCCACAACTTCCCGCTCGAGATCGGCGCTGGCGCGTCCATCACTCTCGGGGCGCGGGAGATGACTGACGCCGACCGTCGGCGTCGAGGCGTGCGTCTCGTGCAGGCGAAAACCGGCATGCACAGCCTCTGCCGCCTGGTCGCACTGGTCGCGGCTCACGAGTGTGGAAATTTTGATTTCGCTGGTGGTGATCATGCCGATGTTGACTGCAGCTTCTGCCAGGGATTGAAACATCTGGGCGGCCACACCGGTGTGAGACCGCATTCCGAGGCCGACGACGGAAAGCTTCGACACATTTGTGCCGTGCTGCACGCGGCCCGCGCCAAGCTCGTCCACCGCCTGCTGGGCCGCGGTCAACGTGTCGGCCAGATCATCTTGCGGCACAGTGAACGAAACTTCGGCCCGTCCAGCCTGGCCGACGTCCTGCACGACCATATCGATTGGGATCTTCAGGCGCCCCATCTTGGTGAAAATCAAACTCATGACACCGGGCCGGTCTGGAATATCGCAAAGGCTGACTCGCGATTCGTTGCGTAACAAAGCCAATCCGGTGACAACAGGGACTTCCACACCATTGGGCGGCGCAATCAGGCTACCGGCATTCTGCGAATACGCCGGCCGAACGCGTAACGGCACGCGGTACTTCTTAGCGAACTCGATCGAACGCGAGTGCATGACCCCCGCCCCCAGGCTGGCCAGCTCGAGCATCTCATCGTAAGAGACACGATCGATCTTCCGAGCGGACTTCAACAGACGCGGATCGGTGGTGAAGACGCCCTCCACGTCGGTGTAGATTTCACATTCGTCGGCCTGCAGGACCGCCGCCAGGGCGGTGGCCGTCGTGTCGCTGCCGCCGCGGCCCAGCGTGGTAATGTTGAAATCGCCGTCGATTCCTTGAAAGCCGGCCGCGACCACGATTCTCCCCGCGTCTAGTTCGCGGCGGATGCGCTTGGTGTCGATCTTCTGGATGCGGGCCTTGGTGTGCGTGCAATCGGTGATGATGCCGATTTGGCCACCGGTCAGGCTGACCGCCGGCTCGCCCAAGTCTTGGATGGCCATCGCCACGAGCGCGACCGACTCCTGCTCGCCCGTCGCCAAGAGCATGTCCATTTCGCGGGGCGACGGCGTGCCGCTGACGTCATTGGCCAGCTCGATTAGCTCGTCGGTCTTGTGACCCCGCGCGCTGACGACCATCACGACCTGATTGCCGGCGCGTTTGGTCGCGACGGCCCGGGCAGCGGCGGCCCGAATCTTGGCGGCATCCGCGACGCTTGTGCCGCCGAATTTCTGAACGATCAGGGCCACGGGTGTGAACTGGCGCCGCTCTGGGGCTGCTTAAGGTTTCGCGAAATCGTCGCTCGAAAACAGCAGTCGAAAGAATAGCAGATGCGTCGCGCAACGGAAGTCCGCCGGCAGTTGCAATCAATGGGCGAGCGGCCGGTGCGGGTACCCGTGGCGAGCCACGGGTGCGGCCGGTTCTAGCGCCCGTATTAATCGGGCAATCGAAGAACCGGCGGGCTCACACCCGCCGCTCGCCAGGGACTCGAGAAAAATTAGCTACGCGGCCCGGTTCAATTCCAGCACGGCCGGGGTCTTGCGGCACGCGTCGACAAACTGTTCGAAGACCTGCATGTCGAGCGCGGAAGCCGATTCGTTTTCGGGGTGCCACTGCACGCCGACGGCCCACCATTCGTCGTCCTCGGTCTCGTACGCCTCGATCACTCCGTCCGGCGAGGTCGCGCAGACGCGGAACGGCTCGGCCACCTGATCGACGCACATGTGATGCTGACTGTTCACGCGGATTTCGCCAGGGCCGTAAATCGCATCCATCCTGGTCCCCGGAACAATTTCGATAATGTGCCGCAGCGTCGACTCGACCGGGTCGCGGTGATGCAGCGGCTTCTGGAATTCTTCCGGAATGTGCTGGTGCAGCGTGCCGCCGCACACGACGTTCAGCGCCTGCATGCCCAGGCCAATCGCGAGGACGGGCAGGCGCATGTCGTAGGCCAGCTTGCAGAGCCGTCGGTCAAAATCCTCGCGTCGTATCGGCATCGACCGCGTGGCAGGATGCCGCTCTAATCCCAATCGGACGGGATCCAGGTCGAGCGGGCAACCGCACAGGACCAGGCCATCCAGCATTTTGAGGAACTGCTTAAGATCGCGATCCTCGGCCAAGGGGGGCAACAACACAGGCAAACCGCCTGCCGCCGTCACCGAGTCGTAGTAGCCGGTGTTGTACCAACTCAGGGGCACGACCTCTTTTTTCGCAGCCCGAAATTCGCCATTGATTCCAATCACGGGTTTGAACGACATGCGAATCCCTCCTTGGAAAGCGACACATCCTGTCTACAAGCAGGTCGACCACACACACGCCGTGCGGGTCATGAGAATCGTGGGGGCTCCGACCGTGAGCCGGGGCCCGATCACAGGGTCAGCACAACTGGTGCGTGCCTCATACACGCGTTGTGCTAGTGCGGAAATTCGTGTGCGGGAAGAAAGTGCGGCGCTGAAAGCAGATGGCTGCCGCTGATGCACAACGAATCCCTTCGTCTTAAAAGCCAGCGAATCGATCCATCGATTCACTTCGGAGAGACGAAACCTAATTAGGGTCAAGTCGAATGTCAAGTAAATCGCGGATTTTGTGGCCGCGACTTGAGATTCCACAATCTATTGTGGGGGGGCCGCGATCCAAGGTCCACTCCAGGGCTCACTGCTCCTCCGCCGTCCATGGGCTGGAATCGCACGTCGGGAAGAAGGGTCCTCCGTCGGCCTTTCGTCGCGCCGGAATGCGTTACACAGTCCCGGAGAAAAATCATTTACTTCGTGCGCGGCTCTTCGCTCGGCGGGTCGTTCGCGAACTCCCACCGGATCCCTTCACCTTTGCCGTCGCCCAAGAAGCGAAGCAGCGGATGCTTCTGATTGCGGTTGAGCGAGTTGATGGTGTCGTGCAGCCGCCGCTTGGAATCCTGATTCAATTGCGGGGCCAAGGGATCGTCGATTCGTGGCACCCAGCTCTCTTCTTGAAAAGCAGCCAGGATGGCTTCCTGATTCGCGGCCGGAACCTTGAATTCCTTGACGATCACGCGACCAACCCGCAACTGCTGGCGATCGGAATCCCACGTCGGCGTCAACGTGCCCGGATGACCGTTTGATTCCGCTACAAACCGCCTGCGGTTCAAGAGGCTCGAATCGCGCGCATCAGTTGCGCGACGTCGTGGGGCCGAGCGAAGCAGAGCGTTGGCGTAAACGAACCCCCGCTCGGCAATTACAAAGCAGGTCCGCCTTGAAAGCGCCAGATTCGCGTAGTTCTGAAAGACACGCCGATCGCTGTCGCGGGCGGTGACTTCCCGTGCGTGGCGGGCAAGCCCCTTCGCGACGAGCCAGCGGCACTCGTTGTTGGTGAGGCCTGCCCGTTGCAGGACCGAAAGCTCGACCGAAAACTGCCACACGTCGGCCCCCACGTCCTGCGCACAGGCGGCGGCGTCTGCCAGGAGCTGCAGAGCTTCCCGAATTCGGGGTGTGAACCGCGGCACCACAATGTCGGTCGCCTCGGGCACCGGTGCTGACGCCGCCCGAGTTTCGCCGATAGCCCCCAAGGAGACGGTCGGTGTGGCTTGAGTCGTGGTTGCGGAATAACTAACAGAATTCGGGGCCGATGCTGCCGAAGGGTTCGGAGGCATTTCAACCGTGCTGAGCGGCGGTGCGGTCGCCGCGGCCGTTGCGTGCTCCATCGTTGTTCCTCCCGGTCTTGTTCCTTGTCGAAAGCCACGCGGCCCGCATCCCGCGGACCGCCGACACGCGACAAAGAGCCTATGGCATTCGATGACGACAGGGGGGACGAGATGCCATTCTCTCGAGCACGTGGATGGAGCGAATCAGTTCGGCTGCCACGCGGCGCGCGACAACACGTTTCCATCCAACAGGCCTGGACTTCCGTTTCCACTTCCGAAGCGCTTAGCACGGGTGCCGCTGTCCGGCCGTTCATTGCAAGAAGGCGCGACTGCTGCGGCACTTCAGTTCGGTTGAGCACTAAGCGCGACCCGCCGTCGATAAATTACCCCCAGATTACCCGTTAATCAACACTCAACTTTCGCAAATTGCGTCGACCTTAACGTTAAACAGTACAATCCGATCGAAAATGTCGAGCGTGCGCCAAATTCCGCGCCCGAATGATCGCTCGCACATCGGAGGCAGATCTCCCAAGAGTAGTTAGGCGTTAGCGTTTCCGTCCCGTCGAATGTTGGTTCTTCAGCGACCAGATGACTCGCGAGGATTGTGTTCGAAAAGTCCGCCCTGGATCGCCGCCCCGGAAGGCATTGACCGCCCGGACCTTTCGCCGAGAGGCGGGTGCGTAGCGATTCCGCTTTTTCGGTCCGTAGCGGTTGCGCGGCTTGTGACAATCCGCGAGTTGCCGACGGTCCGGTTGCTCCGAATGTCGCGGTTGTGTGGCGGCGCAACGTGCGGGTCGCAGCGGTTGTAGCTGAATCGCTGAACCGCTCTCGCGAGGGCGTCGATGTTACAAGCACACGTCGCAAGACGGGAAAATCCGTTATGAATGCGCTAACTGATAACGGTAGAAGCGGACCAAGGATGATCCAAAACTTTCGTCGCGTTGTGCTCGGACTGCTCGCGTCGACCGCGCCCCTGACCGCCCAGGTCTGCTTGGCGCAAGCTCCAACCATCGTAATTCCCCAGCGCCGGGCCCCGCAGGCGTTCCTCGTTCAGGACGCTCCGCCGGTACCGGCCGTACCCATTCAGGCCGTCGCCCCGCCGATGACAGGCATCCACGTGCCGGTGACGGGCATCCAGATGCCGGTATCGGACGAGAACTTGCGGGCCTCGCTGCGAGGAGTCGTCCTGCAAAGCATGCAATTGACCAAGGACGGTGTGAAGCTGGCGACAAAAGGAGCCACTT
>DASZIA010000198.1:0-19360 GCA_035949535.1 Planctomycetaceae bacterium | reverse complement strand
TGCCGTCCTCGGTGTGGAGTACGGCATCGGCTTCGGTTGCGTCACGCTCCGCGGTAGTCAAAACAACGACGCCTTCGTCCCGAACCGCACGGGCCAATCGGGTAAGCCGCCCATTACGACCGAAACGAATCGACACGGCGGTATGCTCGGCGGAATCACGAGCGGACTTCCCATTGTGCTTCGCGCGGCCGTCAAGCCGACAAGCAGCTTGCCGATCGAACAGCAAACGGTGACCGACGAGGCCAAGCCGACAACGATCCGCACGAAGGGGAGGCACGACCCGTGCCTGTTGCCGCGGTTTGTGCCGATGGCCGAAGCGATGGTCGCGATTGTGCTGGCCGATCATTGGCTGCGTTGGAAGGCTCAAAGCCCGGAGCGGACGACGTGAGCTGGCAGCAGCGAGACTTGACGTTAAAGCCCCGACGCCGCGGCCTTCACCTCGTCACCGAGGAAGTCGTATCCGCGATCAAAGAGTTCAAGCCGGTCCGAGTCGGTTTGCTTCACGTGTTCATCCAGCACACTTCCGCTTCGCTCACGATCAATGAAAACGCTGACTCGGACGTCCTGCGGGACCTGGAAGCCTCGCTCAACAACCTCGCGCCGGAGGATTTTCCTTATCGCCACACCGTAGAGGGTCCAGACGATATGCCGGCCCATGTGAAGGCTTCGCTGATGGGTTCTTCTCTCACCATTCCGATCCGCGACGGCCGGATGGTGTTGGGAACATGGCAGGGGATTTATCTGTGCGAGCATCGCAACCAGGCCCACTCCCGGCGTTTGACGCTTACCCTCCACGGAGACGAGTGATCTCGGCGAACCCGCAAGTGTAAGTTCGCGGGAACTTGATTCCAAAGGGTTTTTATGCGTATCACGCTCGATTACGGGAAGACCGGCCTCGAAGTCGAGGTGCCGGATCGCAATCTTGTCGGGCCGCTCGGACTGCGACCGGTTCAACCCCTTTCGGATCCCCAGCGCGCGCTTGCGGAGGCGCTCGCTGATCCAATCGGTTCGGCTCCCCTGTCGCAACTCGCACTCGGGCGAAAGTCGGCGTGTATTTTGATCTGCGACATCACTCGCCCGGTTCCGAACGAATTCCTTCTTCGACGGATCCTGCCGACGTTGGAGGCGGCCGGGATTCCTCGCGACAAGATTTTGATTTTGATTGCGACCGGGCTGCACCGGCCGAACTCGGGAGATGAGTTGGTCGAATTGGTCGGTGCCGAGATCGCCGCTAACTACCGCGCCGAAAACCACGACGGCCGCAACTTGGCAGAGCACGTCCATCTAGGGACGTCGCCGCGCGGCGTCCCGGTCTGGATCGACCGTCGCTACGTCGAAGCGGACCTCAAGATCGCGACCGGATTGATCGAGCCACACCTGATGGCCGGCTATTCCGGCGGCCGAAAATTAGTCTGCCCAGGAATCGCAGCGCTCGGGACCGTCCAGAGCTGGCATGGCCCTGCTTTTCTCGAGCACCCTCGGGCCGATTGCGGCATTTTGGACGGAAATCCGGTCCACGAAGAAAACACGCGGATCGCCCGCATGGCCGGCTGCGATTTCATCGTGAATGTCTCGCTCGACAAAGATCGCCGCGTGACGTCACTTGTCGCCGGCGACATGGAGGCGGCCTTCGCCAAAGGAGTCGAGTTCGTCGAGTCGGTCTGCAAGGCGCCGATTCCCGAACCGTGCGACGTCGTGGTCACGTCGAGCGCCGGCTACCCGCTCGATACGACCTTCTACCAGGCGATCAAAGGCCTCACTGGAGTGCTGCCCATCGTCAAAGAGGGGGGCACGATCGTGATCGCCGCGGCCCTCGACCAAGGAATCGGCAGCCCTGAATTCCGTCGACTGTTCGAGGAGAACGCCAGCCTCGACATGTTTATGCGGCGGATCCTCGGCAAGGACTACTTTGTGCTCGACCAGTGGCAGCTCGAGAAGCTGGCACACGTTTGCAAGAAGGCCCGGCCGCGGTTTGTGACCCGAGGCCTGACTCCGGAGGCCATGACGAATCTCTTCGTCGATTGCGTGCCGACCGTCGAGCAGGCGATCGCGGAGGCCCTGGCCGAATACGGGTCCAATGCCCGCATCGCGGTCGTCCCCAAGGGGCCCTACGTGCTGCCGGTGGTCGCTGCCTAGCGAGTGCGGCGCTCCGAAGAAGAGAATCAAGCACCCTCGGGCTGACGTCCCAGGCTCGCCAGGGCGATCGTCTGCAATCGCTGCCTAGTCAGACTCCGGCACTGGTTCGGACTTCTTGCGATATTGCCGCGTGGGACGGTACTTGGCTTCCGGAAGTGTCTCGTTGTCGACGACGCCCACTCGGTCGGCCCATTTCTGCCACATCGCAGTCAGGCGTCGCACGTCGTCCGGGCGCTTGGCCGCCAGGTCGTGAGTCTCAGTGCGGTCCGCCTTGAGGTCGTAGAGCTGCCAAGGTTGGCGAAACTGGGCCACGAGCTTCAGATCGCCGTCGCGAATCGCCCGGTTTCCTTCGTGTTCCCAGGCGAGTGTGCGCGAGCCGAGCAACCGGCCCTCAATCACAGGGACTAGGCTTTGGCCCTTGAGCGGCTTGAGCGCGCGCCCTTGAAAGGATTTCGGATATTCGACGTGTGCCAATTCGAGGCAGGTCGGCATCAGGTCGATGACATGCCCGACTTGGGGCGTCCACGAACCGGGATGCTTGATCATGCCGGCCCATGAGACGATCAAAGGCGTGGAAATTCCCCCTTCGTGCACCCACATCTTGTGCTCTCGAAACGGCGTATTGGCCGCATTCGCCCAACCGACTTCAAGGGAGCGATGCGACTCTGCGGTCCCGGTGATGCTGCCCGGTTTGTGACCGCGTGCCGGGTTGGGATACGAATTGAGCGCCTCGGCGCTGGCCCCGTTATCGGAGAAAAACATGACGACCGTGTTCTCGGACAGACCGGCCTGCCGGATTTCGTCCAACACACGCCCGATTCCCCGATCCATGCATTCGATCATGCCGGCGTGCACCGACATGCGAAGGTCCCATTCATCGCGGTCGGCGTCTGAGGTGTCGCTCCAAGCCCGCGCGATCGGATCGCGGGATGAAAGATTCCACTGCGGATCCATCAAGCCGAGCGACTTTTGTTGGGCAAATCGCTTTTTTCGCAGTTCGTCCCAGCCGATTTTGAATTCGCCGCGGTGGCGGGCGATGTCGGCCGGATGCGCTTGCAGCGGAAAATGGGGAGCGGTGAAACACAAATGCAGAAAGAACGGCCGCCCTGCGTGCTCGCGCTGATGTTGCCGGATCGTTTGCACGCCCCAATCGGCGAAAACGTCGGTGGCGTAGAAGCCGGGCCACGGCTCGATCGATTTGAGATCGTCGTAGAGCGGATACAGCTTGAAATAGTTGCCACCGCCCCCCGTGCCGCGCGCGTGGTCAAAGCCCCGGTTGATGGGATGGTTTCGCGGGTCTTTCTGCCCGACGCCGCCGACGTGCCACTTTCCGACGTGATACGTGCGATATCCGCCGGCTCGCAACAGTTCAGCGATCGTCGCGCACTGTTCGTTGAGGCCGTGGGTGTAACCGGGCGGGTGCCAGTTTTCGAGCATGTGCCCGACGCCGGCCTCGTGGGGATAAAGCCCCGTCAAAATCGAGGCACGGCTTGGGCAGCAGCGGGCACAGTTATAAAACTGTGTAAACCGCAGCCCGTTGGCCGCGAGTCGATTTAATTCGGCGGTACCGACGTCTGAACCGTAGCAGCCGAGATCCGAAAATCCCAAGTCGTCGGCCACGATCATTACGATGTTGGGCCGCGAATTGACCGGCCGCTCCTTGAGCGGCGACGTGCCGGTCAACACGGTCAGCGCCATCAGTGCGCCGCAGGCTGTGCGAATCCAATAGGTGTGCATAGCCAGCCGGAACTCAAATCGTCTCTGGACTAAAATTCGCGCCGCGTGGGGGCCAGCGAGCGGCGATCACACGTCGTGTTATCTTGCCGCGCAGCCGGTGTCCAGCCCGGAGGGTAACGATTCGTCCAGTCGCTCCCTTCCGGCTATTCGAAGAGCGTTGCGAATTACTCCAAGATTTTCTTCGCCTTTTTCACGTCGTTCACGGCCAGCGCCAATTCGACCATGTCGCCGCCAAGCCCCACCACGTAGGCGGCTTCCAGATTCAAGCCGGCATCGGCGAGCTTTGCGGCGACTGCGGTCAGCTCGCCTGCCTGGTTCTCGAGCAAGACCGTAACGAGCTCGTTCTCTTCAAAGCGGATGTTGGCCTCATGCAGCGCGCTTCGGGCCGCTTCAATGTTGTCGGGAATGATCCGCACCAGACCCTGGTGTCCGATGGCCAGCGCGGCCACCGATTTGATATTCACGCTCTTCAGGGAAAGGGCATTCGCAATCCGCGCCAGTTCACCAGGATGATGCGTCGCTTGAATCACAACTTCTCTCATGGCATTCCCCTCGGTCAAGTTCCGCGAGTTTTCGGACCATTACGAGACTGCGCCACGACAAAACTACTTTTCGACCCCCTTCAGAATAACGCGGCGAACCGGGTCAATCGATGAAAATCGCGGATCCAAACCCGGCCGCCGTCGCATCGCGCGCCCTGATTGAATGCCGTCGAAATCGACTCGGCCCAAGGGGGACACGTCGTTCCCTTTTCGATGCGTTCGGCGAGCATACAATCGGAGCCGTCTTTACAGGCGGCCTGATTCCACAGGCGGCCTGATTCCTCAGTGGCAAGTTTGATGCCGTGCTAACTCCGCGGATTGGCTGATCGAACCTCTTTTCACAAACGAGACCATGACGATGCAGCGCAACATTCGTCTGTCCCTGGCGGCACTGCTAATGGGGCTCTGGCTTCGTTCAGTCAGCGCGGCTGACAAGGTGACTCTTGAGAACCTCCTACCGCAGATGACCAATTTGTCGCTCCTGTGCGAGTACCCCGATCCGCCGTACGTCACGAAGCAGTTCAGCAGCTACGACCGCGCGAGCGAGGCTCCCGGCTCCGACAGTTGGTTCGCGAATGCAGACCGCGGCTTCATGCTGTATGACGGCATCCTCAAGGAAGAGACACCCTATTTCAAAACCGCTCCAATTCCCGGAAATCCGCCTGACGGTCATTTCGCCGCGGGAACACGTGTCGGTATCGCCCCGACGCACAAGCGAATGAGCGGCTACGTATGGGCTTACGCCACGGCCGCCGACGGCCGGGCGGAGAATGGCAAGATCCCGCAGGGATACGTCGCTTTGTCGGCGATCACCCTCGATCCGCAAGGCCACGTGCTGGCCGAGATGGACGGACCCGGGTGCGTGGTCCGCATCTGGTCCGCCAACCCAAAGGACGCCGGCAAGATCCGCATCTACCTCGACGGGGCCGAGAAGCCGGTGATCGATGCTCCGTTAGAGGCCCTGCTGGGCGGCAAATGGAAGACGACGATCGACGGCAAAGAAACGATCCCCTTTCCAGATCCTCTCGCCTGCGAGCGGTCGCGGGGGTTCAACCTGTACTTCCCGATCGCTTACGCCCGGCACTGCAAGATCACGATTGACCATCCGAGTATTTATTACCACGTCGATTACAGGACGTACCCGAAAGGGACCGAGGTCGAAACGTTCAGTTTGGAAGGACTCGGCCGGGTGTCTCGCCAATTGCAAGAGGTTGTTGAAGGGCTGCGTCATCCAACTTCGGTGCGGGCAGCGAGCGACACGTTGAGTCCTGCCGTAAAGGCTCCACATTTCGCACAGACGGTGAATGGCACACTTAAGCCTGGCCAAAAAGCCACCGTCCATTCACATGGTCCAGCGGCGATCAAATTGATTGGGGCGCGCCTCAGCGTGCCCAATAACTCAGCCGCAGTCCCCCCGGCTGAGGGCTGGCGCAGCGTAATCTTCCTGGCGACCTTCGATGGCGCTCCACAGCCTCAAATTTGGTGCCCGCTCGGGGAATTCTTTGCGTCCAGTCCGAGTTTCCAACGGTACTCTTCACTCCCCATCGACGTCGGCGGCCCGCAGGCGCGCGATGAGATGCGCGCGTGGTGGACCATGCCGTTTAAAAAATCGATGGACATCGAGTTGCGTAACCTCGGCAGGCAGACTGTTAAGTTCGACTTGCTGATCACAGTTGACGGCTACACCTGGACCGATCACTCGATGCACTTCCACGCCAAGTGGCGAACTGAGACGCTTCAAAGTCGCCCCTTCCGGGACTGGACCTACTGCGATCTGAAAGGGAAGGGCGTGTTCGTCGGGGACATGCTGAGCCTCGTCAATCCGGTGAGGGCGTGGTGGGGCGAGGGGGACGAAAAAATCTACGTCGACGGCGAGACGTTCCCGAGCTGGTTCGGCACAGGGAGCGAAGATTACTACGGCTACGCTTGGAGCGACCCCAAGCCGTTTCAGCACCCGTATCACAACCAAACGCGCTGCGACGGGCCGGGCAACCGCGGTTGGACCAGCGTCAACCGCTTTCACATTTTGGACAACATCCCGTTCGAGAAATCGTTCCGCTTCGACATGGAGTTCTGGCACTGGACCCCGAACATCGACGTTCCTTATGCAGCGACAAGTTATTGGTACGCGCGACCCGGCGGGACCGATGATTTTCACGAGCCAGACGCCGGCGTTCTTCAAAAGCTGCCGTCAGCGCCGCCGTCCGCGCAGGCTTATCGGATCAAAGGGGCACTCGAGGGCGAGGATCTCAAGATCAACAAGAAGAACAGCGACTTCGACGCCGGCCCGCAGGATATGACGGCGTTCGACGGAAATTGGAGCGGCGCCAGCCATCTCTGGGGTCGGCCGTCGAAATCCGGCGAATGGCTGGATCTCGAACTACCGGTAGCGACCGAGGGCCGCCATCACGTCATCGTCTACCTCACAAAGGCTCGCGACTACGGCGTCGTGCAATTCCATCTCAACGGCAAACCGCTCGGCAAGCCGATTGACGGCTTTCATCCCGACAGCGTCGTCGCAACCGGGGCAATCGACCTCGGCGTCGTCGAACTTAAGCCGGGCGTGGCCACGTTACGAGTCGAAGTCGTCGGCACCAATCCAAAATCCGACGGCCTGCGCTACATGTGGGGACTGGATTGCGTCGTTCTCCAACCGGCCAGCGAATAACACCGCGCCTCACAGACTTCGGTTAATCCCTCGGGCCATTTGCGGTCATGAACGTGGGCGATTTCGCATTCGTGTCTCTGAGGGTATGCCGATGCCCGCGATTTCAAGCTCAGGCTCGATTGTCATTGCCGGCGGGAGCGGTTTTTTAGGAATCTCTCTCGCGACGTTTCTTACGAATCGAGACCGGGCCGTCGTGATCTTGTCCCGCCATCCACCCCGCTCAGTCGGACCTTGGAGACATGTCCGGTGGGACGCTCGAACAGTCGGGGCGGGAATTGGATGGTGCAGCGGGGCTGATCAATCTCGTCGGTCGTAGCGTGGATTGTGTGAAAACACCCGATCACGAGGACGAGATCTTACGATCTCGGGTCGAAGGAACTCGCGCGCTCGGCATGGCCCTCCGCACGGTGGACCGTCCAGCCCCCGTGTGGGTGCAAATGAGCACGGCCCACATCTATGGCGATCCCCCGGATGTCATTTGTACCGAAGAATCGCCCTTTGGCTACGGTCTCGCTCCGTTTGTCGGACAGGCCTGGGAGGACGCATTCCGGGCAAGCGTGCTTCCGGCACAACGCGCCGTAATCTTGCGCACCGGTTTTGTGATCGGCCGCAACCAAGGCGCCGGCGGCGGTGCCCTTGCGCGATTGAGAACGCTCGTGCGACTCGGGTTGGGCGGCCGGGTCGGTTGCGGCACTCAGGGGATGAGCTGGATCCACGAGAGCGACCTGAATCGCCTGTTTGAACGCGCCCTGGACGATTCCAACATGCACGGAGCCTATATCGCATCTTCGCCCAATCCGGTCTCACAGCGCGAATTCATGCGAAGCCTGCGGCGCGCCGTCGGCATGCCCGTCGGATTGCCCTCGTCGCCGTGGATGGTTCGAGTCGGGGCCCGGTGGTTGATGCGCACAGACCCGGAGCTCGCGCTTTACGGGCGTTACGTCGTCTCAAAGCGGCTCAACGATGAGGGCTTCGAGTTTCAGTTTCCGAAACTAGAAGAGGCCCTTGGCGATCTGTTGGGCCGCGAGAGTAGAGGCCTCCTGCCGATCCCGAAGCCTTCGCGAGAGATGTCGCTCAGTTGACCCTATTCTCAATTGGAATGGGGATTGATGTCACCTTCGCGTTTGCCGACTCGACCTGCCTGCTAAACCTTTCAGCTCAACAACAACTGCAAATCCTCAGCAGTGAGGTTCCCCATCACGCTGTTGTCGGCGGACACGATGGCTTCCGCCAGACCACGCTTCTGGTCCTGCAGTTGCAGAATCTTTTCTTCGACGGTGTCGCGAGCGATGAGCCGGTAAGCGAAAACGTGCCGATCCTGTCCGATGCGATGCGCGCGATCGACCGCCTGGGCCTCAACCGCCGGGTTCCACCAAGGGTCGAGGATAAAAACGTAGCCGGCGGCGGTCAGGTTCAGGCCCTGCCCGCCCGCCTTCAGGCTGATGAGAAACAGCCGACACGCCGGATCAGATTGGAATCGCTCCACTCTCGCTTGCCGGTTGACGGTCCGCCCGTCGAGGTATTCGTAGACGGTTTCCTCCCGGTCTAACTGCCGGCGGACGATGGCCAACAAGCTGGTAAATTGCGAAAACACCAACGCTTTGTGGCCTTCGGCGATCACTTCAGCCAGTTGCTCGAGCAGCGTTTCCAATTTGGAACTACCGGAGTCGATTTTGTTCTTGTCGAGCAGGCCGGGATGACAAGCGGCCTGACGCAGGCGAAGCAAGGCTTCGAGGACATGGATCTTGGATTTTTTCAGACCGAATTTGTTCACCCGGTCGACGAGCGAGAGACGGTAATGGGCGCGCAACTCGTCGTACAGGGCGCGTTCCGCCTTGTCGAGCTCGCAATACAGCGTTTGCTCCGTTTTCGACGGCAGCTCGCTGAGCACTTGTTCTTTCGTGCGTCGCAGCAGGAAGGGGCGCAAGGCGTGGGCCAACGCCGTGAGGTCCGCCGCCGGAGCCTGTTCGTTATCGGGCTCAGCGTTGCGAGCGCCGCCCCGACGGCCGGCCGCAACGAGATCGTTCAGTCTCTGATGACGGCCGAGCATTCCCGGATTGAGAAACTCGAACAACGACCACAGCTCGCCCAAATGATTTTCGACCGGAGTGCCGGTCATCGCCAGGCGTCGTCGCGCATTGAGCAGCCGGCAGGCTTTGGCCGACTGCGACGCCGCATTCTTGATGGCTTGGGCCTCATCGAGAATGGCATAGTCAAATCTGCAAGTCCGCAACTTGGCGACATCGCGGCGCAGTGTGCCATAGGTGGTAATGATCAGGTCAAAATCGTCGATGCGGGACAGGGCGGCGCCCCGCTCCAGCCCCGTGTAGTTGAGCACGCGTAAATTTGGCGTAAAGCGGTCGGCCTCTTCGATCCAATTGAAAACCAGGCTCCGCGGCACGACGACCAGCGAGGGACCGGGCGCAAGTTCGGCTTCGTGGTCGTGATCCAAGTGGGCGCCCCGCGTTTCTTGGCGACGCTCGTCCAAAAGCGCAAGGACTTGGATCGTCTTTCCCAGCCCCATGTCGTCGGCCAGGCAACCGCCAAAGCCGAATTCGTCGAGGAAATGCAGCCAGCCGAGTCCTTCGCGCTGATAGGCCCGCAGTTCACCGACAAAAGACCGCGGTTCCCGGACAGGCGCCACTCCCTCAAACATCCGCAACTTCTCGCGGAACCGGGCAAAAGTCCGATCGACGGTGACGTTCTCGGTCTCTTGCGCGGCCAACAAGACGTCGAGGAAGGCGGCTTGTGTGGGCAAGAACCTGATCCGCTTACCGTTTTCCTCACCTAATTCGGCCAAGGCAGCATAGCGCTTGAGCCATTCCCCGGGAAGCAGTCCCTGGGAGCCATCGTTTAGTGTGACGTATCGTTCGCCCCGTCGAAGCGCAGCCAAGAGCTCCGGCAGGCCGGCCCGAAGATCACCAAAGTCGCATGTGGCCTCCAAATCGAACCAGTCGATGTTGCTGCTGACGCTGATCGTCAATCGGCCGGGACGGCGAATGACGGTCCCCTCCGCCTCGACATGCCAGCCGGCCTGTGTCAAATCGAAGACGAGTCGCGACATTTTCTGCGGAGGCAGGAAGTATTGCCCCGGCTTTGGCTGATAGTAGTAATCGGGAGGCCTCACTCCGGCGGACAATAGCTGATTGCTGGCAGCCGCTTCTGCGGCCAAATTGCGGAGCACCGCGCGGCGCAACCGCCGGTCGTACCACCCAGCCTGACCATCGCCGAACGAGGCCGTCCGGTCCCTGTATTGGAACGTCAAGCGGCACTCGAGTTCCTTGGAGTAGGCATTCTTGGATTTGCTGATCTGTAACTGCGGCAGCGGAGTCGGCCGCTCCTCCTCCCAACGCAGGTCGGGTGGCCAGTCGATCTGCGGCCGCTCGGGTAGCTGCACGAGCCGCTCGATGAATTGGTGTTGTTCCCTGACTGGCACGAGCAGCGGATTGCTCTGGCGGAGCAGTGCAACCCAACGAGAATTGTTGCCCGCTTCAAACCGGGCGATTCGATCGGGAAAGATCACCAAACCGGTCGAAAACAACTGCACCGGACTGCTCAAGTCCGCGACGCGATCACCCCGCACGAGGGTCCCGCCGAGCGCCCACAGTTTCTCATCCGTGGTCTTGGAAATGCTCAATTTCACTTGCCACGGTGGGCCGTCGTCCCAGGTCAGAGGCTGAAGCAGCTGACCGGCGGAACCATTGTCCGGCGACCATCCAAAGCGTCCGCAGGCGCAGAGCCGAGGCAGGAGAATTTCGAAAAGCGCCGGCGCGACGGCAAACTCGCTGAACTTGAGGTAACTCGGATACGCGGAAGAGCCGAATCCATAGCCCGTATTGCGTTCGTTCCCAATCAGTAACTCCAAGAGCGCCCGATCTTCGACGAGGAACAAGCCTTGGACCTCATCCAGGGACAGGCTGGCGGTCTTGAGCTTGCCCCTCGTTCCGTCCTTCTTCAAGACCGTTTGCCGCAGGGAAATGCAGGGCCAACCGTCCCGCAGCGTGCGCGCGATTTCTAACAGATACCAGATTTCTCGCGGCCTGCTCCAAGGAGCTCCGGGGCCGGATGTCGGATGGTCGTAATTGCGAGCTGCGGGCTTGGACAGCGAAGCCAATCGATCCTTCCAGGTCTGATGCCGGACGCGACTGGCCCCGGGGGCACTCCGTTGAGCAAGGCGCCGGCTCGTCTGACCGAGCCGCCGTCGAAACCGCGGAGACTCGACGGATCCTCGTCGCGCTCGTCATCCTCATCGCTCCAGTCTTCTTCGTCCGCATCGGATGCGTCGTGTGTCGCGTGGTCATTGTTTGCGGCAGCGATGAGTAGAATTCCTTGGCCGGGAATCAGCGCACCGAGATTCTGGTCATCCGCAGCCAGGATCGTGGCAGCCACGTGTTTGCACAGGCCCACGTCGTCAAAACGCGGACACGAGCAATCCACGAGCAGCTGATTCAGTCTTGCGCGCGACCAATCGAGCGCAACGCGGTAGGGGGACCGCTCACTGCCTTGGACTTTGGCCCTCAGGCCATCGGAGCGCTGCTCGAAAATGGAGACTGCGCCGCTTTGGAAATAGTCCGCGCCGCGCCGCCAATCGCGACGCCCAAACCCAGGAGCGCAGCGTTTTGCCAAACTCATAAGCCGCGTGAGCGTTTTTCCGAGGAGAATTGTTGCCGGTCACGACTCCACCATGAGCCGTCGATACCGGCCGCAAATTCCTACTCGTTGCCGTCCCTTGGGCGCGCATGTCGCGCGAAGAATCCCACCACTTTCATCGAAAAGTTTAGCAAGGGGCCGCGTGGTTCGACACTATGGAGTCAGAATCGAACCCGTTAATTAATGGTCCGGCTGAGCGGCTCGGCCAGTTTGCGAAGCGATCCGAGCAGGCGACCAAATCCTGCAAAGTCGAGCGACTGGGCGCCGTCCGATAAGGCTCGTTCGGGCTCCGGATGGACTTCGACGAGCAACCCATCGGCTCCCGCTGCAAGAGCCGCCAGCGCCATCGGGGGGACGTAGTCGCGCTTGCCGGTGCCATGGCTGGGATCCACCAGAATTGGCAAATGCGACAGGGCTTTCGCAGGCGGCACGACGGACAGATCGAGCGTGTTACGGCTGTGGTCCGAAAACGTCCGCACGCCACGTTCACAGAGAATGACCTCGTAATTGCCACCGGCCATCACGTATTCCGCGGCCATCAGCCATTCCTCGAGAGTCGCCGCCATGCCGCGTTTGAGCAGGACCGGCTTGCGGGCGAGGCCCACGCGCTTGAGCAAGCTGAAATTCTGCATGTTGCGAGTGCCGATCTGAATAATGTCGGCGACCTGCTCGACGGCATCGGCGTGTTCGGTATCCATTAATTCGGTGACGATACCGATGCCGGTTTTTTTGCGCACCTTGGCCAGAATCTCGAGTCCTGCTTCACCCATTCCTTGGAAGGCATACGGGCTCGTGCGAGGCTTAAATGCGCCGGCTCGCAGCAGATTGACGCCCTGTTCACGCAAAAACTCGGCCGAGCGCAGAATCATGTCTTCGTTTTCCACCGAGCAGGGCCCCGCGATCACCGTGAAAGTTCCGGGACCGATCGTCGTATGGGAAAGACGAACAAAAGTGTCGGCCTCATGCATTTCGCGGCTGGCCAGCTTGAACGGCTTCGTGACGCGGACGAGGTCTTCGACCCCCGGCAGCACCTCGAGCGAGCGGGCATCGATCGCGCTGTTGTTACCGGTAATGCCAATCGCCGTACGGGTGGGGCCCGGCATTGGGTGCGGTTGAAGATTCATCCGCTGGATGGCCACGATCACCTGGTCGATTTGTTCCTGGGTGGCGTGGCTCTGCATCACGACAAGCATGGCAATCGCTCCGGGTCCGAACGGCGGGGGCCTGAACTAAACACGCGCCGCCTTCGCCTCTGCAATTCAGAATACACGGCACCGAGACACGATTGCAGCCGGCAACCAGGTTCGACGCAGATTATCGCATGCACTCGGTCCAACGTCGTACAATGAGACGCTCCTTCGGGACTGGAGTGCAGGGGAATTCGTCATGCCATCAGAATGCCGGCGCTGGTGGTTTCGGTTCAGAGTTTCAGTCGTATTTTGTGTCGGCTCGATCGTGATCTCGATCGCGATGCCGATTGCCAGGTCCGGAGCGCAGGACCGATCCCACCCTACGGCTCAGCAGCCGCTCGTCGCGCCCGGCCCCGACACGCCGACAGTGATTGCCTTCTTGCAGCGGATCATCGACGGTCGGGAGAGAGCCGACAGGCCGCTCGCGACGCGGTGGGTCCGAGGACGCGTTTCCTTGGGTTGGAAGGGCCTTCCCCGCAGGACCCGCGCCGATGACGTTCCTGCCCGGCCGCCGGCCATTCAACCGCAATGGCGTCTCTTTTCCGAAGTCCGGAGAAACGGAAAGGGTCGCGTTGAAGAGGAAGTGACGCAGGATATCGGTGGGCACCAGCGGACAGTCAAATCCTATCGATTGACTCAGGGCGACGAGCTTTATCTGCTCAACGGCGCTGAGCTGGCCGGAAACGTGGCTCTTTACATCCTGCCACTTGCGCGGATCAACGACCCATGGTTCGATCTCCCTGACGGTTTTACCCAATGTGTGGCGGTCCCGAATTTTGAAAATATGGCCCCTGTGGAAATGGTCTGCCGCGTTCACATCGCGCGGCTCAAGAACAAGACCTTCTTTGGGAATGAAAAAGGACTAGAGCTGCGCTGCTACGAGGAGGAGGGGCGGATGGTCGTCGAGGTTGTGGGTCTCGCAATCAATCCGCGACATGCGCTAACTTTGGTGAAGTTCTGGGTCGATCCGCGCATCGGGTACCAGCTCGTGAAAAAAGAGGTTCATAGTGGCGAGCCGGGTGGTGCGCTGTATTACGAGGAGCAGGGCGAGGTCGAGTACTCGCAGCTTGCGCCCGGCGTTTATTTTCCGAAAAGAGGCAAATTGACGATCACCAATCTTGGTACGCTCGAACTGCGGGACGGTGGGGCCGGATGGGGAATTCGGCAGTTTGAAGTCACATCGGTCGCTCTCGGCGACTTCAAGTTCAACGAGCGGTTTTTCGACCCAGAGTCATTGCCTTTGACCGCCGGAACGCTCGTGCAGGACCAGCGTTCCAACCCGCCGGTGACCTTCACTTATCAGGGACCGTCTCTAACGGAGGCGCTGGCATCGGCGAAGCAAAATCGCACTGATCTGCAACGAGCACCGCGCTGATTGACGTCGCCATCCCTCACTCGGGAGACGGCTCCAGCTCCGTGACGGTGAAGATTTGGCCATTCGGGAGACTTGCGGATCGACGGATCAAAGCCGTGCGACCGCGAGCTTCCGCCGCAGCTGCAGCACAAAGGCGTCGGGGTCCATCAGAATGCGATCGGGCTTAAAGCGGCAACCAGAAAGGCCAGCTCGGAAACGGCGTCGCTCTGCGTCAAGAAACCGATGCTTTCCGAAAGGGTGATGTCGGTCTGAAAGCCCTGGGCGTAGGTCGAAAGGTTCGGAAACTCGCTGAGCTTGAGCAGCTTCCAGGGATAGGGGCCAGCATTTTTCGCCTGTCAGGTGCAGGTAAAACCCGAAGTCCTGGGGCAAATAGCCGAGCTGCCTCACTTGGCCAGAGGTTGGCTCCAAGAGCCCAGCCAGGATCCGCATGAACGTCGTTTTGCGGCGCCGTTCGGGCCCAATAGCCCAAACATGCCGTTCGGCAAATCGAGGCTAATGCCCTATAACGCCGTTACCGGGCCGGGGTACACCTTCACGAGATCGCGAACGGAAAGCACAATGATGGCCCTAAATTTACGAAGGAACAGGTCCAACTCTCGACAGCAGGCGGGACGTTGCTCACAGCTAATTTCGCTCGGCAGCGAACTTTCTTAGCCGATCTGCCGACGAAATGCGAGATTCGCAGCAGGGCCGATTCGTTTGTCCGCCTTTTGGAGCACTGCTTCCTGACGAACCACCAGGCCGAGTTTCAGCGGTTCGTTCCTGCGCTGGAGTCAAAAATCTGTGCAACTCCCCTTTGGTACAGGGCTTGCAGGCGGTGGTACGAAACTCTCACGCCGCTGCTTGGATTTGCTCTCACAACCCGTCGAACGAACTGGACGGCGACTTTGGGCAGCGCTTTGCGCAAGCAATTTGGTCGGGGAACGCCCAGGTCACCCTACTACCCATGCGATGCGACTTGTTCCGCCAACGGAAAAAAACTCACACGGGCAATAAATCATGGACGCACGATTGGCGAAGGCGACCAAGCCTGTGACGCGCCCGGCCAATCGGCAGATGCCGTCGCCCGGGGACAAAGACGCATCAGCGAGCCCCGGAGAGATTTCCGGCCGCCGCAGTGCCATCCAGGATGGCAGAGCGAAGATCCTTCTCGTCGACGATCGTCCGGCGAACCTCCTCGCTTACGAAGTCATTTTGGAAGAGCTGGGTGAAGAGTTGATCATGGCGCATTCCGGTGAGGAAGCGCTGAAACAACTTCGGATTCACGATTTCGCGGTCATTCTGCTCGACGTCAGCATGCCCGGCATGGACGGATTTGAAACCGCCAAGGCCATCCGGGAGAGCGAGACCCGGGTCCATACGCCGATCATCTTCCTGACGGCGTACAGTGACGATCTGAAATCGGCCGAGGCGTACGCGCATGGCGCAGTCGATTACATCCAGACGCCGGTCATTCCCCCGGTCTTGCGAGCCAAGGTGAAAGTCTTCGCGGATTTTATCCGCATGACCGAAGAGCTGAATCTGCGGAGACATCAGGAAGTCGTCAAGGAGGGCGTCGACCGGCTGCGACTCATCCTGGATTCCTCGCTGGACGCCGTGGTGACGATTGACGAGCAGGGAAGAATTAGCGGCTGGAATCCGCACGCCGAAACGGTCTTTGGCTGGACCCGCGACGAAGCCATGGGCGCGATGCTGGCGGACTTGATCATTCCCGAGCCGTATCGTTTCGCCTTCGTTCACGGGCTGGAGCATTATCGAGCGACGGGCGAAGGGCCTCTCTTGCGACGCCGCCTGGAGCTGACCGCGATTCGAAAGGGGGACGTCACCTTCCCCGTCGAATTGGCTGTTTCTCCTTTACACTTGGGGGAACACTGCGAGTTTTGCGCGTTCGTTCGCGACATCAGCCAGCGCAAAGCGGCCGAAGAGCAAGTGCGGCGCTATGCGACGGAACTCGAACGCAGCAACAGGGAACTGAACGATTTCGCGTACTCGGCATCGCATGACTTGCGTTCTCCGCTGCGGGCGATCGGCCAGATTGCGGCCTGGATCGGCGAGGATCATGGCTCCGAGCTGTCGGAGGACGTTCGCAACGACCTGGGTCTGATGCAGCGGCGAGTTCAACGGATGCAGAGCTTGCTCGACGATATGCTCGAGTTTGCACGCGTCGGACGCAGCGACGGGGACTTGAGCCACGTGGATTGTGGCCAACTCGCGCGCGAGATCATCGAGACGCTGCCGCTGCCCGCCGGATTCACGATCGAGGTCGGGTCAATGCCCACCATTCTGACCCACCGCACGCCGCTTCATCAGGTGCTGCGAAACCTGATCGGCAACGCGGTCAAGCACCACAATCGACCCGACGGACGCGTCGAGGTCTCCTCAATGGACCATGGCAACCAGATTGAATTCATCGTTCACGACGACGGGCCGGGAATTGCGCAAGACTATCACGACCAGATCTTTCGGATGTTCACCACGCTCAAACCGCGAGATGCCATCGAAGGCAGCGGAATGGGTCTCGCATTGGTCAAGAAGATCGTAGAGGGTCGCGGCGGAGCCATTCAACTGGAATCCGCCGAGGGACGAGGCGCGACATTTCGATTCACCTGGCCCCGATCGGCGGAGGGATGAGGTGTGACGAACGATACAGTCAGCATCATGATTGTCGACGATGATGAAATCGACGTCCGGGCCATTCAGCGCGGATTGCAGCAACAGCGAATCAACAACCCTGTCTATGTTGCCTCGGATGGACGCCAAGGGCTGCAAATGCTGCGTGGCGAACAAGGGCAAGCGAAAGTGCCGCAGCCGGCTTTGATCGTGCTCGACCTCAATATGCCCCGCATGACTGGACTCGAGTTTCTGGAGGTGCTGCGGGCCGACCCCAGTCTCTCTAACAGCATCGTGTTCATTCTCACGTCGTCGAACGCGGACGAAGACAAGGCTGCCGCCTACAAGCACCACATTGCCGGTTATGTCGTCAAGTCGGATGCCGGCGTCAGCTTCTTGAAAGCCGTGCAAATGGTGCAGAAGTACGTGCTGTGCGTCCAATTTCCCCCTCCGGAACACGGGTGATCCGATGAATCAGGGCCAGGAGAAACCGCTTCGTATTCTGATGGTGGACGATGACCAGTGCGATCGCCGAAGTGTGCAGCGTGCGTTGGGTAACCGGTATGGGCTTGTCGAAGCCGAAAACGGACCGCAGGCCATGCGGCTGGTCGACACCCAGACGCCGGACTGCATTCTGCTCGACTACCATATTCCGGGGACAAATTCTCTCGAGCTGCTCGACGATCTGCGCCTGCATGCGCCGGTGGTCATGCTCACCGGCGCTGGCGACGAGGCGGTGGCCGTCGCGGCGATGAAGGCGGGCGCGCTCGACTATCTGAGCAAGAACGATTTTTCAGCCGACTCGCTCGATCTGGCCATCCGCGGATCGATCGAAAAAGCGGATCGACATCGCCGGCAATTCGAATCGCGCGAGAGGCTGCAGAAAGAGTACTGTCACGAAAAGGAGCGGCGGTTGGAGTTGGAAGGCGCGATCGAGGTGGCGCGCGATATTCAGCAACACTTGCTTCCGGCCAACTCACCCGAGATCGAGGGCCTCGACGTGGCCGGAGTCTGCATCCCGGCCGAAGCGACCAGCGGCGATTTCTTCGACTACTTGCCCGGCACAGACGGGACCCTGGGCATCGTGGTGGGCGATGTTTCGGGGCACGGAATTGGTCCGGCGCTCTTGGCGGCTGAAACGCGCGCCTACATTCGCGCGCTGACGCGCATCGGCTCCGACATCGGACAGATTACGACAACGGTCAACAGGCTCCTGTGGGAAGACACCTCCGGATGCCGATTTGCCACGCTGTTTCTCGCCTGGCTCGAGCCGGCGCGGAGAATTGTGAGCTACGCGGCGCCCGGTCACTGCGCGTACATCGTGCACGACTCGGGCGACTTCACGCCGTTGGGCAGCCAAGCTCCGCCGTTGGGGGTGTTTGAAAATACCGTAGTAAGAACGAGCGAATCTGTGTTCCTACGACACGGCGACACGCTCCTGATCGCGACCGACGGGCTGTTTGACGTGCGCGGCCGGGACCGGATGTTCTTCGGCAAAGATCGCTGCATTGGTCTGGTTCATGCGTACCGCAAGCACCCGGCCGAAAAGATCATCGACGCGATCCTGCACGGCGCCCGCACTTTCTCGCAAGGCGGGCCGCTGCAGGATGACTTGACAATCGTCGTCGCCAAAGTGTTGTGAACGCGGACGGGGGGCGCGCGTTTGATTGTGTCAGGCAGAAGCCGTTGCCGCTTCGGCATCGGTCTCCCTTGACCGCGGCGGCGTGCAGGGAGCCGCCTTGTCGCCGCCGTTGGAAAAGACCAGCGCGCCGTCGTCCACAGCGCCAAATCGCATCGTCATCAGGTCGAGGATGTAGTTCTGACGCAGCAGCCAGGGCGATTTTGAGCCTTGTTTCGGAAAGAGACTGCTCCCGCGCTGCACGTAACCGGAGGTGAGGCCCAAGAGCGGCTCGGGGCGAAGTTCCGGATCGTCCGCGCGCGGGACACACTGTTTGTAGCCGCCGCGGTCCATGTAATTAAGCAGGCGGCAGACGTAGGCAGAGGCCAGATCGGCACGCAACGTCCAGGATGCGGTCGTGTAGCCGACACACATTGCGCAGTTCGGGACGTCGCTCAGCATCAATCCTTTGTAGGTCAAAGCGCGTCCCGGCTCGACCGGCGTGCCATCCACAGACAATTGAATGCCGCCGCAGGCCAGCATCTTGAGGCCCGTCGCCGTCACGATGATATCGGCCGGCAACTCTCTGCCCGACTTGAGCAGAATGCCCTGCAGCGTGAACTTCTCGATCTGATCCGTAACGACCGACACCCGTCCATCCCTGATCGCCTGGAAGAAATCGGCGTCGGGCGCGAGACAAACCCGCTGGTCCCAGGGCTGGTACCGCGGGTTGAAATGCGTATCGATATCGAAGTCGGTCGGCAGTTCCTTGGCGATGCCGCGGCGCAGCAGCTTCTTCGCCAATCCCGGCGTCCTCCGACAGATCTGATAGAA
>DASZIA010000197.1:0-14043 GCA_035949535.1 Planctomycetaceae bacterium | reverse complement strand
GGTAGCCGCAAGGAGCTGCGCGTCTCTGCCGACGACCATAACGATCATGTCTATCTCTACGGAGACCGCTGGACGGCCGAGTTGCCCGATTGCTGTATCGTTTGCGGCGAAGATGCCAATTGCGACTGGAACAGCGAGCATCGCAGCGTCCCGAATCTCACCTGGCCTCTGCTGGCTCCGATGTTAGGGCTGCTCTTCGGCTGCGTCGGTTGGATCTTTATGTGGAGCGCCGAGGGCCGCTGGTTGATTCCGCTGGGTCTGTTGATCGGCTTTCTCGTCGGCTACCAGGCTCGGGGCGAAACGCTCGTGACCATCCGCTTCCGCCGTTGCCGCGAGCATTTGAACCGTACGCGGATCCCCACGTTGCGGACGTTCCGCAAAACGTTGATCATCGGCGTGGGCGATCGCAAAGTCTGGCGGCGGTTCTATTACGGCGACCGGGGAATGGAAACTCCGTCGGTGCCCCCCGACTTCACCAAGATGGCCGAAGTTCCGCCTCCCGTGGCCAACGAGGGGGACGGGACGCCCACCTATCCCACGATTCCGCTCGTGGGTGAGGACGAGACAGAATCCGGCCCGCACTGAGCCAACCCACTCGCACGCCCTTTCGCAACGGACATCGCCAACCATGAGCCTACGACTTTTGATTCTCGCCTCAGTATTCAGCGGGCTTGCGATTCGCATAGCCGGCGCAGACGAAAAACCGGACGAGAAACTGTTTGTGGCGCGGCCCCTGACTCAGCCGGGAGAATTCACGATCGGCATCGAAGGACCGAGTTGCGACATGCGGGGCAATATCTATGCAGTCAATTTTCGCACCGAGGGAACGATCGGCATCGTCACTCCACAGGGAAAGGGAGACGTTTACGTGACCCTGCCACGCGGCAGCGACGGCAACGGAATCGTCTTCGACCGCAAGGGGACGATGTACGTCGCCGACTACACGGGACACAACGTGCTGGTGATCGACCCAGCTACCCGCAACATTCGCATCTTGGTGCATGAGGCGCGAATGGCCCAACCGAACGACCTGGCTATCTCACCCGATGGCACGATTTGGGCCAGCGACCCGAATTGGAAGGCCGGCACGGGATGCGTCTGGAGGATCGACCCCGACGGTCGCATCGCCTTGGCGGCCGACAAGCAGGGAACGTCCAACGGCATCGAGGTCAGCCCCGACGGGAAGACGCTGTACGTCAACGAGAGCGATCAAAGGAACATCTGGCGGTTCACGATCCGCCCGGGTAAGTCGCTCGCCGACCGTCGGTTGATCCGCAAGTTCACCGACCACGGCTTCGACGGGATGCGGTGCGACGTCGACGGCAATCTTTACATCTGCCGCTATGGCAACGGGACGGTCATCAAGATGACGCCGCAGGGAGAAGTGCTCCACGAGATCGACGTGCTCGGCAAACGGCCCAGTAATCTCTGTTTCGGCGGGCCCGACGGACGCAACGTCTATGTCACCGAGGTTCAGCACACGCGGTTGGTCACCTTCCGCGTCGATCGCCCCGGACTGGCCTGGCAGCGGTTCCGCGAGATCAACTGAGGCCGGCAGCTAGGAGTTTTTCACCCCGAGCAGAAAATTGACGTCGTCGGAAGTGAGCTGGCCGGATTGAGGAACGAAGATTTCCTCAGCCGCCTGATCCGGGTCGATGACTTCGGTGACCGCGATATCTGGTGTCTCCGCCAGGGCGATGAGTTGCGGCGGCGTCGCCCCGACAATCTCAATCGTCGGACGGTCGTAGGCATCGGGACTGGTTCGCACGACGCGGCCGATTTGGCCGGTGTTGAGCCGCACGTACGCTCCAATCGGATAGAGCGATACGGTCTTCAGGAAGCAGCGAATTGTGTGCGGGTCGAACAGTCCGGCCCGGGCATCGGAAAGAATCTGCACGACTGCAGCGTAGAGCGAGAAAGCAGGGCGGTGCGGGCGCGGCGAGGTCAGCGAGACGTAGACATCGCAGACACCGGCGATGCGAGCGAGCGCGTGAATCTGGACTCCCGCCTTTTTTCGCGGATAGCCGGTCCCGTTCCAGCGTTCGTGGATTTGGTAGGCCACGGTACGGGCCACCAGCGGAAAGTCGATTGTCGAGAGCATGTCGAACACGCGGCCGGGCGTCCGTTTGATTTCGGCAAACTCGACGGCGGTGAGCTTGCGCGGTTCCTCGCACAGTTCTCGTGCCGCTTCGGTCGCTCGACAGCGGGAAACGAGACAGCCCATCGCGAGCCAGCGCAGCTCTTCGCGCGTGTGCCCAGCAATGGCGCCGACCGCGACTGCGAGCTGAGAGACGCGCACGCAGTGTTCGGCAGCGGCCTCGCTGAGCTGCGGCTCGATCGAAGCCTTGATGAACAGATCCATGTCGACTGAGAGCTGGTCGATCGACTCTTGCCCGATCTCATCGAGCACGCCCGCGTCGAACCCGCCCTGGTTTTCGAGCAGCGAGTAGACGTTCGAGAGTTTTTCCGACTGCGCTCCGCGAAGCTTCTGCACCGACTGGGACAGCTGAGCCGACCAGTTCACGTTGGCGGCGGGCCGGTTGATGGGGGGGGCGACCTTGTCTGCTTTGACCGTCTGTGCTGCAGTCGTCGGCTTCCGCCGGTGGACGGCCCTTGCTCCCGAGGCGCGAAGCACTGAGTCGGCGAAACGCCTTTCAATGCGAATCTGTTGAATGCCGCGATTGCGAAGCTGATCAATTTGCTCTTGCGTGACGCAGACGCCGGCCTGCAACAGGAGCACGGCGCCGTCATTGTCTTCGTAGATCGGTCCGCCCAGCGTCGTCCCGGGGTAAAGGCGATCAATCGAAAAGGTGATCGTTTGGGCGTTCGCAATCATTTTCAAACGCTCACTGTCGAGTTCGCGAGGTGCTGATGCAACGTCACGTAACTGGCAAGATTGGGAATCAGACCGCGCAACTGCCCGTCGACCGACTGTGCGAGCGTCGCGACGTCGAGCTTGAAGTTGTCGGCTACGTATTGGCAGAGCTTGGGCAAATGGGCCGTCGACGGTGCCAACACCGAAGGAAGCCATGACGTCGCAGCCAATGCGGGCAGGGCAGTGTGCCGCAACGGCTCCAGTGCCCAAACTTGCGTGGGTCGGTGATGCAGCAGGGCACAACAGATCAGGTCGTCGGGAAAGCCCCAATTCAACATCAGGTAGGCGGCACAGTCGGCGTGGCTGCACCCGAACTTGGCGCTTTCCAGGTCCGTGAGATCCGCATCGCCGGTCGACAACTGCTTCATGAAGCCGGCATATTCGGTCACGTGCATTTTGGTAAACGACGGCAAGATGAAGTCTTGAATGAGCGCGCCGGCGAAGGCAAGATCCGTATCGCGATTGGTCGCCTTGGCGATTTCGCGCGCCAAGAGTGCTCGTTCCATCGCCGACAAGCAGAAGAGATGACCCAAGATCAACGGTGATTTGGTATTCCGCATATGCTGCTCGAGGACCGTGGTGGTCACGAACAGTCGAGTGTTTTTGACGCCCAACAAGGCCACGGCCTGGCGCACGGTTGCGGCCTTGGTCCGTAGACCCGTGGCGGCGGAATTGACGTGTTTGAGCAGATCGACCGTGATCGACGGATCCTGCTCCAGAACTTCGCACAGATCAGCCGCCGTGCAGTCGGGCTTTTGCGCGCGCTCGCAGACCGCCGAGACGGTGTGCGGCATTTTTGGGACTTCGAGACGGGGCGGAAGAGGGGGCTTTTCCCCTTTGCCCATCACTTGCGCGCGGAGATGCTTCCAGTCGATCATGGTTTCCTCAGGGGCTCTGGATTTGCCGAGAGCGTTGCTTTCCTGCTTCTGAATATAAGATTTGTTTAGCGAGTCGGCTGTCGGAACTCGGCCGGGTGACTTGATACTAGACGCGCCGTTGCGGCTTCCACCGATTCTCCCGAATGATGGGGGCGACGCTGTTCTTAACAAAGCCAATTCGATCGAGCGGACCGGAACGACCGGCCTTGCGGCTCCGCTCGAGATTACGCTTTGCACTGAGCCATCCGACCGTCGACCAGACCAAGGCGGCTCAGGGTGCAGACTCAACCGAAAGGCTTAGAAGGGCCGCAGAGTCGGCATACACCGCGGGGCACGCGGGTTATTCGGGTTAATTGGCCGGCTCTAAAGCCGAGCCCTCGAGGCAGGCCATGCGGTGATAGAGCCCCTGCGTCTCGCAAAGCTTGAGATACGGCTCTGGAATGATCCCGAGGGTGGCGTCATCCCACTCGACAAAATACTTGGTGTTGGGCTTCTTTCCGGAGGCCTCGACGATCCTCCCCGTCCAGCCGCCACAAGCGACATCGGGGAATTCGGGCATTGTGGTTCCGGCCTTAACGCGGATAAGGGCTCCAACCGCCAGTTCGTCCTGCGATTTTTTCACCATGATCATTCCGCGTCCGAAGTCGCGTCGCGCTCCGCGAGAGTTCCTAGGGGCGTCATTCGTCGAAACGGGGGCGTAATGCCCTCGGATGTCCGGGGCCGGCTTGTGGCGGGAGTCGTGACGTCAACCCTCTCAACGGTGCGATGGCGGTGGCCCGAAATGTCCTCTCGGGCGCCCTTAGTGTACCGTGGATAGAGTTTAAGAAAACCCCGCTGGGGTGCCGAGGCTTCGCGTGAATCTCCTGCCGGCCGTGAAAAAATGGTTAAGGGGCATCTCGCCTGGTCAGGCGGCGATGGCGGTCGGCCTGGTCGTGAGCCTCGTGGTCCTGGTGTGGCCCCAAAATCGGGGATCGGCCTGGCAGTCGGTCAGCGGCCTCGCGTTTTCTCCCGACAGCAAGCGGCTGGCGATTGGCGTCTACAGCGGCCGATTTCGCCCGCTTCGCGAGCGTTGGTACTTTTCGGATATCTACCACACGGCCGCGCTGGCCGATGCCAATGATCTCGAGGCCGCGACAGTCTTGGGCCGCGATAACCGTCCGGGCACTTTCAATATCTTGCCCGAGGTCTTCATCGGACCGTCGGTCGCATTTTCTGCGGGCGGTGAAACGCTGCTGTCGGCCGGATTCAACGGAGCGCTGAACTTTTGGGATGCTTCGAGCGGGCGGCGTCTGCTGACGCAAACCACCACGCAGGACCATTGCCGCACGTTGGCTGCCCTGGCTTACGGCGATCAGTACGCAGCGGCCTTCCGAGAATTCGTCTACCTGGCCAGTTTTGGCGACAATGCGCCGCCGCGCAAATTCGACGTGCGTGTGAATATCCAAGCGCTGGCTCCTGCTCCCGACGGATCGCGATTTGCCATCGGCGGGCTGGGGTCGCTCGATCTGGAGGTCTGGGACGCCGCAACAGGCAAGTTGGTGCAGCGATTGGAGGCCCCCGAGCCGCCCGATACGGGCGACCTGCCTCCCAACATCACTGCGATCGCCTGGCTTCCGGATGGAAAGTCGCTCGTGGTGGCCAACGACAAAACGATCGAGATCACCGACCTCGCAGCGCGCAAAGTCACCAGCGTGTTGCCCGAGCGCTTGGTGCTGGCCCTGGCTGTCTCGCCCGACGGCCAGCAACTGGCGACCGGACGCTTTGACGGCGTGACGATCTGGAATCTGTCCGAACGCAAGAAGACCGCGATTCATCTCAACGTTCCCGCCGTCGAATCGGTTCAGTTCAGTCCCGATGGTCACAGGCTGACTGCCGGCTCGACCGACGGAACCGTGCGGATCTGGAATCTGCCGAACTACAATCTCGCCGGAACTTGGACCTTCACGCGGCCCAACGATGCGGGGCTGGATCAATTCTTGAGGCTATTTCCGCTGGTGGTTTGGATTGGAGTCTGGCTTTACTTTCGGCGCTCTCGCAGGACGAGTCGCGCAGAGCCGTTGCTGCGGGTCTGAGACAGCGATCCGGACTTTTTTTGGCCCGACACGCCAACAGCCGAAGATTCGGCGCGCGTTTTTTGGATTTTTAAGCGACGAACCGCCCTCGTGCATGCCGATCATTATGCTGCCCATCGCCGTGGACACTCGACAGAGAGCCCCCGCGATGGACAGATACGAGGCCCTGGCGAGATCGACAAACTGAAATTGCATCAAAGTCGGCCGACTGCGGCCGGAAGACAGGGCTGAGAACAAGCCTCTCGCAATCGTTCCGACGGAGGTGCCAAACCCAAACTGTGGACCCGGATCACCAAGGGTGAGTGCCAGTCACTACCCGATCCGCGTCCTTCTCAAAGCGACTCCACCGTCGCAAACTCCGAGAGGTTTGATAAATAAGACCGCGGGCCTCACCAGGCCCGCGGTTTTTTCTTGCGCGCACGGCGGCGTATACTGAAGGCGGATGAAGGCGATTCTCCCCCGACGCGATCTGACTGTCCGCCGGCTACTCGCCGCGCGAGCGATCGGCGGTTTTGCGCTCGTTCTAGCACTGAGCGCATCGGTCTCTGCCGCAAACACTGCGAAGGATCTGCTTGGGAAGGCCCACGCGCATCTTGCCAAGGGCCATTACGAGGAGGCCGAAGAAGCCTTTCGCAAAGCCGCCGATGCCAAGGCCGACGCTGTGGCTGTGTCCGTTGGCATCAGCCGGGCGAAGCAAGCAGTCGGCGCCTGGGAGGATGCCGAAAAAGTTGTCGCCCAAGCGCTCAAGATTCAGTCAGGGCAGCCGCGACTCCTGGCTCGGCTCGCCGAATTGCAGCTGGCGCGCGGCCGCCTTGCGGACGCCGAGAAAACGGCCGAGTCTGCGGTCGCAGCCTTGCCGGATAACGCGTCCGCCCGGCTCGTTCTAGCGGACGTCTATGCACAAACGGGGCGCTTTCCAGAAGCCAATGCCGCTTACCGCTGGTTTATCCGCTTTTACAATGCGCGCCAGCCCGAAGACGCGGCCACGCTGTTGTTGGTGGCACACGGCTCGGTGGAATACGCACGTTGGAACCACAACACGCAGATCTTCCATTTTGTTGTGAACACGCTCTGTCCCGACGCGCTTAAGAACGATGCGAGTGCTTGGGAGGCCCACTTGATCTCCGGTTCCCTGCTGCTTGAGAAATACAACCGCGAGCAAGCGGTTCCCGAATTGGAGCAGGCCCTGGCGATCAATCCCCGCGCCGCTGAGGCAATTGTGCTTCTCGGGCAGGATGCGCTCGACAACAACGAGCTCGACAAGGCCGAAGCCAAGGCGGCCGAGGCCCTGCGGATCAACCCGCGTCTTCCCTCGGCCCTGCGACTCAAATCCGACGCTTGTTATCTTTCCGGACGAGTGGAGCAGTCGCTAGCGGCTGCGAACGCGGCCCTCGCAGGCAATCCACACGACGAAGGCGCGCTGGCGCGTGTCGCCGCCTGCGCCCTGCTGACCGAAGGCCTTCCGTCGCGGTCGAACCTCGAGACATGGCTGGCAAAATCGCCGGACGGCGGCGAGTCAAAATCGGCGGCACCCCGCTTCTGGAAGGTGTGGACTGACGTCAATACGACGCATCCCAAGCCGGGTGTGTTCCTGACGGCTCTCGGCGAACTGTTGGAATCGCGGCGACGATTTGACGTAGCGGAGGTCTGCTACCGCCGGGCGATGGCGCTCGCTCCGCAACTTCCCGAGGCGAAGACTTCCCTGGGCATGCTCTTGATGCGAGTCGGCCGGACCGATCAAGCCCGCAAAATTCTGGACGAAGCCTTTCAGGCCGATCCCTATCACACGCGTGTCAGCAATTTTCGCAAGGTTCTCAAGCTGCTCGACGGCTATCAGGCCATCTCGACCGAGCACTTTGTGGTTCGCGTCGATTCGAAGCTCGATAAGCTCCTCGGGGGATACATTGCCGAATATCTCGAACAAATCTATCCAGAGCTTGTCGAGCGATTCGGCTACGCGCCGCCACAGCGGACACATATCGAGGTCTTCAACAATTCGGACGGGCATTCGGGGCACGAATGGTTCAGTGCGCGGATGGTGGGCCTCCCCTGGATTCAGACGATCGGCGCGTCGACTGGCGTGATGGTGGCGATGGCCTCTCCGACGTCGGCCCCAGTGCCGTTTAATTGGGCCCGCGTATTGCGGCACGAATTCGTCCACGTGATTACGGTGCAGCAATCGGGTTTCAATATTCCACACTGGTTCACCGAAGCGCTCGCGGTCCTGAACGAAGGCTATCCGCCCCCGTCGCAGTGGATGGAGCTCTTAGCCCGGCGATTCCCGAAAGAGTTGCGAACGCTGTCGACGCTCGATCGCGGGTTCGAGCGCCCTTCCAACTCGGACGATTGGCAGTTCGCCTACTGCCAGAGCCGCCTCTATGCGGAATACATGATCGAGCGTGGGGGAGCAGAGTCGCTGCGAAAGATGCTCGCTGCTTATCGGGACAATCTTTCGACCCCGACGGCGATCAAGAAGGTTTTCGGCGCTGACATCGCGGAGTTCGAGCGCGGATATCGCGATTTTCTCAAAGCGAAGGTGGCCGGCCTCCACGCGGCCCAACGCCCGCCCACAGAGAGCGTGCAGAAGCTCGAAAAGGACGTCGAAGCCCACCCCAAGGATGCCGCATTGGCGGCGTCCTACTCATGGGCCCTCTTGGAAAAAGGGAACGCGGGATTGGCCAAAAAGACGGCCAAGGATGCCCTGGCACTCGACCCCAAGCAGCCCTGGGCAGCGCTTGTGTTGTCGCGGCTTGACGCTGAGGAGCAAAAATACAGTGAGGGAATCACTCGGCTCGAGCCGCTCTTGGATCGATCGGCTCCGCACGCCGAGATTTTAATGACGCTGGCTAAGCTCAAGCTCCTGGATGACAAGCCCCAACAGGCTGCCGAGCTTTGCGAGTTGGGGGCGAAATACTACCCGTGGCAACCCGACTTTGTTCGTGGGCTCGCCGCTGCCGAGGGACAGCTTGGCGACGAGAAGCGGCTGCTCGAGGTGCTGACGCATCTCTGCGATCTGGCGCCCGACGATGCGGCGCCGCGCAAACGTTTGGCTGAGGTGGCTCTCAAACAGGGGCGGTTTCAAGACGCCATCCGCCTGGCCAAGTCGGCGCTCTATGTAGACGTGCTCGATGCCGAGATTCACCGCGATCTGGGCGAGGCGTACCTCGGCGCGAAAGAGATGAAAAAAGCCCTTCCTGAATTTGAGGCCGCGGTCGAACTCAAGCCGAAGGATGACGATTTCGAGCTGGCCTTGGCCAAGGCGCTCGCCGCCGCGGGCCGTGCTCCCGAGGCCCGCCAACATCTGACAGCGATTCTCGAGCGCGACGGAAAAAATGCGGCCGCACGTGCCGCGCTCGACGGGCTCAAATAGGTCCAAGGTCCAAAGTCCAATGTCCAAAGTCGAAAACACGGAAAAAACACAGCCGCTGACAATCGCCGGCTTTCAGAGGCTGATTGCCGAAATGTACTCCGACAAGGACGCTGCCCGCGGCATCGACGGCACGTTTATGTGGCTGATGGAGGAGGTCGGCGAGCTGGCCGGCGCACTGCGGCAGGGATCGCGCGAGGAGCTGGCGGCCGAATTTGCCGACGTCCTGGCTTGGCTCGTCACGATCGCCAACGTCGCCGGGATCGACCTGGAACAGGCAGTGCTCGACAAATATGCCCGCGGTTGCCCCGGCTGTGGCCAGATGGTCTGTCGCTGCGATCTCGGTGAGAAGCCGTGAGCGACGCCTCGTCCAAGCCCGCGACCAAGCTGCGATTGGCACTGATCGGATGCGGGCGAATCGGACGCCTGCATGCGGAGCGTGTAGCGGCCGACGGCCGGGCCGTGCTCACGGCTTTGTTGGATCCCGATCCCACTGCGGCCAAATCTCTGTGCAGCGAAGTCGCGGAAGCGGCGGTTGTCTATCCCACGTTCGAGTCACTGGTCGAAGGCGCCGAATTTGACGCCGCCGTCGTCGCCTCGCCGACCCATCTGCATTTCGAGCAGGCGAGCGCCTTGTTGGATCGCAAGACTCCTGTTCTGTGCGAAAAGCCGCTTGCCCGGACGCGAGGGGAGATCCTCGTTCTGATTGAGCGCTCGCAGAAATCGCAAGTCCCGCTGTCGGTCGCCTACCAGCGGCGGACGTGGGCCACGTACCGCGCGCTGCGTAGACTCGTGCGCTCGGGCGAGTTCGGACCGGTGCGGGCCGTTGCCTCGCACAATGTCGAAAACTGGCAGTCGACGATCGTCGGTACCTGGCGCGATGATCCCCAGATGAATCCGGACGGATTCATCGGCGATGCTGGGAGCCACAAAATCGACGCCGTGTTTTACGTGACCGGACTCGAGCCGCTCGACGTTTTCGCGCGCTGCGACCGTTGCGGCAGCCGCGTCGAGATCACCGCGTCGGTTTCCGCGATGCTGACAGGCGGCGTGCCTTTGTCGATGGATTTCGTGGGCCACGGGCAGCACTTGGGCGAACTG
The DNA here is from genome assembly GCA_035949535.1 of Planctomycetaceae bacterium. GTDB lineage: Bacteria > Planctomycetota > Planctomycetia > Planctomycetales > Planctomycetaceae > DASPSM01. The sequence goes on along the minus strand of DASZIA010000197.1, from coordinate 3,750 downwards.
CTCTCGATACACTGCGCCCACGCCGATCTGACTCTTCGTGACGGCGAACTCTGGCTGGCACGCGAGGAACGGTCCGAACGCGTGCCGATCACCGAGACCGACTCCAATCCGATCTCGGCGTTTCTGGACACGATTCTGCAAGGAGCCGAAAACTTCGCGCCGCCAGATTGCGCGCTGCCCGTCTACGACTTCACCCGGAGCCTGCTGGATTCGAGCCGTTCGCGATGCGCTGTGTCGCTGCAAAGTCCAACGCCCATGGGTCCGTTGCCAAAGCCGGAATAATCTACCGGTCCTGACCTTGGACTTTGGACCTTGGACTTGGGCCTCCGCGCCACCAGCGAATGGCCGCCGCAGCCAAAAGGCCGCCGCCCAGCACCACTGCGAACGCCGCAGCATATCGCGGATGTCCCGGAACGATCAGGAATCCCAGGCCGGCGACCGCCAGTGCGCACAACACGACAAATCCCTGGCGAAAATTCCACGCCAAAAGGGGTTCAACTAAGAGTAAAGCCAGCATCGCCACAAGCAGCCACCGCGATAGACCCGACGTTAGCGGCTCGCTCGCGCCGAGTTCGCGCGACTCGTGTGACCAATCACCGCGACGATCGTAAGGCACGCCAGCGAGGATGCTCGTCTGAAGGGTTTTCTCGTCGACCATTTCGAGATCGCTCTCGCGCGGATCGACGTTGACGGCGTAGAACTCGTGCCGCACGGCCGAAGCCGATTTGTCTGGCCCGCTGGAGGTCGACGCCTGCGCCACGGCGGCCTCCGCTGGGGATTCGAGGGCCAACTCATAGATTCCGGGATGAATAGTGGCAGCGAAATTGATATCGGTCCGGTTTTCGCCGACCAGCGGGCGTATCGTCTGATCCGATCCGTCCGGCAACTTGATCGTGACCTTGATTCCCGATTCTCGACCGGTGAGCGTGCGCGACAGCGGCTCACCGACGAGGTATTGCCGCTGGTGCCAGCGCCCTTCGGCCGCATAGCGAACCATTTCATGGATCATTGGTGGAAATGTGGGATGGACGGGCCAGGTGCTCCACGAGACGTCGGCCGAGGTCGTCAACAGCACGCTGCGGCCGCGTCCGACCGGCCGTTCGATGATCGCCGGATCGCCTGAGCTGAACTTGAGTGCCACACGCGACGGCGATCCCGCCGCCAGTTTCGCCTGCATGTATTCGAGAGTGACGACCCGGTCGAGCCCGGCTCCCGGATTTCCGCGGAACAGCGCCACGATCGGATGGCTCAAGTCCGAAGCGTCGAACGTGTAGCCGCCATGCACCGGGTCGCGGGCATTGCCGATTGGACCCTCGAGCATCGCCGGCAGGACACGTTTGCCGTCGCGATAGAGCACGGCGTTATAGTTGGCCGGCTTGACCCGGTCCCCCAGCGCAAAGACGATTCCGCCCCCCGACTCAGCATACGCCTGGAGCAGGTCGGCTTCGGTCCGGGTGACGAGCGCGACGTTGCAGAGAAAGACACAATCGAATTTGGAAAGATCCTCGGCCGTGAGGTCGGCCTCGTTGATAACCTTGGGCTGAGTGGCGCCGCTCCAGCTTTCGCGCGCCGTTGAGGGGGCGAGCACTGTCCGTACGTAGTGAGAGGCATTCTCCGCTGGGCGGCCCCCTTCGTGGCCGTTGACCACGAGAACACGGATTTGATCGGTAACCGGCACGCTCAGCCAGCGTCGATTGTCAGCTGGCAGACGATCGGCGGGCAGGCGCACCTCCACCGCGTGCTCGCCCGAACGGCGGAACTCGTAGGGAAACTCAACAACGGTCTCCTCACGGGCCGGGAGATCGACCGGTTTGAACGCCACCAGATAATTGTCGGCGTAAAGCTCGCAGCGAACGCCGGCGAGCGGCGCGGTCCCAAAATTGCGCAGGGCCGCGCGGAGTCGGGCAGGGCGGTCGGGCAGAACAATGGGATCGACGGCCGCCAGAGACGTGACGGCCACGTTGTCCGTCCGTCCATCCCCGACGCCGATCAGCACGATCTTGGCCTTCTCGCCGATCTTGCGGAACAGGGCTGGCATGTCCGTTTTCGCGGAGGTGTCGCCACCCCAGGTGAGACGCTGAAAGTCGCTGAGAAAGATCACCTCTTTCGTCCGCGGAGCGCGCGAGTCGGCCAGAATCTCGACGGCCTCGGCAAGCGCAGGCGCCAAATCGCCCGGCTCGTCGGTCAGTTGCAGACGGTCAATCTCCGGAAGCACGACATCCTGCTCGAAGGCCGGCTCTCGGATCACGTTGGGGGACGTGTGACTGACAATTCGCAAAATGCTCACCGCGTCGCCGGGCTGCGAGTCGGCCACAATCTGCCGGGCCACGCTCTTGGCCCGGTCGAATCGTGTCCCGGCTTCCATTCGGGCTCCCATACTGAACGACGCGTCGATAACGATCAGTCGGTGCAAGAGCGTCCGCGGCCGGGCCTGCGGTGAGACGGCCTCCACCAACGGTTCCGCGAAAGCCAGGGCCGCAAGCAGAAGGATGAGCGTTCGCACCGCGAGCAAAATGAGCTGCTCGAGCCTCATTCGGCGGGAATTCTTGCGGGCCGCCTCGAGCAGGAAACGCATCGCCGCCCAATCGGTCTCGCGGTAAGCCCGTCGAGACAAGAGATGAATGACGATCGGGATCGCCCCGAGCGCCAGCCCGCACAACAGCCACGGGTTGGCAAAGCCGAACGCCAACAGGCCGCTCGCGGACAGATTCCGGAGAACCAAACCAATCACCTCAGGTTCTCCCCACGCGCTGCATCCGCCGGGTCAGAAACGCGCGGAGCGCGACGTCGAGCGACTGATCCGTCCGCACGAGCGAATAATCCATCCGCAAGTCGCCGCAGCGCGTCTGGACTTCTCGCAGGAAATCTTCGAACTCGCGCTGATACGCCCGGCGGAGCGAGCGCGGCTCGGCCGTCTGCTCCACGAGCTGTTCCAGGCCGCGAAAGCGGGTCGGCTCGTCGAACGGAAAATCCTGCTCGGCCGGATCGATAATCTGCAAGACGCTCACATCGTGACGGCGATGGCGAAAGTGTTTGAGGCCCGACATCAAGCCCGCCGGGTCATCGAACAAGTCACTCAAAACGATCACCAGTCCCCGCTTCCGGATTCGCTCCGCCAGATCGTGAAAGATCGGCCCCAGCGCCGTTTTGCCGGCGGGGACGGTGTGTTCCATCACGTGGACCAGCTCCTTCAGATGTCCGGGCTGACTCGACGGACGCAAAAACTTCGTCACCGTGGTGTTGAACGTCGCCAATCCGACAGCGTCTTGTTGCCGCACCACGAGATGGGAGATGGCCGCCGCAACGTACTCGGCATACTCGAGCTTTGAGACGGCGGCGCCTCGGGAGCGGTAGGCCATCGAAGCGCTGGCGTCGAGCAGGATGTGGCAGGCGAAATTGGTTTCTTCCTCAAACCGCTTGAGGTAGAAGCGGTCGCTCTTGCCGAAAACCTTCCAGTCGACGTAGCGGACGTCGTCTCCGGGCGAATATTCACGGTGCTCGGCAAATTCGACCGAAAAGCCGGAATACGGGCTCTTATGCAGGCCGGTGAGGTAACCCTCGACGATCAGGCGGGCCTTGAGATCAAGCCCGGCGAGCTTCGCCAGCGTCTGCGGATCGAAATACTTCCGGTAGTCGTCCAACCCGGGTTGCCTTGCTGGAGTCGGCCGGGACGAGTTCCGTCAGCCGGCTGACTATGGTATCGGGCGAGACCCCGTCGGCCTCGGCGTTGAAATTGGTGATGATGCGGTG
>DASZIA010000196.1:0-17399 GCA_035949535.1 Planctomycetaceae bacterium | reverse complement strand
TTTTTGGTTGAAGCGACTTCTCCGGTCGTGTCGATATTGACGAGGAACTCCGACCTTGCGCTCGGAGTCCGCAAGGATGCGACCTTGAAGCCGTCCGTCTTATTGGTCGTTTTGGCTGCCGTGCTCGCGCCGGGCTGCGCGTTGGTCCAGATCGGCGTGACCAATCCGATCCCCGGCCTGTCGACCGTGGCGGTCGCTCCCTTTCTGAATCTCAGCGCCGAGCGGGCCACGGACGGGCGGCGATTTGCTCTGGCTTATGCCACCGAGCTGCAGAAAGTGCCGGGATTCGAGGTCCTTCCGGTCGGCGTCACCGAGACCGCGATGATCGACGCGAAGGTCGACCTCAACGACGTCGACGATGTCCTCAAGCTGGCCAAGGTGCTGCGGGTCGATGCCGTGGTCGTCGGAGCGGTGACCGACTATTCGCCTTATTACCCGCCGAGAATTGGGCTGCAGATCAATTGGTATTCGCCGCGGGCCTGGGCGTTCTATCCGGGAATTCAAACCGAGCCGGCCGCCCGTCAGCAGCTTCACGACTGGGACAAACAACAGCTCGAAAACTACCACGAAAATCAGCAGCGCATTGAAGAGAGCTGTGCTCCCGAGACGCCGTTCTGGCAGCGGGCGTACAACTGCTTCAAGCGCTGGCCGGGCGTTCGCAACCTTTACGGAGAACCGAGTCTCGCACTCAATGCGCCGATGGGGTACGACAGGCAATTCGTTTGGCGGGCCCAATCTCCGACGATCGGAGAGGGCTCGCCTTACGGTCCGCAGACGTCCAGTTCCGAGACCTCCACGACCGGACAGCTCACGAAGATCGCTCACTATCAAGAATCCAACGCCACGCAGGAAGTCGTCCCGTCGTCTTTAACAGGGTCGAATGCGAACCAACAAGGTCCAGTAACGCCGGACAATCAGAAGCTCGTGCCGGTGCCCCGCAGTGAGGACGGCGACGACGGTTCGGAGGACGACGGCATCGATCAGCCAGACGCCAAGCGGCCGAAAGGTCCCCCGCAGCCGCTCCCGCCGCTTCCCTGTCGTCCGCGCGAGTCGAAACCTTCGCCGGATGCTCGCGGACTGTCACACTTTGGGGATAGCCCCGGCGAAACGATGGGCGAACCCTTCGGTCCCGAACCATCATTTCTGCCGCCGCTTCCGGGCATCGGGGGCCCGCCACCTCCGCCGATGCCGATGGAAAGCGGCCCGCCCAAAGTGCCCTTGCGCAATCCATGCCTGGCACCGCCGCCTCCGCAACCCAATCCCTTCAATGCGCCTCAGCCGATTCAGCCGTGGCAGCTCGATCCGCGGTTACCGCTGATGTCCTACACGCGGATTTTCGACGGCGCGGACGGAGACCTGGTGGCGGCCCTGCGCGATTACGTCGAGTTGAACGGCGACCTGCGCAGCGGCGGGTGGGAGGAATATTTGCATCGGAGCGAGGATTTTATCCGCTTCTGCTCGTACCGTGTGATCTTGGAGATGCTTTCTCTGCACGGGGGAGAGGGGAAGCATCGCCTGATCCTCAAGTTGAGAAAATACAAATAGCCGGTGCCGCCTCCCGGCCGATATCTGAAGAGGCGATTCCCCGCGCGCACATCTCGACCTTCCAAGACCGGACTTCGGATGGAGTCTGAACTTCGGGAGTTGCCGCGCCGGGAGCGCACGGCGCGCCTGCGACTCGATGTCATCCGATTCGTCGTATGAGCGGCGAGTGCCGAATTGTTCCGGGTCAATCGGGGAGGCTGACCTCTGTGGAACGCGGGATGAACGTGCTCGCGCTCGTGAAGGGCACCGAGCGATACGTCTTCTTGTACGACGATGAAAGCCATCGAGCCTTGCTGCAGGCCATGGGACGCTTTGCCGCCGACGCCGATTTGAGCTTCACCTGGTACGACGCGGCGGTGCTCAGCCAAAAAGTCCGGCGTCTGCGTGACGAGCAGCGGACTCATACTGCGACGCCGCAGCGTTTCGCCGACCCCACCTGAGCATTGCCGCCGTGACCTGAACGACAGGCAACAATCGGAACGCGCGCCGCCAAGCAGGTTTCGGCCGCGCAAGTGTGAGCTGATGCAGTCCGCAATCGAGTCGTTTCTGCGTTTCTTGCGGATCGAGAAAAACGTCGCCCCGCTTACGCTCAAGTCCTACGCCGAAGATCTCGAAAGTTTCACGCTCTTTCTGCAAGAGCGCCTCGGCCAGGTGCCCGACGCATCCGAAGTCACCGTCAGCATCCTGCGGGCTTACGTCAGCTACCTGCACGAGTGTCAGTATGCCAAGACGACCATCGCCCGGCGGCTGGCGTGCCTGCGGTCGTTTTATCGCTACTGCTGTCGCGAACAAATCGTGCCGAGTAATCCGGCCAAGGCTCTGCGGACTCCCCGTGCGGGCCGCAAGTTGCCGCACTTTCTGACGGCACTGCAAGTGGCCAAACTGCTCGAGACGCCGCCGGCAAACAAGGAGATGGGCCTCCGCGATCGGGCGATTCTCGAAACGATTTATTCCGCTGGCTTGCGGGTGGCGGAACTGGTCGGCTTGAACGTCAACAACTGGGACCGGGACGCCAACGTGCTGCGGGTGCTCGGTAAGGGACGCAAGGAGCGAATCGCACCCCTCGGCAGCTACGCTGTGCGGGCCCTCAATCGCTGGATGGAGGTCCGCAAGCCGCACGCGAGCGATGCCGCGCCTCTGTTTTTGAATAAATACGGTCGGCGGCTGACGACCCGCAGCATCGGCCGGCTCTTACTCGGACACCTCAAAACCGCGGGACTCGAGACGCTGACAACGCCCCACACGCTGCGACACAGTTTCGCCACCCACCTGCTCGACGGAGGGGCCGACCTGCGAAGTGTTCAGGAACTCTTGGGTCACAAGAGCCTGACGACCACGCAGATCTACACGCACGTCAGCACCCGCCGACTGCAGGAGACGTACGAGAAAGCACATCCGCACGCAACGGCGAACCGGGCCGGCCATCCGCGCTGAACTAACGTCGGCTCACTGCGGTGCCACTTTCAGCCAAAGGCATCACGTAGTAGGTCATCCCGTTGATCTCGTGAGTCGTTGTTCCGCGTGGAAGTTGTGCGCCTTTGGGCAATCGCGAGGTGACGAGCCCGTTGCCGTCAGGCAAGTGAAGGGTCGCGGCTCCGCGATCCTCCGGTGCCCAAGTGAGACCATTCACGGGAGATGCCGCGACAGTGGCTGGCGCTCGGGAGGCTTTTTCGAGTGACGCCACACGTTGCTCGAGGCTATGAATTCTCAGTGCCGCAGCAATCATTGCGGCGAGCACCAGGCCGCAAAGTCCAAGAACTAGAAGGCGTCCGCGCACCATGACTGCCTCCTCCGTTTAGAGAAGCTGAGCACAGTTCTAGGATGCGGTCATCGCGGCGAAGGTTCCAACAAAAAAGGCGAGGGTTGCCCTCTCGCCTTTGTGCGGGTTGCCGTCGGAACTAGCGACGCCAATGGCCTCCCCGGCCCCAGTGCCCGCCGTGGCCCCAATAGCCGCGGCCGCCCCAACCGCCGCCGACGTACACGCCCGGTGAGGCATAGCCGTAGTAACCCGGGTAGTAGCCGGCGGAGTAGTCCGGATACGCGTAGGCGTAAGGAGTATACGCATACGGATAGGCGTAGGCTCGGTAGCCCGGATAGTAATGGCGGTAACCCGGTCGGTTCCAGTAGGGCCCCGCCTTCGCGGTGGACACATTGCCCGCCAGTACGGCGAATCCCACGATGCCAGCCAAAGCCAGAGTCCGAATTGCGGTCTTCATAGCGATTTCCCCATCATTGGTTTGCTTTCGAGTGTTCTATCTGCCCCTGAGGATTGCGGCGCTCCGTCGCGCGCCCCAGGCTGCAAAAATTGCAAGAGCCGTACCAGCGAGGTCCGGCTCAAATCAGTGATCGAGTTCGTAACCGATTACAGAATCATAGGTTAGTTCTGAAGACGGCCCTAAAATGCAACTGAGGATTACCCAAAATGATGGGCGAGTGGGCGGGTTGCAGTAGACTTAGGGGCGGGTCCGGAGGGCAAACGACCCCTGAAGCGTGTCAAACTCGCGACACTGCGTCCAAGGTCTGAGACAGGTCCGCCAACAGGTCGGCGGGGTCTTCGCAACCGGCGCTCAGCCGGATGAAGCCCGGCGGACACGGGTCGTTCACCCACCGAGCGCGTCTTTCCGCCGTCGTCCGCACGCTGCCGAAGCTGGTCGCTTCCGCCACCAGCTTCGAGTGCTTGAAGAATTGCTCGGCGTGCGGCTGGCTTGCCAGCTCGAAGCTGACCACCGGGCCGAAGCGGCTCATTTGACGTTGCGCCACCGCGTGCGCGGGGTCGCTGGGCAAACCCGGATAGCGAACTCGCCGCACCTCTCGTCGCTCGGCCAGCAGGCGCGCGATCGCCAGTGCGTTGGCAGACATCCGCTCGAGCCGAACATCGAGTGACGCCAATGAGCGGTGCGCTAGCCAGACCTCCATCGGTCCGGGGATTGATCCCATCTGTGTCCGCCACGTCCGTAGCTTTTGGGCTGCTTCCGCATCTCGACAGGCGACGTGCCCGAGTAGCAGATCCGCGTGCCCAGAGAGCGCCTTCGTGTCGGCGGCCAGGGAATAATCCGCGCCGAGCGCTAGCGGACGCTGGCCCAGCACGGTTGCCGTCGTATTGTCGACCGCCACCAATACTCCTTGCTCCCGAGCGGCACCGACAAGTGCCGCGATATCGCACACATCGAGCCCGGGATTGCTGGGCGTCTCGAGCAGCAACAATTTCGCGCCCCGAAGGTGCCTTCCTGCATCGGGGGCCGCCGTCGCGACCTCACGGATCTGGATTCTGGCGCTCGCAAAATGCCCCTTGGCGAGAAGCCGCCCTGTGTAGTACCCGTCGGCGGGCATCACCAAGATGTCGCCAGCGGTCAGGGCCGTTCCAAACACGGCCGCCAGGGCCGCCATGCCCGAGGCGAAAGCGACGACCGCTCCCCCTTCGAGCTCAGCGAGCGCCTCCTCATAATGGGTCCAAGTCGGATTGTGGAAGCGGCCATAAGTGAATAGCGACGTCGCCGGATCGCCGGAGAACTGATACATCGCCGCAAACACGGGCCCCGGTAGAAAGGGCGCGCCCTGCGACGCCGTGGGTAACCCCGCGCGCACGACGCGTGTCGCATCACGAAGACCGTCTTCCGGATTGGCGTTGCTCATGTTCAAGCTCTCGTGCCAACCCGGTCAGCCGGCAAAGTGTGCCGGATTCCAGCGGGTCGCGGTTCACCGTCGTGGGGGGCGCCTTTTGGACACCGAGGCGGTGTGCACGGTTCCCGCGTTGGCCAGGAACTCCAGATTGTACTTCTTTGTCATCTTGCGGCGCATGGTCGCCAGGCCGATTGCGATCCTTTGCATCCCCTGCGTTCGGACGGCGCTGTTCTCGACCTGCGCCTCTTCTGTCACCGTGACGTCGGTGTTGGATCGTGTGCGGCTAATCGACCGCCTGAGTTCGGCCATTCCTCGCAGGCCTTGAGCCACGTCCGCTCCAAACGCCAGCAACTCTTCGTCGACGTGCAGAATCGGCAATTTATCGATTTCGTCGGCGGCTTTCTCCAGGCTGACAGCATGATGCGAGGCATTCTCGGGACGCAGGTCGGCCACATGCCGTTCGAGCAGCCCGAAGTATTGAGTTGTCGCCTCGACCGTCACCTTGGCGGCTTCTTGTTTCCGCGTCAACTCCTTGGTCTGTGCATCGGCTGCGACGGCAAGCGTGATCGCCAGACCCTTCATGCTCACGAGCATTTGCCGCAACAGATCGGCGTCGCTCAAACCGTCCGCGATGCCCCGCGACGGTCGTGCTAGGGGCCGGGATCGGCCGGAAGTGGACGCAAAACCTGGCTCGCCCGCTGAACCAGAGACCAGCCGCACGCGCCCCGACATTCCCGGCTTCAGGAGCCGGTCGGGGTTAGCGACCTCGATCGACACAGCGTTGGGATGCCCAAGCAGAGAGGTCTTGCCCAGGGAGTGAACGACCCTGCCGACAAATTGCCGATCGGGAACGGCATCAAAGGTAATCATCGCTTCCCGGGCCGAGGGCGGCACGGTTTGCGAAGCATTTCCTTCCGACCCGTCGATTTCCATCTTGAGGGTCGAGACATCGACGATCCGCAGGAGCGTCATTCCAGGCTCGATTCGCTCTCCCACGCTGACTCGCCGCTCGGCCACGTAGCCCGTCAGGGGCGAAACGATCTGCGACTCGCCCTGTGCCTGTCGCGCTTTCCGCAGGGCGGCTTCGGCTTCTGCCAGCCGGGAGCGGGCTTGCTGCTCGTCGTTCCGGGCCATTTGGACGGACCCTTCGCTCGTCCCGCGGCCCGCGAGCGAGGCTCCCAACAATCCCTCCCGGCTCTGTTCGGCGGTTAGCCGTCGTTGCTGCTGGGTCTCGAGTTCGCTCTTGGCAAGCTCCAAGGCCGTTTCGGCGCGTCGGACCGTTTCTTCCAGGGCTGGATTGTCCAACTCGATCAGAGTCTGGCCCTTTTCGACCAGGTCGCCCGGATCGACTCGGGCATGGCGAACAAAGCCGCCCGCACTGGCTTGAACATCAACTTCCGCCGTTGCCGACAATCGGCCGACCAATTCGGACCGTTCAGTCGATGTTCGGCGGGCGCCGATCGAGGCGTCGGCGACCGCAGCGACTGGCGGGGTGGTTGCGGCCGGGATGGCGGCTGGCTTGGTCCGGGACACGGACAGGTAAACGGCAGATCCTGCCGCAATTGAAGTGGAAATTGCCAAAATGGCAACCAAGACTTTCATGGCTGGCCCTCCTGTCGAGAACATCAGTCAGAAGAACGAGGCGGGGGTAAAGGGCGCCACGCGAAACCGACAACGGAAGCCGGCACGCAGGTGAGAGCGCCCAGGCGGGCAGGGCTCAAATTAGAGCACACCGCCACGCATCAATCAAGTTGCATGCGTGATGTGGTATGTCTTCGGCGGATTTGGGTCAACCCCGATCGGGGCCTAATACTGAACCGATGTTCTATTTTGGTTGACGGCGTTCGCCAGCGCAGTCGCGGAAATCCCGTCACCTCACCCCAGCCCTCCAGTGGGCGTTATGCTTGTCGCAAACCTCTTGACTGCAAGAGCTTAATTCCCGATTTTCCCTGCGACGCTCTGCTCCGCGAATCTGTCCCACGAACTTGTCCCGTCCCACGAAGATGTCCCGTGCTTGAAACCGCCCCCGAAAGAGTGTCCAGTCCGGTGAGGGGTGCGGTCGACCTCATTTTGGGCAACTGGTCTGCCGCCGAACGGGACTTCGTCCAGTCCCAGTGAAAGTGTCCCGTCCCATGAGCGCGTCCCGTCCCCGCGCCGCCAGTTCCGTCCCCGGGAAACCGTCCCGTCCCACCAACGTGTCCCGTCCCATCGCCGCTGCGATCCAAGTCGGCTGGAGCTGCCGCCACCAAGCCGGACGGATTTGTCCCGCCGGAGGGGCGGGCTGCCCGCGGCCAAGAGCTGACCGTTCGCTTGCTCCGCCAATAGGCAGCGACAGAATGCCTCTCCCTCCATTGTCCACGGTTTTGATTTTCGTGCGAGCCCGTGTTTCCACGGCCGTGGAACCAACCCGCTAAATTGTCCGGGGGGCTTTGCCGCCTCCATCGCCAAGTGGGTGGCTGAGTGGGCGGCTTCACCTCAAACTCTGGGCGATACTCGGCTGAAATCCTGAATCGCGGATCGCGACGGCGGAATCGGGTTAGGAGCTAAGAACCTCCATCGCCGCGTTGAAGCCGGCCGTGTTGGCGACTTCGGCCTGCAAATCGGCTTCGAGGTTAAAGTCTGTCGGTTTTAGCGCCACAAACAGTGAATTCGTGACCCCGGCGCCCTCCGTGACCGTGTCCGTGCGTCCGCCCGTGAAAACGATCAACGGCCCGCTTGTCGTAAAGGTGCCTTGCGAAACGCCGTTGAGCGTGACCGCGGTGCCGCCGGTTCCCGACGCGGCAAAACTGACCGTGTCATTTCCACCGGTCCCGCCGACAAACAGAGCCGTCTGAGTGCGGTCGAACGGATCGATTCCGACAAACGCGAACTCGACGCGAATCGACACAGTCGCCGGCGCGCTCGTGTGACCGAACTCGTCGGTCGCCGTAACGCTGACCGTGTACAGCCCGGGCCGCCGGTAGCCGTGGCTCAAAACGTGCGGGCTCTTCGACGAAAGGCTTCTGGAATTGCCGTCGCCCCAGGTGATATTGAACGTGAACGACGCGGCTTGCGCGGCGGCATTTGTGTCGAGTGCCCCGATCAAAAAGGGGACCGGCTCGAAGGGGACCGCGAACGGCATGGGAGTCGTGATTGTTGCGGTCACTGTCGACGCCGGCACGATCACCGTAATCGCCACGGTCGCCGAAGCGGTTTGATTGCTCACGAGATCCTGGAACGTGACGGACAGCGACGCCGACCCTGAATAGCCCGCCGTCGGTTTGAAGGTCAGGCCGTTCAAATCTGTGTTGAGATTGGCCAGCGTCCCCTTGACCGTCATCGACGCGGAATTGTTCAAGCCGGAGACAAATGTCAGCCCGTGGGTGCTGCCCAGCTTGATCGTTCCATGAGTCGCCACCAGGGTGACCTGTTCGACGAGGCTGCCCGCGGTGATGTCCCTAACGGTGATGGCGTTTCCGTTGGTGCTTGAGAACATGAGCGATGCGTTCTCGTTCACCGAGGCGGTGGGGGGTGCCATGACCGCCAGCGGCGGGACGACCGTGATCGCTACGCTGGCCGGGTTCCCTTGTGCCTGATCGGTGACATCGAGGATCGTCAGACTGAGCGTATCGGAGCCGTTGAAGCCGACGGTCGGGGCGTAGACGAGGCTGGCCAGATCGGCATTGAGGCTCGCAAGCGGGCCGCTGGCGGAAACGGATGCGGTCCCGTTGCCGGTGATCGTCAAGCCGGTGGTCGTGACGAACGTGAGCGTGCCATCGACGACGCCCAGCGTGAGGGTTTCGTTGTTGTTACCGCCGCCCGCGGTGTCGGTCACAGTGATGGCGTTAGGCCCGCTGAACGCCAACGTGGCGTTCTGATTCACGCTCGCGCTTGCTGGAGCGTTAACCAGAGGCAGCGGATTAATGACGAACGTGACTGGAAAACTCGACGTCGGTCCGGTGACATAATCCGGGTCGCTGCTGGTGAACGCGGCAACCACCGTGTAAGTGCCCGGCTGCGTCGGGGCGGAAGGGAGTGGCGTGCCGGTCACAGTGCTGCCCGCATAGTAGCTAAAGCTGAAATTGCCCGGCACCGGGAGGCTGGCACGGCCGGACGCAGTCGCCGTTGCCGCGAAGGGATTGCCGTTGAAATTGCCGTTCGCGTCCGTCGCCACAACGGTCGGCGTCAACAGCGGCACCGTGCTGATCTGCGTCGTGAAGGTCAGCGTGACGCCATCGACGCTGTACTGCATCTGGATGAAGAAGTCGGTCGCGCCGGTTGTCGGCGGAGTGACCTGCGCCACGTATTTTCCGCCCCCCTGATCGGTCAGCGTGGAACTGGTCCAGTTGGCGCCGAATGTCTCGAGCCGGAAGTCGCGATTGGTGGTGTTGGTCGCCTGCCACATCGTGACCGAGGTCGGCGTGGTGACTGAGTTCAGGGTGATCGTGGTTCCCGAATTGCTGACGTTCCAGTTGAATTGCGGCAGGGTCGCCCCGTCGAGTAACGCCTTTTCAAAGTTGAGGGCTCCGGTGACGGCGTCGGAGTTGAGACCGTGATCGGTGTTGGGCAGGTAACGCAGGTAGTTCTCGCCCGGCAGGTTGCTGAAGTAGAACTGGGCTCCCGGCACGAAGAATTGGTCGCCCGTCGACGCGATCAAGTATTTCGGAATGTTGTAGGTCGAGCGGCCGACGTAACTGTAGGGATCGACGATCGACAAGAGCGACGACATCTGCGGCGTGCCCAAGAAGTTGAACACGCCGTCGCCCGTGTAATCTTGCACCGCGGTGGAATCGCCGTTGACGACGTCTTGTGTGACACCGACGTAGGTATCGAGCTGGCTTTCGACCTGGTCCGCGAGGTTCAAACCGTCAAAGACATAGGGGACGATGGCGACCACGCGTGTGTCGACGGCCGGTGTCAGCCACGTCGTCCAGCCGCGCTTCGACGCGCCGGTGACGATGAAGTTGCTAACGGACAGCGTTCCGCCCGACTGGCTCGCCACGAACGACTGGGTCGTGTCCATCGCGCGCACGGCACTCTTCACCATCGGCAAGAGCAGCGGCCAGTCCTGACCGTTGCCGTGCAGAAATTGCTCGAACGTATAGGCGACAATCTGATCTTCGGTGAGAGGAGTCGTCTCGCCCTGCGCCGGGAAGGTCACGGGTTCGTTCGGGACGGTCGGCAGAAACACCGTGATCGCGTTGAGGGTCGTCGCTGCCAACAGACTCAGTTGGTCCGGGGTGGTGGGAGCCGACTGGGTATTCGATCCACCGCTGATATTCAGCAACGCCGTGTGTGTGCTCACGGTTGTGGGCACGATGATCTGCACCCAGTGCTGCCAGACTTGCGAATCGCCGGTTGACGGCGTCCAGGTCTGCGAGACCATGTTGATGACATAGTCGGTATAGCCCGTACCGGTCAGCGTGCTGTTGAGCGCGAAGTGATACGAGGAATCGGCCGCAGCGACGTAGGTGTCGAGGGCCGTTTGCTGTCCCGGCGTCAACGTCGGCAGCGTCGAACTGCCGCCCGGCGTCCCGCTCAAGAGGGCCCGGTCTTCGAGCGACTCGATTCGCGAAAGGGCCGCTCCCATTCCCCCGCGGACGCGCCTGGAAGAGACTCGCCGTAGACGATTGCGCGCGGCGCTCGATCGACGGCTTGTGGGAAAAGAACGAGCGAACTGGGCGTACCAGCATTCGAGCCGCATCGTTGCTCCGATAGGACCGAGAATGTGAAATGAGGTTGACGGTCGAACAGACGAAACCGGCCGACCGAGCGCTCGCAAATACGAAATTGCTGAAATTCTTGCCTACCGCGGTCCGCGACTGCGTTGCCCCTAGCGCGACGGTGGTTGCAAAATGCGGCGAACAGCGGGACTACCGCGGCGGCTGCCTTTGGAGCGGCCCTCGGCCTCCGCGACCAAGAGATCGATCGATTGATCGATTGTGTCCGGATCGAAGAAGCCGCGCATGCGGATCGTCCCCTTGTGGTCGATGAGGTACATCATGGGGTATGAGTCGACGCCCCATTGCTTGGTGATGGGGCCCGACTGCGATCCATCCGACCACGAGCGCCAGTTGACCCTTTTTTCTTTCTGAACGGCGTCGAGCCGATCGGCCGAATCGGTGTTCACGCCGAGCATGGCGAACTTGCGCCCCTTGTATTTATTGACGAGGATCCGCTCGTAGGGATACATCCGCACGCAGGTTTTGGACCAGTCTCCCCAAAAGGTCAGCAGCACGACCTTGCCCTTATAGTCGCTCAACTTGAACTCGTTTCCTTCCCCGTCGGGCCCCACAATCTCGATCGCCTTCTTGCCGATGGCCAACCGCTCCTTCGCAAATAGAAGCGGCTTGACCACTTCGGACAGCGGATGCCCGTCCAGCGTGACGTCGGAGAATTCGTCGGTCACGCGATTGAGCAGACCGACGATTTCCTGGTGGGTCGCTGGGCTGGCGGAGCTTTCGGGCTTCTCATCGGCTTCGTGCTGCAGCGTCTTGGCCAGCGCCAAACAGGCATAAGCACGCGTCTCGCGGTGGGGCGTCTTCTGAATCAGCGATCGCAAGAATCCCTTCGAGCCCGATTGAGGCACCGCCGGCATCAAGAGCGCGACCTTCGACAGCTCGTGATCGTCGAGATGGTCCTGCAAAAGCAGGTCGGTCGCCTGCTGCAAAAGACCTCCCGTCAGCTTTGGGTCGGCCCCTCGCAAGAGATAGCAGGCCACGAAGTACGACTGCAGCGCGATCTTCGTTTTGCGATGCTCTTTCCCTAAAGCGATGAATCGTGCCGGGAAGCGATTAGCCGGATTCTTGCGAAACACTGCGTCGACTTCCGATCGGCTAAAACCGCCGGCGTGCAGCCGATCGAGCTCTGCCATGAAATCCTCGGCGGCGCGTTGATACTCCTCATAGAGGGCGCTCACCTTTTCGTCGAGCTCGCTCGGCGCCTCCTCCGCCGGATCTGTTTTCTGTGCGGCCGTCGAAAGGGGCTTCGCGCTGGCGAACAGGTTTTGTCGCAGCTCTTCCAGGTGCTTGACGTGCACCGCGAAGGCAAATCGCGTCTGCGTCGAGACCCACGAATTGACGCCGACGACTTCTCCCCGGCGATTCATCAGCGGTCCGCCGCTATTGCCGGGGGAAATGACCGCGTCGGTCTGCACCCAGTTCTCGTCTTTCGACGCCTTGCGCAGCGACAAAAACTGTCGCGCGTCGGGGGGCAGGTCGGACGTCTTGTGAACGCCGTTGATGATTCCTCGTGTGGGCGTAAACGTCAGGCCGCTGGGGTGTCCGATCGCGATCACCTCCTGCCCCAAGCGCAGCTCCTCGTTGACGGCCAGGTGCAGCGGCGTGAGATGGCTCGGCTTCTTCTTAAGCTCGAGGATCGCCAGGTCGGCCTGCGGGCTGAGCTGCAGGCTGCCCTGGACCTCGGTCGTGAACCCGTCGCGAAATTGAACCTGGGCCCGCGCGGCATGCCGAACCACGTGAAAACACGTGGCGACCGAGCCTCGATCGTCGATGATGAAGCCCGTTCCCAGTCCTGTCGGTTTCCCATTGCGATCGAGCACTTTGATCAAGACGACTCCGTCGCCGACCCTCGCAATCAAATCTTCCAGCGGCAAAGCGGCCAGGTCGCCTTGGGGTGACACCGCGCTCTTGGAAGAGTTTGCCTTTGCGGCTGTCGATTCATGTGACTCTTTCGCGACGGCGGGAGGCGATGAGAGCGTCGCGGCGATGGGCTCGCCCTTCTCTTTCCTGATGTCGACCAGCGTCGCGGGGAGGCGATTCGACTCTCCACCCTTGGGCGGCCGGCCGGTGCCGGGGATGCCGGCTCGCTTCTCGAGCGGATTCGCGACTTCATCATCCGCGTTATTGCCGACGTTCTGTGTCGTGCTCAATCCGTCCGGTAGCGGACGTTCGGGATGGGTAAATTTCGGAGTGGCCGGTTTGAGGAAGATGTTCCAGCACACCAGGCAAACGATGAGGCTCGCTACCGCACTTCCGGCGGCAATGTACGCCCAGTGGGGGCCGGACCGGCCTGAGGTTCGACGCTGGCCGGCGCGCCCGGCCGAAGTTGAGGACGGGCGAGCACCGGTGGCAGTGCGCGACGCCGGCCGGCTTTGTTCCCCGTCACTCTGCGATCCAGGAACGCGGAAGCGGTGCTCGCACTCCCTGCAGACAATCACGCGTCCGGCGTATTTTTCATCAACCTTATGGGCCGTGTTGCATTCCGGACAGATCGCTCGCAAAGGCATCGACCGCACTCCACTCGGCGTTTTCGTGGCCCTCCCAGTGTGGCCGAGCGGAGACGCAATTTCCAGATGGCCGCGCTGGATGAATCCTGTTCAGCGCGAGGAGTGGCGCGAGGGAGACCGGGCGTCGGCCCATGAGTCGGTGTTGACTCCCAGCATCGCGAACTTGCGTCACCTTTATTTGCTGACGAAGATTCGCTCGCAGAGGCACACCCGCACACAGCTACTTGACCAACCGCCCCAGAAGGTCAAGATTGGTTGCCTCAGGTTCCGGATTCCGCTGTTTGTTGGCGCTGCCGATCGCCTTATCCCAGTCTGGCTTCCATGGCTTTTTCGGCGTTTTGGCGGCGGCTTTGTGCTCGACGCGTTTCGCGTGCGGAAAGGAGGCCAGGTACGACGCGGCCATTTCCTTTTGAATGCGCTCGGTGAGTTTGCGGTCAAGCAGATTCATGTGGCTCTTGCCGGGAATCAGCTCGACGACCGCGTCGCTCTTCAGCTTTTCGAGCGACTGTTTGAGCAATCGAACCGCTCCTTCGAGGTAAAACGTGTCCTCGGTCCCCATGAAAACATGCAGTTTCCCGGCGAGTTTGGGCCCCAGCCGGTCCCAGTTTCGTTCGAGGACGAGATGGATGTCATATTGTTCCCAGGCCTTCGCGACGGCGAGATCGATGGCCCCCGTTTTTCGGTCCCACAGCGGTCGCGGGCGCCGAATGCCGGTGGTGACTTGCGAACCGTCGGCAGCCGGGGCGCTGGGTCCAAAGACGGCCTCGAAGCTCATCAGCTGTCCGCCGGGTCCGAGCACGTCTTCCATCTCGCAGAACTTCTGATAATAGAGCACCGGCTGCAGACCCATCCTCGCCACCGGCCGCAATTCTCCCTTCGAGTCGACGTACATGTTTGTGCCGGGCTTATAGATGTCGATCTGCTGGAAGTCGCGAAAATCGACCGGGTCGGGTGCAGTGCTCCAGGTCCCGGCGAAATCGTCGGGATGGCTGATCTGAACCCAAAGAGAGCTCCAGCCGCCCGAGGAATGGCCTGTCAAAAATCGGGCCCGCGGATCGGCGACGGTGCGGAAGGCCCGATCGAACGCAGGCAAGAACTCCGTCACGAGCGCCTGCCCCACAGGCCCATTGTTGGCCGAGTCGGCAAAGACGTGATGACCCAGCGGGCAGCTCGGCTCGAGAACGACGCGGATAAACTCCACGCCGCCCGACTCCTCGGCGAACCGCTGCGAGCGGGTGACGTAGTGCGTCCCGCCGAATCCGGGGATGATGAATAGCACGGGATAGCGGGCCGCGGAATCGCTCCTGTAATTCTTTGGCAAGAACACGGCCGCACTCAGCGAGACGTCGCGTCCATAAAAGTCCGAGAGCAGTTTCGAGTGGGCGAAGAATTCCTTACGGGTCTCGGTTTCGACAAAGTGCTTGGGAGCCACCAGATGGTCGATGACCAACACGGGCAGCTCAGTCGACGGCTCGGCGATCTTGATCACCTGGCTGTAGCCGTTGCCGGGCCCGGTGCCGACCTCCCGCTCGAACGGATTGAATCGGACGACTGCCTGCGCCATCACTTTGGCGAGCTTTAGTTTGGCGAGCGGCTTCGGGTAGACGAGGATTGGTTTGTCTGAGTTGGCGAACTCCAACGTGTCGCCGGGCTTCCAGTCGCGCACGTCGCGGGCGATGAATTGCCCGGGCGAGAACCAACCGGAGTCGCGCCGCGGTTCGCTGCCATTGTTAATGAAAATATAAACCCGGCCGGTGAACGGCTCTTTGTGCACGCTCTCCGTAAATTTCACGCCAAACCGCCAGTCCTCGGCGGCCGCACGGGAGGGGAGCAAAGCGTGCGAAAGCGCAGCTGCCAGTACGATCAGCGTGCAGCAAGTTCGAGATGGTTGTAGAGCAGAATTCATTGGAAGAGGCGCCTCACAGAAGCCCACCGAATTTGACGTCGCAATGCCGGACAGTTGATTATGCTCAATCGTACGCGCGGAAGGAAAACCGACACCAGAAAATCGCCCGCTCCCTCAAAACCGCGTCCTTCGAGACCCCATCCATGCAGCCCGGCAATTCTGTCGACGACCGGCTCGTCCGGCTCGAAACCGCGATCATGCAACTTGAGCACGACGTCGAACAGCTGAACGAATCACTTGTCGCCCAGCACCGCGCGATCGAGGCGCTGCGGGTGGTGGTGGAACGCCTGGAGTGGAGGCTCGATCGTGAGAACTCCGCGCCCCCCGAAACGCGGGATCCCGAGGAAGAGCGGCCGCCCCACTATTGATCGAGATCCAAAACCCAACGAGCAGCGTCTTAATACAAGACGGGTTCTCTGGTCATTCGGATTTCGTGCTTCGCCCTTGGCATACTGTTGGCGGATTTCGCCGGCAAGTTCGGTTAGAATCGCGTCGCACGCGGCTGCGGCCGGTTTGTCGCGGCTGCCAATTTGCCGTTTCGGGGATTTCTTTGATGAGCAACGAGCGCTATTTTCCCGGCCTCGAGGGAGTGATCGCCGGCGAGACCGCCGTTTCGACAGTCGAGGGCGGGCTGACTTATCGTGGTTATGCGATCGAAGAGCTGGCCCAGAAGGGCTCGTTCCTCGAAGTTGCCTACTTGCTCTTGTACGACGACCTGCCCTCGCAAGAGGACCTGGCCGATTTTCAGTCGGTGCTGTCGGAATCCGAAGACGTCGACCCGTCGATCCTGGAATTTATCTCCCACATTCCGCTGCATGTCCCCGCAATGGACGTGCTCCGCACGGGGGTGAGCGCCCTGGCCCATTTCGATCCCCAGCTTGCCGACGAGGGGGTCGACGCCAACCGGGCCAAAGCCATTCGCATGCTGGCACGGATCCCCGTGCTGATCGGCGCTCGGCATCGCGGAGCCCGCGGGTTGCCGCTGGTGACTCCCAACCCGGAACTCGGCTTTTCAGGAAATCTGCTCTATCTGATCACCGGCAAGGAGCCGTCCCCCGCGCACGAGCAGGCGATGGACGTTTCGCTGATTCTCTACGCCGAGCACGAATTCAACGCGTCGACGTTCACGGCGCGCGTCGTTGCCTCGACGCAGTCGGACATCTATTCGGCGATTACCGCCGCCATTGGCGCGCTCAAGGGTCCGCTTCACGGCGGGGCCAATGAACGCGTGATCGAGGTGCTGGGCGAAGTCGCCTCGCCGGACGTCGCGGAAGCGTGGGTTCGCGACGCGCTGGCCAAGAAGCGGCGGATCATGGGTTTTGGCCATCGCGTTTACAAAGACGGCGATCCCCGGGCCGTGATTCTGCGCGAGCACTGCCGCAAGCTGGCCGAGGAGAGCGGTTCGACCGATCTCGAGCAGATCGCCGACACGATCGAATCGCACGTCCGCGCGGAAAAAGGTCTGCCCCCCAATCTCGATTGGCCGAGCGCGAGGCTCTATCACTACATGGGCCTGCCGGTGGAACTCTATACGCCGCTCTTCGTCGCCAGCCGCGTCGTCGGCTGGGCGGCCCACGTGATCGAGCAAACGGAAAATAACCGCCTGATCCGCCCCCGCTCGAACTATACGGGGCCCAAGGAACGCAAGTTTGTCGCGCTGCGCGACCGGGGCTGACGGCTGCCACAGCCCCTGATAGCTGGGTGGCTGGGGTCGAACCGTTTCGGTTCGCCCCCAGGTGTTTACATGGGCCCCTTGTTCCGCCAGAGCTTCGCGGGTCGAGAGCGCGAGATTCTGGGGGCGGCGAAGACGCCGACCCCAGCCACCCCGAACGCGGTCGACCTCCGTGACTTCGAGCACTGCGCGTTCCATGTCGGTTTCCCCTTTGTCCAAATCGACACCTGCCCAAACAGCTACCCCGAGTCCTACAATTCAAGCCGGCTGCACGGCCCGGTGCCAGATCGATCTTCCATAGATGCGAGACAACCGATGTCTGCCGTTCGATCCTCGTTGCGGTCTCAAAACACGGCCGGCTTTCTGGGGCTCGTTTTCGCGGCTTCGATTGTCGTAATTTGGTGGCTCCAGGTTCATCCTTCGCCGGG
>DASZIA010000195.1:0-5236 GCA_035949535.1 Planctomycetaceae bacterium | reverse complement strand
GGGGATTCATCCCGAAGATATCGGTTTGGCGGTCACCAGCCACGCGACGAGCAAGATCACCGGGGCCGACGACCTGTTCCGCGTTCGCACCATGGGTTTTCGCGGCGAGGCGCTGGCTTCGATCGCGGCGGTCAGCCGCCTACGACTGCGCAGCCGTCGAGTCGACGCGGAGCTTGGCAACGAAATCTCGGTGGAAGGCGGCAACCCCGGGCCGGTTTCGCCGTGCGGATGTCCGGTGGGCACGGTCATTGAGGTCCGCAACCTGCTGTATAACACGCCCGTTCGCCGCAAGTTTTTGCGGGCCGTCGCCACCGAGTTCGGACATATCAGCGAGCAATTCACGCGCGTCGCGCTGGCCCACCCGAAGTTGACGGCCTCGCTGCGGCACAACCAGCGTTCGGTCTATGAGTTGCCGCCAACCGGGCAGGTGCTCGACCGGCTCAAATTGTTTTTCGGTTCGGATTTGGCGGACAAGCTGATCTGGGTCGAATCGCAAACCGCCGAGGCGCGAATCTGGGGCTACGTTGCCCATCCGAGCGAGAGCCGCGCGACGCGCAAGGGGCAATACCTGTTTCTGAACGGCCGGTGGATTCAGGACCGCTCGCTGCAGCACGCGCTGGGCGAAGCGTATCGCGGCCTCTTGATGACCGGCCGCTATCCGGTGGTGTTCTTGTTTTTAGAGCTGGCTCCGGAGCTGGTCGACGTCAACGTCCATCCGACGAAAGCCGAGGTCCGCTTCCGCGATAACCAGCCCCTCTATCGGCTCTTGCTCTCGGCGATTCGCACGCGCTTTCTCTCGGCGAACCTCGAATCGACCATCGCGGTGCCCAAGGCGTCCGGCTGGCGGTTCGAGAATTTCTCGTCCGAGCGCGGCGGACTCGAGGCACCCGCCCAGCGCGACGCCCAATTAGAACTGGCGGAATGGGCGCGAAATCAATTGAGCCAATGGACAGCGCCCGCGCCGTCCACCGAGGAATCGCCGTCGTCGGCGTGGCCGATTCCCGGATCCTCGTCCGCCAATGGGTCGCTACCGCGGTTTGCCGCGCCGGACGATCGTGGCCTCAACGAAACGAGCGACTCTGTATTCGCCGAAGCATCGCCGACTTCCTACGATGCGGGCACGCCGGATCCAGTTCCATCTTCCATTGATGGTCCGTTGCGCGACAGCGGCTTCGTTCGCGAAGCCGGACTGCGGCAGGTGATGCAAGTGCATGACTGCTACCTGGTCGTCGAGACTGCAGACGGCATCACGGTCATCGATCAGCACGCGCTGCACGAGCGTGTGATGTACGAGCACCTGCGGCACCGCGTCGATCAGGGCGCCGTCGAATCGCAGCGGATGCTGGTTCCGCAGACGCTCGAGTTCAGCGATCGCGAGGCTGCGACCCTGCTCGAGCACGCCGCGGTCCTCGACCAGATCGGCTATCGCCTCGAAGAGTTCGGCGGGGGCACGGTGCTGCTCACCGCTTACCCGGCGATTTTGGCCCACGCGGACCACGACCGCATCCTCCGCGACGCGGCCGAGAGCCTGGGGTCGTCCGGGCAGAGGCTTTCGAGGCGCGATATACTGGACAGTTTGCTGCACCTCATGGCCTGCAAAGCGGCCGTCAAGGCGGGCCAACGCCTGAAGCCGGAAGAAATGGAAAGCCTGTTGGCGCAGCGCCACCTGATCGATGATGCCCATCACTGCCCGCACGGACGGCCCACGGCCCTGGTCCTGACCCGAGCCGAATTGGACCGGCAATTCGGCCGCCTCGGATAGTTCTCCGCATGATCTGCGTCAGCATTGGTCGTACCCGACACAAAATGGTTGTGCTCGAACACCGTGCCCTCGCGGCGCGCGGAGCGCAGTTCGTCGAGTTGCGGCTCGATTGGCTGCAGAACACGCCCGATCTCGGCTTCTTGCTCAACGAGCGGCCGACGCCGGTGATCCTGACGTGCCGGCGACCCCAGGATCAGGGACGCTGGCGCGGCCCCGAGGATCAGAGGCTGACTTTGTTGCGAGCTGCCATCGCCGGCGGCGCCGAGTACATCGACCTCGAGCACGATATCGCCAATCAGGTGCGGCGTTACGGCAACACCAAGCGAGTCATCAGCTACCACAATTTCGAGGAGACTCCCGACGACCTGGAAGAAATTCACGAGCGGCTGTCGAAGCTCGATCCCGATATCGTGAAGATCGTCACGATGGCCAACTCGCCCGTCGATTCGGTTCGCATGCTTCGACTGGTCCACGAATCCAAAATCCCGACCGTCGGCTTTTGCATGGGTGAGTTGGGGTTTTTGAGCCGGCTGCTCTGCGGGCGCTATGGGGCCCCGTTCACGTACGCGAGCTTCAGCGCCGAGCGGGAATTGGCGCCTGGCCAAATTTCGTTCGATGAAATGCGAGACGTCTATCACTACGACCGCATCGACAAGCAGACACAGATCTACGGCGTCATCGGCGACCCCGTGGCGCACAGCTTGAGCCCGCTCGTTCAGAACGCGGCATTTCAGGCTGCCGGCTTCAACGGCGTCTACTTGCCGTTCCGGGTTTTTCGGCAGTTCTTGGGCCAGGCCCTCGACGAGTTTCAGTGGATGGGCGTAAGGGGCTACAGCGTCACGATTCCCCACAAGGAGGCGGTGCTCGAGGAAATTCCCCGCCACGACGACATGGTCGATGACATCGGCGCATCGAACACCCTCTATCGAGATGACCGGCTCCTCTGGCACGCGGCCAATACCGATTACGAAGCGGCCCTCGCGGCCCTTCGCATCGCGCTGACCCGCGAGTCGGGAACGGAGGAGGAACTCGTTGGCAAAAAAGTGTTGATGCTCGGAGCCGGTGGAGCGGCCCGCGCCATCGGGCTGGGGCTAGTCCGCGCCGGTTGCGGCGTCACGGTGACCAGCCGCACGCATGCCCGTGCCGTGTCACTCGCCCAACGCCTGGGTTGCCAGCAAATCCAATGGGAAAATCGCGGGGCCGTGTTTGCCGACATCATCGTGAACTGCACGCCGGTGGGCATGTTCCCCAACGTCGACGACACCCCCTTCCCAATGAACTGGTTCCGTGACGACATGATTGTGTTTGACACGGTCTATAACCCCGAGAACACGTTGTTCCTCAAACAGGCCCGCGAGCATTCGTGCCGAACGGTCTCCGGGATCGAGATGTTTGTGCGCCAAGCCGCGCTGCAATATGAATACTTCACCGGACGAGGCGCACCGGTGGACGTGATGCGCGAGACCTTGCGGCGCGGAATCAGCCCGTTGGGCCAAACCGCGTAGGGCGGGCTGTGCCTGCCGAAATGAAGCTCCGAAGTTTCCGTGCGCCCCCCGGCCGATGTCGATCATCGGCAGGCACGGTGTCCTTACACACAGCCTGCCCTACGCAGGAGTTTGCGAGTCACACCATGGTGGTGACGTTGATCGGATATCGCGGAACTGGCAAGACAAGTGTCGCTCCACCGCTGGCCCGTCGGTTGAGCTTCGAATCGATCGATGCCGACGCCGAGCTGGAGCGCCGCGCCGGAATGACCATCCGTGAAATCTTCGAATCGGAGGGGGAGCCGGGATTTCGCGCCAGGGAGCGCGGGCTTCTCGCCGAACTGCTGACAGGTGACCGGCTGGTAATCGCCGCCGGAGGCGGAGCGATCCTCGATTCCGCGAGCCGCAGGCAGATGCAAGCGGCGGGGCCCGTCGTCTGGCTGCGGGCGCGCGTCGAGACGATCGAACGACAAATCGCGGCCGACCCCGCCACCCGCGACCGACGACCGGCACTCACCGCAGACGGCGGACGCCGCGAGATCGAAACGCTTTTGGCAGTCCGCGAACCGCTCTACCGCGAGACCGCCTCCCTTACGGTTGACGTCGACGACCGCACCCTCGACGAAATTGTCGAGCAAATCGCGCCGTTCGTTGCCGCGGCTGCATCAGAGTCGGACCCTTCGGGGAGTTCGCGCCCGTAATGCGTTTCGACATCCCCTGGATTTTTCTGATCCCATATTTGTTCATCTTGGGAGCGACGATCGGCAGCTTCCTCAACGTCTGCGTCTATCGGCTGCCCAAGCATGAGAGACTGCTCGACCAGATTCGCGGGCTCTGGTCGCCCCCCTCGCACTGCCCCCGCTGCAAGCGGCGGATTCTGCTCAGGGACAATTTGCCGGTGATCGGCTGGCTGCAGCTGGCCGGCCGTTGCCGCTTTTGTCGTACGCGCATCTCGGTTCGCTACCCGCTGATCGAAGCGGCCAATGGGTTGTTATTCGTGGGACTCTTCCTGTGCGAAGTGCCGACCGGCCCGTTCGCGCGGGTCGAAGACAGCTGCCTCTTCTCCCCGATCGGGCCGCAGGCGGAGCCGCACTCGTGGTTGCTCTCCCCCGCGATGGTCTGCTTCTGGCGCTGGCTCTATCACCTGGTGCTGGTCGAATCGCTGGTTGTCGCCTCGCTGATCGACTTCGACAAACGGATCATCCCCGACGGCGCGACCTTGCCCGCGATGACCGTCGGCGTGCTCGGCAGTCTGGCGGGCTGCCTGTACATCGTGCCGGTCTGGTTTCAGGATGCGAGCTTGATGTACTCACTGATGGATCTCACCGGCAGTCGGTTCGGCTCCTGGATGCAGGCCGCCCCGGTGCCGCTCTGGATTGCGGCTCATCCCCACTGGCATGGACTGGCGGCGAGCCTGGCAGGACTGGTCGTCGGTGGGGGCTCGGTTTGGGTCGTGCGAATTCTCGGACAGTGGGTGCTCAAGCGCGAGGCGATGGGGTTCGGCGACGTGATCTTGATGGCGACGATCGGCAGCTTTCTCGGCTGGCAGCCGACCTTGATCGTATTTTTTCTCGCGCCGCTCTGCGCGCTGGTCGTCGTGGCGGCCTGCTGGGTCTTTCGTCGCGACCGCGAAATCCCCTACGGCCCCTATCTGAGCCTCGCCACGCTGGTCGTGATCGTCGGCTGGAAGCAGATCTGGCCGGCGACCGAGCGGTTCTTTTCGCTCGGCCTGTTTGTTCCGGTGGTCGCGATTCTGATGTGCGTC
This sequence comes from Planctomycetaceae bacterium, assembly GCA_035949535.1. Classification (GTDB taxonomy): domain Bacteria; phylum Planctomycetota; class Planctomycetia; order Planctomycetales; family Planctomycetaceae; genus DASPSM01. The sequence continues at coordinate 225 of DASZIA010000195.1, read as the reverse complement.
CTCTTATTTTTCGCTCTGCTGATGACCCAATGGACCAAGCGCCTGCTGGGAATCCCCGATTATTTACCCGAGGAGGAATTCGAGATCTGGGAGCCCGGTGATCAGCTCTTTCACTACGCGGGCGGAGTCAGCCAGTCGGACGGCTGGAAACGCACGCAGTGGCCGGGCGTGGGCTCCGGACGCGGTTCACTGTTCGAGCAGCGCTGGAGAAACGGTTCCTGGAAG
>DASZIA010000194.1:0-27263 GCA_035949535.1 Planctomycetaceae bacterium | reverse complement strand
TCGCCGGCGTGCCGTTTGATTCGGGCGGCCGGTCGAAGATGTCGACTTCGATGGGGAGCGCGACGGCGGCATCGGGAGACGTCACCGTCAAGATGACCGAGTTGGGCGCTCCGCCCGGTTGGAACACAAGGTCTTGAAAGTGGGTTTTCACGACAGGCTCGAGCCAGACCGTCTGCCAGATGCCCGAACTCGGCGTGTACCAGATGCCTTGCGGTTTGTTCGTCTGCTTGCCTCGCGGCTGAGTTCCGGCATCAGACGGATCCCAAACACCCACGACGAGTTCATGCGTGCGGTCAGGGGAGACAGAGTCGGTGACGTCGAACGCAAAGGGCGAATACCCGCCGCGGTGAACGCCGATCTGCTTGCCGTCAATCCAAACGGTGGCCTCCCAATCCACCGCGTCAAAGTGCAGCAACACTCGCCTGGTGCCCCAAGCTTTCGGAACCGAAATCGTCCGGCGATACCAGAGTCGATCGTCCGGACCGACCCGCCGCATCACACCCGAGAGCGCCGACTCGACGGGGAAGGGGACCAGAATCGAGCCTTCGTAGGCCGAGGGGCGATCTGCGGTCTTCGGCTTAATGGCGTAGTCCCACAGACCGTTCAAGTTTTCCCATTCCTGCCGGACGAGCTGCGGGCGCGGGTACTCGCGATGCGCATTCGTCGGGCTCACATCCTTGGCCCAACGGGTCATCAACGGGCCGGCTACCGGCTTCCAATCCGCTCCAGAAACAGACGTCGCAAACAGGGAACAGACGCAGATCGAGGCAAACGACACGCGGTGCATCATGGGTAGCCTCAGAGGGAATGGCCGGGATTCCATCTTACCGAAACGCAGGATGAATCGCTCCGCCAGCGCCGTCGGCGAAAAGGGGATCGAGCCGCCGTGCAACGCATTCGGAGCGAAGCAACGAGCGTGCCGCGGGAAAGCTTGACCCAAGATGTCTGGCCTGCAAGAATCCGAATCGGCCGTAAGCGGCTTCAGCTTACGGTCTTCGGGGCGGTAGCTCAGTTGGGAGAGCGCTGCGTTCGCAATGCAGAGGTCGAGGGTTCAACTCCCTTCCGCTCCACTTCACGCCGATTGTCTGAGTTTGATGGCTAACCGAGAGCACGCTTCGCGGACGTGGCGGAATTGGCAGACGCGCTAGCTTCAGGAGCTAGTCCTCGTAAGAGGGTGGAGGTTCAAGTCCTCTCGTCCGCATTGCTCTTTGGGGCCTGAGCGCGCCGCGCGGTCGCATTCGAAGAACCGCGCACGCAGTAAGCGGTCTGATCTCTTACGCTGTCTTGAGCCGGCGAAAAAAAACGCTTAGTTCGTGCGCGGCTCTTTGAACACGGACCCGGCCGGAGTGCTCCCCGCTTGCGGCCTGTCTCCTTTGAGGGCCTTAACGCGTCGCGAAAGTGGGAAATCGTTCCGAACGCCGACCGCGGCTTCTTCCTGTTGGCGGTCGACGGTTTCGGCGAGGCTTTCCAGCTTAAAGTCGGGCCAGATCGCTTCAAGTTTTGCGAGTTGCTCCATTCCGCGATGGGCGTGCAGCGGGTCGGGAATCATGGCGGCTAGTGCGGCAGCCGCGACGGGCGACCGGCCGAGCTTGGGATGCGAGAGAATCCGCAAGCCGGCGTGATGGTAGAGAATGCAACAAACAAGCTCGTCCGGCAGATTCCACTGGCAGGCCAGGCACGCGCTGGCCATCGCGTGGTCCCATTCAAAGCGGGACTGCTCGAACTGGGCCAAGGCTTCCGGAGCTGTCTGGCCCTGGCCGACGAATTCGAGGTAGATGTCGAAGAGTTCGTTCGTCAGGAGCGGCAGCAAGAAATCCTGGAGCAGCCCGCCGGCAAAGGCAGCGTCGACGTCGGTCGAAAGCAGTCGGGCCACTTCGCGGGCAAACAGGGCTCGCTGCAGGCAGACATTCCAGAACGAATTTTGATTAATCAGTCTCGACTTGCGAGCGCGGATCGCGCCTTCCGTGCCAATCGTCGTCAGAAACATGCGGGTCGGGCGTCGGCCGAGCAGAGCCAGCGCTTGGGCGACTGACTTAACGCGCACCGAGAGCCCGTTCGACGAGGAGTTGACCCGCTTGAGCAGTTCGACCGTTAGGCCCGCGTCGGTCTCCACGATGCGAGCCAGGTCTTCCAGTGGCACACTTTCATCGGCCGAGCGCTCGAGAAACTTCGTCACCGCGTGCGGAAGGGCCGGCAGCGAAAGGGTCGGCGGCATTACCGACAGGCTGAAATTACTCAGTCCTTCCGTCCGCATTGCTGCCCAGTCGATCATCGACGCGCCTTTCTCGTCAAATGGCCCGTGCCGGCTTGCGGGGGACGACAGTCTTCTTCGCCCGGCGTCGGCCTGATTCAGCCTTGGCAGCGCGGCGCGCCGCGGCTTTCGACTTTTTGGGCTTCGCGCTCGAGCGATTGTGTTCTTCACTCAGCACAAACGCGGCGGAGACCTCATTGAACTGGTAGAAAGACCGCGAGCGGATGACTCGGACGATCGCTTGCAGGCAACGGTAGCGGGCCATCTCCATCCGCAGCAGTAAGTACGGAGCCTTGATTTCCTCCGTGCACAACAGCGAGATCCCGCCGTGCGAGATGTTCCGCGTCAGCGACAAGAAGGCTTCGCCGCAAGGCTTGAATTCGCCGTCGAGCGGCACGGCGATCACGTCGATCATCGCGGGCTTGCGTCTCGCGGAGCGACGGTCCTCGAAAGGACCGTGGCCCGCGTCGACCGCGTCGACGAACTGATCGACCGCCGCACGCGTGGACGAAATGCTGTTCCAATCGACGCAAAGAGAAAGCACGTCTTTGACGCGAAAGTCCTCGGTCATAGATCGTTCCCCGACAATCGTGGCTCAGGAGCGGTTCTTTAAGAGTGCGGCGCGCAGCGGGCCCACTCCGGAGTCACTCTAGCTTGAGCCTGAACAACGTGCAGGCAGCCCGACACAGTCGACTTCCGATTGCGGGCCGTCGGGAACGACAGATTCGAGTTTGTCGATTTTGCAGTCAGGCAGGGGCAGTGCCCCTGCACCCGGTGCGGCTTGCGCTCCGCGAGCCGCCGCAAGCGTGCGCGTCGTCCGGAAAACAGAGTCGCACACGCGGTAATCGGTCGCTTCGCAAGACCGAGGTGATTTCAATTCGCTCTTTTTTGATCCAAGAAGACAATGCTCGACGGATTGCCGACGGGCGTGTAACGGCCGGTGAACTTCAGGCCGCCTGTGTTGCGATGGACGCAGAAGACAGCGATGTTGTCGCCGCGCTGGTTGCAACAGTAGAGGAATTGGCCGCTCGGGTCGAAGTTGAAGCTGCGCGGATAGTTCCCGCGCGTCCATTCTTCACCCACGAACGCCAGACTTCCGTCTGGGCCAATGGAAAAGATCCCGATGCTGTCGTGCAGCCGATTGCCGGCGTAGGCGAAGCGACCATCGGCGGAGACCAGAATCTCGGAGCAGAAGTTACTGCCGGCGAAACCCGGGGGCAAGGTTGAGATCGTTTGTCGCGAGCTGAGCCGACCGGTCGCGGCCTCGTAGTCAAACAAAACGATGTTCGAGGCTTCCTCCTGAATGCAGTAGAGCCATCGGCCATTGGGGTGAAAGGCGAAATGCCGCGGTCCGTCGCCGGGAGGCAACGAAATGCTGGGTGGTTCATTCGGCGTCAACGCTCCGCTCCGCTCGTCGAACTTCCAGACGAAGATTTTGTCCAGCCCCAGATCTGCATGCAGCACGAAGCGTCCAGACGGATCCGACTGAATCATGTGTGCGTGGGTCCGATCGTGTCCGCTAAAGGCGAAGCTGCCTGGAGGAGCGTTCGGTGGCCGCGTCGGGCCAAGTTTGCCAGCATCGATCTTGACGTCGGTGGCGTTGCCGAGACGCCCGTCGGGAAGAACCGGCAGCACTGCGACGGAGCCGCCAAAATAGTTGGCCACCAGCGCGAACCGTCCGGACGGATGGAGACTCGCATAGGTCGGACCGGCGCCTCCTGAACCAACGGTGTTCAGCAGCACCAATTTCCCACGGTTTGGATCGACGGCAAAAGCGCTTACCGTGCCTTGCTTGTCCTTGCCGATTCGATCCGTCTCATTGGTCGAATACAGACGAGTTCCGGCGACATTCAGCACGAGGCAGCTTGGGCTCGTGTCCATCTCGAAGATGCCTGCCGGTGACATCGCGCCGGTGGCACGATTCACCTCAAAGATGTGAATGCCGCGACCATTGCCGGGCGGCAGATCGACTTGGGTCGGCAAGACCTCGCGAAGCGGAGAACTGAAGGTGCCGACGAAGGCAAAGAGAGGGCCGGCGGGTTCTCCCGCTTGTGCTTCTAGCAAAGCTTCCGGCAGTGCCGCGGTTGCCGCGAGCGTGACGCACACTTTGAGAAAGAACCGTCTTGAGCGGCCGTTTGAAATCATGCGAGGGAGCCTTGGCAGGTTGAGCGGTGGGTGGGAGCCCGTAGTTATACACGCCCCTTCGTCGAGCTGGCCAAGCCGAGTCGTCAGAATCACAATGTAGACCCTTTGGAAGCATTTCGGTCTGTTTGAGGATGAGCGATGGATCGGCTGAGCGATCCCACAAAACAGCGACCGGCTGAGCTCGGCCTCTGGGACGCCGTCAGCGTGATTGTCGGCATCGTGGTGGGCGTGTCGATTTTCAAAGTCCCGCCGGTCGTGTTCGGCAACGTTGGCAATCCGTGGCAGGGGATCGCCGTGTGGGTCGTCGGCGGCTTGGTCGCGCTCGTCGGCGCGCTCTGCTACGGCGAACTAGCGGCAACCTATCCCGGATCGGGCGGCGACTACGTTTACCTCACTCAGGCGTATGGACCGCTCGCAGGTTTTCTCTTTGCCTGGACTCGCTTCACAGTGATTCTCACGGGCAACGTCGCGGCGCTCTCCTACGTGTTTGCTGACTACGCGGTCAGGGTGTTTCGCCCCGATTCTGGCAACGCGGTTTGGTTTGCCTGCGCCGCGGTCGTTGGGCTCACGCTGTTCAACGTACTGGGGCTGAAGGTCGGGAAATCGCTACAGAATCTGCTCACGCTCGCGAAAGTCCTGGGGCTGGCTGGCCTGCTCGCAACGGGGCTGTGGAAAGGGAACGCAGCTTCGTGGGCGACGAGCCAGCCCGTGGCGGGACCGGGAATCGGACTGGCGATGATCCTCGTGTTGTATGCGTATGGCGGCTGGAATGACGCCGCACTGGTCACCGCGGATGTCCGTGAGCCACGTCGCAACATGCCGCGCGCGCTCATCTTGGGGACGCTCTTCGTGACCGCGCTCTATGTGCTTGTAAACGTCGCCTTTGTGCACGCGCTGGGTTTCGCCGGACTGCGCGGTTCGCGCGCTCCCGCGGCCGACGTCTTGGGACTCTGGTTGGGCCCACGGGGTGCCGAGGGAATGGGACTCTTGGTGATGGTCTCTGCGCTCAGCGCCGTCAGCGGCTTAATCCTCACAGGCTCTCGCCTGAATGCCAGCTTGGGAGCCGATTACCGGGTCTTTTCCTGGATGGGGCGTTGGAACACGCAACTCAATTCACCCGTTCGCTCGCTCCTCGCACAAGCGATCGTCTCGCTGCTGTTGATCGTCGGCGTGGGAACAGAGGCGGGCCGCAATTCCATCGATCGCGCGATGACTTCGATCGGACTTTCCGAACTCCCGTGGGTCAAGTTTGAGGGGGGGTTCGACACGGTCGTGGCCGGAACGTCGCCTGTGTTCTGGCTCTTCTTCCTGCTGACCGGCGTCTCATTGCTCGTGCTGCGCCGCAAGGATCGAGACCGCCCGCGTCCCTTTGTGACGCCGCTTTATCCGCTCGTGCCGCTGATCTTCATCTTGGCCTGCGGCTACATGCTCTATGCCAGCGTCGCGTTTGCACGGGGGTTGTCTTTCTTGGGGGTTGTACCGCTGTTGATCGGGATCCCGCTATTTTTCGTCGGTGGTCGTAGACGGGCTGCTGAAGTTGAGTCGTAGGGTGGTGGGATTGGCGGCGAAGCACCCGCCAGCTTACGCAGGCGGCTCGCCAAGGAATTAACCCCGGCGAGCGTCGGGCGTCAGCCCGATGGTGCTTCCTTCGTTGCGCCGTGCCGAACGCGCGAGGTGCTCTCGCGTTTCTGCAGGAAAGTCTCGAGGCGGGCAACTTCGGCCTGGAATTCCTCTCGAAAAGTCGATTCCTTGGGTTTCGCATTTCGGAACCGGGGCTCGACCGTCACTTTCCCACCACGGTTCGAGGCATTGACCCACCCGATCACGTCATCACGCCAGAGCAGGGGCATGGCGTAATAGCCCAGCTTCCTTTTCGGGGCTGGAACGTAAGCCTCGAACCGATACTGCCAACCCCAGAATGCCTCGAATCTGCGTCGGTCCCAAACCAAGGGGTCGAATGGCGAAAGAAAGCGCACGGCTTCGTTCGGCCTGTTCGCTACGACGCGGCCCGCTCGCCACAAATACTGTGCGCGGTCGACAGTTGCGTGGGCCAGTTCACCCGATTCGATCAATGTCGGAACGGCCGATCGCAGCGACTTGAGCGCCGGCCCGCGGATCGTGAAGAACCCCAACGTTGCACGAAGGCTGCGCTCTGAGAGCGGACCCAAAATCGATGCGACGATCAAAATGAGCTGGCGGAAGCGCTCGCTGGATTCAAGCGGCTCGCGACTCTGCGGGGTCGCCTCATAGACGCGGATTCCCGCCTCGCGTCCGGCGACTCTCAAAAAGCCGTAGTGATGGAGGAAGTGCAGGGCGCGAGTCGTCGCTTTCGAGAGTCCGCCCCAGCCGTTTATCGCCCGCTTTCGGCCCAAATAAACTTCCAGATCGCTCGGATGAATTCGCTTGTGAGTGGCGGCGATCTCGAGAACTCGCTTTTCCAAAGTCGTCAGTCGTCGCTTGACCCTCGGTGGCAACAGCCGCCAGGTCGATTGCGGCATGAATCCGTGGGCGTAGAAGCGGTCTTCCTCCAGGCCGAGCCGATAATAGTGCCGCTCGAGATCGCCCACCCGATAGTCTTTCACGCGATGTCGCAGGATCAGATCTTGCGCCCGTGCCGGAGCGCGAATCGGATCGGCCTGCACGAATCCCATCCGCTCGACGGCCCGTCGGAGCGTGGTCGGTTTGAAGAGTGACGTGGCGATGGCCTGGCGGCGGAGGTCTTGGAGCGTCACGAGTCGGAACCCGATTGCAAACAAGCGAGGGAAGCACTCGCCAGCTTACGCGGGCCGCTCGTCAGGCACTAATGAGCGGGCGAGCGTCGGGGCCGGTCGCTCAAATTCTGATTTTTTCCCTTCAGAAAAATTGTCCAAATTCTCGATTGATATATTCCGTATTGGGAATATAATGGAACCGTGGCTCGAGAGTCCGTGACGTCCGATGTTTTCCATGCAGTTGCCGCACCGCCGCGGCGGCAAATCATCGATTTGCTCTCGCGGGAGCGGAGCCTTGCCGTCGGGACGATCGTCCTGACGCTGGGGCTGCCGCAGCCTGCCGTATCGAAGCATTTGGGCGTTCTGCGGAAAGTGGGCATCGTTTCGGTCACCAAGCAAGGTCAACATCGCGTGTACGTGCTGAATCTCGACCGATTGCGACCCGTCTACGACTGGGTCAAGACGTTCGAGCGACATTGGGAGCGTCAGCTCGACCGGATCAAGGCGCGGGCCCAAGCACGCGCCCAGGCCACGTCGGGCACGCCCGGACAAACCCCCGGTAAGAAAGGAACCTCATGACTACCGCCACTCAATCCCAGCAGTCGTCGCAAGCCTTCGAGATCAAAAAAGAGATCGACATTGCCGCGCCGATCGAAATCGCCTTCGAGTCGATGCTCGAGGAGTTGGGCCCCGAGGGGCAGATGATGGATGGGACGTCCATGTCCTTCAAGCTTGAGCCCTGGCCCGGCGGGCGCTGGTATCGCGACCTGGGGAACAAATCGGGACACCTCTGGGGACACGTGCAGGTCATCAAGCCGCCAACCCTGTTGGAAATCTGGGGCCCGTTGATGATGTCTTATCCCGCGGTCAATCACTTGCAATATCGTTTCACGGCTCAGGGGAGCGGCACGAAGCTGGCCTTCCTGCATCGGGCCATGGGCCTGATCCTGCCCGAGCACCGCGAAGGCATGCCCAAGGGCTGGGCGCACTGGAGCGAACGAATTCGGCAACGCGCCGAGCAGAAGGCGCAGAAAAAGAAATAGCGCGAGGCGCACCCGCAGATGCGTGAACCCGATTCATTTCCTTTCGTTCAATCAGTTGAACCAGCAAGGAGACTTGGCTTATGAGTACCACCGCCACCCTCGGTCGCAAGGTCGTATCGAAGAGCGAATGGCAGCGCGCGTGCGCCGATTTCCTCGCGAAGGAGAAAGAGTTGACGCGGATGAGCGACGAGGTCGCTCGCCAGCGGCGCGAGCTTCCCTGGATGAAAGTCGAGAACGAATACTTCTTCGACAGCCCGCAGGGCAAAAAGAGCCTGTGGGATCTGTTCGGCGAGCACAGCCAGCTGGCGACGTACCACTTCATGCTGGGGCCCGATTGGACCGAGGGTTGCAAAGGCTGCTCGTACGTGACCGATCACATGGACGGAGCGATTGAGCACCTCGGAGGCCGCGATCTTTCTCTCGTGCTTGTCTCCCGAGCGCCGTTGACGACGATCGCCGCATTCAAAAAGCGGATGGGCTGGCACCTTCCGTGGGTTTCGTCCGGCGGCAACGATTTCAATCGCGACTTCGCCGTCACCTTCACGAAAGAGGAAATCGACAGCGGCGCAAAGTCGTACAACTTCGGCACCCGCACGCCGTATAGCGACGAGAATCCCGGGATGAGCTTCTTCTACAAAGACCCGAGCGGGACGATCTTTCGCACCTACTCGGTCTATGGTCGCGGCTTGGACGCCTTGCTGGGGACTTACGTGATCCTCGACCGGGCTCCGAAGGGCCGCGACGAAGAAGGACTCAACGCGCCGATGGACTGGGTGCGGCATCACGACAAATACCAACCGACCGTGCAAATCGGTGGATCATGCTGCCAAGAGAGTTAGCCTCAAACGCCGGCTGTGCCTGCGGCTGCAGCCGCGTCGCTCGGCCCTCGGGTCGATCCGCGCGGCGCAGCATTTGGGAAGTCGCCGTGGGCGTGTTCTCACTGGGCGTGTGGGTCTTCATGCCCAAGTGCCCGGTGTGTCTCGCGGCGTACCTGGCAGTCTGGACGGGGCTGGGGCTTTCGTTCGGCGCGGCGACGTACGTCCGCTGGGCACTCTTGTCGTTGAGCGCCGCGGCACTGCTGTGCCTAGTCGCCAGACGTCTCGCCAAGAAAACCACCCGCCAGCTTACGCAGGCGGCTCGCCAGGCTCTCTAATCCCGGCGAGCGTCGGGCGTAAGCCTGATGGTGCTTTCCTGCAATCTCAGAGTCACACGGTGTGCCTGCTCCCGCCTTCGGCGGTCTTGTCACACCCTACGCTCGCGCGGCGAAGTTCTGCAACACCACGGGTTGCCGTCGCGCGCCCCAAGTCCCCGGATGCCGTTCGAAAACACCCGGCACGCGTGCGCCGCACTTGTCGCAACACCCGTCCGCGGTCACGTGCCAGTCGCCAAGCACGTACCAGTCGCGTTCGATGAGGCGCTGGCCGCAGTTATGACACCAGGTGCTGCCCCCGGCCTTGTCGCGGACGTTGCCCGTGTAGGCGTAGCGGATGCCGTTTGCCAGCGCGATCTTTCGGGCTTTCGTCAACGTCTCGGGGGGTGTGTGCGGCTTGTCGAGCATCCGGAAATCGGGATGGAACGCCGTGAAGTGCACCGGGACATCGGGACCCAGCTTGTCGACGATCCATTTGCACTCGGCGTCGAGCTCGGTGTCGGAGTCGTTTTCGCCCGGAATCAACAGGGTCGTGATCTCGAACCAGACGTTCGTGTGATGCTTGAGATAAACAAGCGTGTCGAGCACCGGCTGGAGGTGGCCGGCGCAGATGTCGTGATAGAACCGCTCGGTGAAGCCTTTCAGATCGACGTTGGCCGCGTCCATGTGGGAATAGAACTCGGCCCGCGGCTCTTCGCAGATTTCTCCCGCCGTCACCGCGACCGCTTTGACGCCGACGGCCCGGCAGGCCTGTGCGACGTCGATGGCGTACTCCATGAAGATCACAGGGTCGTTATAAGTAAAGGCGACACTGCGGCAGCCGAGGCGAACGGCCGCGCGCGCAATGGCGTCGGGCGACGCGGAATCAGCCAGAGTGTCGATCTCACGGCTCTTGCTGATGTCCCAATTCTGGCAGAACTTGCAGCCCAGGTTGCAGCCGGCCGTGCCGAACGAGAGCACCGGGGTTCCGGGCAGGAAGTGGTTGAGCGGCTTTTTCTCGATCGGGTCGATGCAGTAGCCGCTCGAGCGGCCGTACGTCGTCAGCACGACGGCCGAGTCCCGGCACTCGCGGACGAAACAGAAGCCCCTCTGCCCGTCGTGCAGCTTGCAGTAGCGCGGACAGACGTCGCACTGCACGCGGCCATCTTCGAGCCGGTGCCAATACTTGGTCGGGACAACCGACGGATCACTAGCAGGCATCTTGCTTCGCCGGGTCGTGCGGGAATACTATTATTAGCTGCCGCAGGAAATTCCTACGCGAGTCGAGAGGCAGATCGAAGAGAACTCGAAAAAAGCAGCGACGGGCAGCCTTCAATGAGCGTCGTGCGCGAGCCAGTGGTTGCCGGCCGGTTTTATCCGGGGGATCCGGACGAGTTGCGAGCGACCATTCGGGGCTTTTTAAGGCCAGACCCGATTCCAGGATCGCCGCCCAAAGGAATTATTGCCCCCCATGCAGGGTACGTCTACTCGGGTCCGGTCGCCGGCAGCGCCTATTCGGCGCTCCGGGGACTGCGGGGCCGAATTCGCCGCGTAATCCTTTTCGGCCCGGCGCATTACGTGCGTCTGCGCGGGATGGCCCTTCCGAGCGCGGATGTGTTTCAAACGCCTCTGGGCCCTGTGACGATTGACCCGACGGCCGTCGCGCGCGTGCTCGCATTGCCGTACGTTGTCGTCAACGACGCGGCCCACGCCCGCGAGCACAGCCTCGAAGTCCATGTCCCCTTTCTGCAGGAGGTGCTCGGCGAATTTCAAGTCGTGCCGCTGGCCGTCGGAGAGGTGACGCCCGAGGAAGTTTCCTCTGTCATCGAACTACTATGGGGCGGTGAGGAAACGCTCCTGGTTGCGAGTTCCGATCTCAGCCATTTTCACGACTACGAAACCGCGGTTCGCGTGGATACCGAGACCGCCCACCTCATCGAGTCGCTGCGATTCGAAGACCTGACGGGCGAACGATGCTGCGGTTTCCGCCCGATCAGCGGAATGCTCGAGGCGGCTCGCCACCGCGGACTGCGGGTGCGGACGCTTGACCTAAGGAACTCTGGTGACACCGCCGGCGCGCGAGATCGCGTGGTGGGTTATGGGGCATTTGTGCTGGAGGACGCGAAGACTGAGTTAGCGCCCGAGCACCGCCAGATTTTGCTCGACGTCGCCAACACGTCGATTGCAGAAGCGCTCGAAGAAGGTCACGAAATTCCCATTGATCCCAAGGACTACCCCGGACGTCTGCAAATGCTGCAGGCGAGCTTCGTCACCTTGCACGTTCAGGGGCGGCTGCGCGGTTGCATGGGTTCGCTCGAAGCGACCGAGGCCCTGGTCGTCAACGTGGCCCGCAACGCTTACGCGGCCGCCTTTCGCGATCCGCGCTTCGGACGATTGACCCGTGACGAGTTTCCGCGGCTCGAAATTCATCTGTCGCTCTTGAGCCGGCCGGAGGAGCTTTTCGTCGAATCAGAGGCCGACCTCCTCGCGCTGATGCGGCCCGGGATCGATGGATTGACGCTGGTCGAAGGAGGTCGTCGGGGAACGCTGCTGCCCTCGGTTTGGAAATCGGTGGGCGACGCCCGCGAGTTTTTGATGCACCTGAAGCACAAGACCGGGCTCGCGCCGAATTACTGGTCGGACACGATCCGCGTCGAGCGCTACACGGCGGAGTCGATCGGCCGGGACCTCTGAGTGCAGCCCTTAGCCTTCGTACAACTCGCCCCCACTACCGAAAAACTGATCTTGTACAAACCGGCCTTTTGTGGCTGAATGGAGATAGCGACTGTTTCTTGCTGGCCTCGACGCAAATGCGTTTCTGCGGCGAGCACAGTGGTGTTGCGCGAGTAGGTCAGAGCGCACGGATGGCATTGCCGCCGAAGCGGGTGACGTTACCGAACTGTCATCCAAAGGTGGCCTGGTGTGGTCAACTACTTTTAATAGGTAGTTGACCACCTAAGTAGTTGACCACACCCCACGCGAAGTCAGGCGTGGGACGGGACTCGCGCAGACGGCGGCGGACTAATCGACTCACCGCATTCGATGGGTTGCCTGACTTGGGGCCGGAAGAGAGCGCCCCAAGGGTCGATCTGACCAAAATTGGGTCGGTACACTCTCTCCTGATATAGGGCAATTCATTTTGACCCAATTTCAGCGGACCCGCTCGGCGGGTCAGTCACTCGTGGTGCGTCTACTGCAAACCGACGGTGGCTGGGGTCGAGCCGCTAGGCGAGCCCCCAGGCATTCATCACTGAGGGCGGGCGAAGACGCCGACCCCAGCCACGCTGGTATTTAGAAATAGACGGATCACGCCCCGGGCTTCTTCGTAGTGCTGCCCGCTCTAATAAGACGCTTCCGCGACGCCGCTGTCGCCGAAGCCGCTCTTATACGCGACGGCCTTCACTGTCATTCCTGGTTGGGCCGTGATCATGCCGCAATAGACGTAGCCCTGCGTTCGCGTGGGAGTCGTGCCGTCCAGGGTGTAGCGAAAGAAGGCGCCGGGCGTCGCAGACGTCAGGTGGATCGGCGTCGGTTTTGGAATCGATCCCGAGGGGACAGAGAATTTCGGCGTCTCGACGGGCGTCGTGCCTTCTTTATAGAGGCCACAATCGGGATAGTTCTCGACGATTTGCCACGCGAGTTGCTGAATGGCTCGGGCCTGCGCGGTCGTCAACGTCGTCCCGACGGGGAGCAATTTGCCCTCCGGCGATTGTCCCGTGAAGGCCGCGTACCAGACCGCGTCGACGAGGTAGCAGCCGTTTGGGTTCACATGCACCTGGTCCTCAAAGAAGGTGCGATAGAAGCTTGCTTCGCCTGGCGGGACGCCGGGCAGTTGGCCGTTGTCGATGAGATTTCGCGCCCAGCCCAAGGCGAGCGAGCAGGGAAGAATCCGAGCCGGCTTCCCGTCCTTGTTTTGCAGGTTGAGGCGATGCTGGACCTCTTCGACATAAAGCAGCATCGCCGACATCGACTCTTCCCACGTCGAAGCGGGGAAGACTTTTTTCATCTGATAACTCGGGACCAGGCCTTGATCGCTGGGGCGGCGGCGATCCCGCTCAACCCACTCGGCATACAGCCAGGGTTGAACGTCGGGCGATTTTTCGCGGACGAAGTTGATGAAGTTCCGTTCGTTCTCGACTTCCTCGTCGATGTTGAAGTCGCGCGGTTGGAGCGTGAAATGTTGCAGCGGAAAAGCGGCCTTGGCGTATTCTGTCGCAAATCGCTCCTTGTCGGCACCCTCCTTCGCGCTCCAGAGCTTCACCGTGTACGCGCCCCCGATCAAGAACCACGCGGACCGGTTCTCGAGACCCGCGGTGCGCGCGAACAGGCGGAAGCGGACGGCGTTGCCCGTGAGGCTGTTGCCGATGTGAAAGCTGTTCAGCGCGCTAGGAGACGTCCCCACGAAGTAGGTCGCATCGGAGGCGGGGCTCGGGGCCAGGCCGTCTTTGAAAGCGACGGCCGAGATCGTTGTCAGGTCCGCAACTCGAATCGGCCCGGCGTAAAGGACGCCGTCGGCCGGGCCGGGCGTCGTGCCGTCGAGGGTGTAGCGGATCGTCGCGCCGGGCGTCCCGCACCTCAAGGTGACCTCGCGCGGCGCCCGAAGATTGCCGGGGCCCGGCGAGACGTTGACCCGCCTGGTCGATGCCTGTTCGCCCAGGTCGATGCCCACGAATCGTCCGTCGGCTGCGTCCTGGAACCTACCGCCGCCCACCCTACGAGAGCCGCTGTACAGCACGATCTGGATATCGTTGGCGTGAAACTCGTGAAGGGCCGCGAATCGGATCCAGCGGTACGGGGCTTCGTTCTTGAAGTGAACTGTGACCCATCGACCGACCGGTGCCTCGGCGTCGATTCTCGCCAGCACCCGAAAGCCTTCGGTCGGTGAAACGTTCGAGCCTTCGAATCGGCCGCCGATCACGAGCTTTTCATGCTTGGGGGCGAGAAAAAACTGCACCGAATCGATAACCGCCGGGGTGGACGGCCCGGCCAACGCTCTCTTTGCTCGATCCTTGGGCGTCTCCGCCGCTGTGACTGCGGGCGGAAGAATCGGAACGGTCACGATTAAGAGCGCAGATAAGGTGCGGCGAACGAAGGGGAGCATACGACCGATCCAGTTCCGAACCGGCATTCGGACTTCGTGCTTCGGGGCTCGGTGATTAGGGCCGCTGCAAGAGGATGTTCACGCCCTTCTTGTTCGACAACACGATGTCGGGTCGGCCGTCGCCGTTGACGTCGGTCACCTGAAATTGGGTGCCGATTCCCGTGTCCCGCCCTTCGACAATTTCGTGCTTGATGAACTGCGGCGGCGCCCCTTTGGCCTTTTTGATCTCGTACCAGGCCATCACCACAGGGTCATAGTCGCCCGGGTCGTGTCCCATGTGGGCAAAGTAGCGCTTGCCGGTGACCAGGTCGCGCTGGCCATCGCCGTTGAGATCGAGATAGAGGAGAGCGTGGGTCTGAGAGAACGATCGGTCGATGACGTGCTGCTTGAGGTGCTTGCCGTCGAGGTTCTCCCACCACCAGATGCCGAAGGAGTGGGCCGAGCTCGAGATCAGATCGCTGTCGCCGTCGCCGTCGAGATCGTCGACCCAGATATTCGCGCATTCGGTGCCGACGGTCTTATCAGTGCGATCCATTTCGAAAGGGTGGAAAGTCCAAGGGACCTGCGTGCGATCCTGCGGGGCCTCCCACCAGCCGTGGCGGATGATCACATCGTCGCGTCCGTCACGGTTGAAGTCGCCGACGCCGATTCCGTGATAGAACTTGTGCGAGCCGTTGTCCAAGCCCTGTTGCTTGGGGTCAGCTTTGTGGCCGAGGGCGTAGAACGTCCACTTGTCGTTGACGTGGTCGCGAGAAGGGATCGGCAGATATCCGACCTGGTTTTCGGGTTGTGAACCCATCAACAGCGAAGGCTTGCCGTCGCCGGTGACGTCGAGAAAGCAGGGCGACTCGTTGCAGGCGCTGTGCCAGATCAGGTGTTCCTTCCAGTGCCCTGGCTCGTTCTTGGGATTCTCGTACCAGAAGCACGGAGCGCCGGGGAATCCGATTAGGATCAGGTCGTCCCAGCCGTCGCTGTTCACGTCGTAACCAAAGTTGCAAAAGCTGTTGCTGTAGCCTTTCGAGCCGTCGTATTTGCCGGCCGTGCGAATCTCGTGCATCTTCCAGTCGGGGGCCTCGTACCAGACGTCGCCGGCCACAACGTCAATCTTGCCATCGTGATTGACGTCGAACGCGGCCACGCCTTCGGAGCGGAAGGTTTTGTCGAGATTGATCCGCTGCCAATGCACGTCGTCGGCCACAAGCGGGAGAGCCCACAGCACGAGGACGCCGGTCCAACACAAGGTTTGCCGTCGCAACACGATTTGTCTCCGGGGTATTTGAAGGCAACAGGGCGGGCAGGCATCCAGGCAACCGAATTCGTCGAAGCGCTCGGTCACGGTCGCCGCTGTTCTCAGCGTAGCGTTTTTCGCCCCCGGCGACCACGCGACGGACAAGCCAGGCGCGGCTGCCTTCGCGGCTTCCGATTCGACCCCTGAGCGGTCACCTCGCTTGGTCGGGTCAAAACCACCGGCGACCGGAGGGGACGGCAGCGTCGATTGAAAACTCGCTTGTCCACCGTGGACTCTCATCTTTAGCGCCGCACCAAATCAGCGCTGACACAACGCGGGAAGCAGGCGGCACACAAGTTGCCCTCCCCAACCCCCTTCGATCAACGCGCGCTTGTTGAAAGGAGATGTCATGTCGCAGCGATTTGGCCTAACGAAAGAAACGGCGGCGGCTGGCCTGTTGACCTTCTTGGCACTTGCCGTCTCTGTCCACGCTCAAAATGGGCAGCAGCCTGCGTCCCAGGCGCCGCACGACTCGGTCGCCAATGCCCAGACCCCGGCGCAAGTGCCGATGGAGCGGCCGGAACAGAGAAAGACGCCGCACGACCTGTCGGATATTTTCGCCCCCGCCAAGGCGGTCCCCTCGTCAGATGCCCTATCGGACCAACCGGAACACGGCGGCATGAACGGATTTGACTTCTATCGTGATCCGCTCGGCGCTATGAAGCCGGGGATGACCTTCGAGGACATCTACAAGGCGGGCGTCGCCGGGAAGCCGGACGCAATTGCCAGGCAGCGAAAACTCTTGGAGAGCCGCTACAACCTCGAGCCGCGGCTCGATCCCGAGGTCAAGATGTCGCGCGGCAAGCCGCTGTGCGTCGGACCGACGGCGCGGCTTCCGCGGGGAACGGACTGGGACGCGCTGGCCGGCATGCGCCCCGACGAAATCCGTCAGAAGAACATCTTCCCCTATAAGACGCTCCCCCACCCCGCGCAGGGGGGCGGATTGGGCGGCCAGGTCTTCCCGCAGATGCAGATCAAGATGTTCCCGCGATTGCAGCGTTACGACATCGACTTCGACCTGCCCGAGGCCTTCTTGCCCGAATTTCCGCCGGCGATGTTTCTGCAGAACCGCCCCGAGCTGGGCGACGTTTCGCGCGGCGAAGTCGTTTCGATCAATAACTACGCTCGCCTGTTCCAGGACATCCTCACGTCAGTGCAACTCGATGGGTTGCGCCTGCTGTTGACGCCGTTTCCGCAAGAGGAGTTCAACCCGACCGAGGATCGCAAGTCCGCTCAACCGAGCTTGGGCGTGACCTGCTTTGATTGCCACGTCAACGGACATACGAGCGGGGAATTCCACATCACGCCCGACAGCCGGCCGGAACAGCGCCGCATCCGCCTCGACACGGTGAGCCTCCGCGGCGTCAATCGCCAGCACATTCACGGCTCAAAACGCAGTCTGCGATCAGTCGAGGACTTCACCGAGTTCGAGCAACGAACGGCCTACTTCAACGGCGACCCGATTCACGCCCTGAAAAAGGGGATGAACATCCTGGATCGCATTCAGGTGACGAACATGGCCCAGATGCAGAACATGCTCGACTTCCCGCCGGCGCCCAAGCTGAACGTGCTGGGCCGTCTCGATTGGGGCAAAGCGACCGACAGCGAGCGGCGCGGCGAGGAGCTTTTCTTCGGCAAGGCGCACTGCGCCGTGTGCCACCCGGCGCCGTTCTATCTCGACCAACAGATGCACGACCTGCATCTGGAGCGTTTTACCCAGGAGGCCGGCGACGGCCCGATCAAGAGTTTCACCCTCCGCGGTATCAAAGACAGCCCGCCCTACCTGCACGACGGCCGCTGCCTGACGCTGGAAGACACCGTCGAGTTCTTCAACCTGGTGCTAGAGCTCAAGCTCCCGGCCCAGGAGAAGCAAGATCTGGTGGCGTTCATGCGCTGCCTGTAGTCGACGCGACACACCGCTCGAACCGAGAGTGAACGCGCGGTGCCGGCGCGCCTCACGGCAGCGCCCTCGATTTGCGTATCAACCCCCAAGCGGTGGAACTCTTCTTGCCACTGGCGCCCTCGGAGCTTCCTCAGGCTCGAAACATTGGGGGCAAAGGAGGTAAGAGCCATGAGCAGTGACCGGCAACAGCCCGAAGCTCGAGTGGGCTTGCTGAGTCCCCTGGCCTGGAATGCCGTTTGGTCCTACGCCGTTCTGCGTTTCACACTCGGCGTCGCCGTTCTCTTTCACGGCGTCACGCGGTTTGTCGGCGGTTGGTCTGCCTTCGCAGATCAGATGGTGCTGAGCTTTCAGCACACTTTTTTGCCGGAGTTGATGGTGCGACCCTTCGCCCTGAGCGTACCCCCGGTGGAAGCCGTCCTGGGCACGTTACTCTGCCTGGGATTGCTCACGCGGTGGACTTTGATTGCTGGCGGGCTTTGGATGATTGCGCTGGTTTTGGGGACGACCATTCGGCAGGACTACCCGACCGTCGCCATTCAGCTCCTGTATGCCCTCCTCTTTTTCGTGCTGCAGGTGTGGGAGCCGTCCAACCGAATTTCGCTCGACGCTCTCATCAGGGCGAGAACCCGTTGAACGCGGGCGATGATCTGTGCGCCGCCGACCGCGTTTCTTTCGTCAACGAGCGTGGTGCGTCCGCCGCCGGCGGACTCATACTCGCCGCCAAATGGGCTCAACTTCCGGCGATGGCAGCTGACCCGGCAAATCGGCTGTCGAGATGCACCCAGCCGGTCCCTTCCAGCGAGTCGCCGAAAAGATCCGGATGCAGGATTTCGGCCAGGATGCGGGCCGATTCGACTAAACGTGGCCCGGGGCGGTTGAAGAACTGGTTGCCGTCGGTCAGATAGACGCGACCCTCGCGGACCGCTCGCAACGTGCGCCAGCGCGGATCGTTCACGAGGGGCGAAAGCTCGAGCCTCGTGCGGGGAATGTCGAAGCCGCAGGGCATGACGGCAACGACGTCGGCGTCGCACGCGATCAGTTCATTCCACTCGAGCCACGGCGAATGCTTGCCTGCTTCGCCGAGCAGGTTTCGGCCGCCCGCGATCTCGACCAGCTCGGGGACCCAATTGCCGCATGACATCAGCGGGTCGATCCATTCGAGGCAGGCGATCGAGGGCCGTGAGCCAGCGGACGCCGCCCGCGCGCGGATCGCGTCGAGTTCCTGTTGGAGCGTGCCGACAAGCGCCTCGGCCCGGTCGGGCACCCCCAACGATTGACCGACATCGCGGATGTCGGCCCAAACGTCGGCCAACGCCATCGGGGCCAGGGCGACTATTTGCGGCGGATGCTCGACGCCGATCATTTCGGCCATTGCCTGCTCGACGTCTTTGAGGCTGACCGCACAGACCTCGCATTGCGTCTGCGTGATGATGTGTGTCGGATTGAGCCGCTTGAGCACGTCCGGAAAGACGCGGTAGACGGAGACCGCCGAGGCGGCAAGCGATTTCACTCGCTCAGCGATCTGTCGGCTCGTCCCGTGGACGTCGATCTTTGGTTCGGAGCAGGCGGGCAGGGCGAGAACGTCAGGCGGGAAATCGCACTCGTGCGAGCGCCCGACCAGATTCCGCCCGAAACCGAGTGCCGCGACAATTTCGGTCGCACTGGCGATCAGCGACACAATTCGGGGTTCGGTTCGCGGCTCAGGCATCGCTTTATCTCAGGGCGAACCCGACGTCAAAACCGCTCCGACTGCGGCACCGCCACCGCGTCGTGGCGCAGCAACTGATCGCCGCCGAACAGAATTGCCGAACCGATCAGGTCGCCTCCGAGCGTTCCGCGAAAGTACGGAATCGCAGCGATGTAGCACGCGAGCAGACCGCTCCAAGATTTTGGATACGTGCTAAACAGCCACCAGACGCCGAAATTCGTGACGACGAAAAACAGAATCGAGCCGGCGACTGTCAGCGAAGTGATCGGAACGACCCGCGTCCAGAAGCCCGAGTACTTGCGGTTTAAGCCCGCCTTCGAGTCGGTCCGGCGGTGACCAATTCCCTCGTCCAACCGGTCCCAATACGACCGCAGGCCGATCCCCATCGCCACGCTGAGAACGTAGCAGCCGTACACGAACGGCATCAACGTGTGGAACAAATAGAGCTGGGAATTTTGGGTCTGGACCGCGAGGAGGATATCGCCCAGGAACATCGAGAGCAGGGGAATGAAAAAGGCGAGCGTGCGATTGCGGAAATGGGCTCCGCAAAAGAGGGCCAGGGCCCCGATGGGCACGACATTCCACTCGAACGTCAACATCCGCAAACAGGCCGGTGCGACGATCAGCAAGCAGACGACGATGAAACGGGGTGCGTGCATGGAAGCTCCAGGCAGGCTGGAGCCCTTTCCCGGGGAAACGGAAGAGGGCGCACAAGCCGACAACGAACGTCTCAATAACAAACCTTATCGGAACATTGCAACCGAATTGTAGTACCCGAAAGCCCACCCGCGCATTGCCGGTGGGCCTCCCGGCAACTTAAACCGTCAATTCAGATTGCCGATTCAGAACGGCCCGCTGCTCCCGTTGGCATAAAAGGTGTCGTCTGGGCTGACGTTTGCCAGATCATCGGCCTGCATTCGGGCCGCTTGCCCGGGGGGGACATTGCCGGGATCGAGAGGAATCCAGACCGGCGTCATCATCTCGACGTGCCCGTCGACGAAGGCGATGTTGGCAGCTCGGGTGTGTCGAAAATGGATCGTCGGAAACTGATTCGACGGCGGCTCGATGAGCCATACCTCCTCGAATGTGTTCTGCGAACAAGTGGGCCAGTCGACGCACTCGACCTGGGCGCTGTCGGCAAAGGCAATCGTTTGCGTCGTCTCCCGCACGTCGCGAAGGCGGACCGTCACGGGATTTGAACTCACCGCGAAGGGGAAATTGTCGAAGTTGTAGTTGATGCCCCGCCCCAGGTAGTGGCCGTTGTAGGCATAGCCCGATGCCAACTGGCCGAATCGGACCACGCTGACCTGGTTGACGCCCAGATCGGGGCACTGGTAGACGGCCCGGTTCGTTTCCATGTAAGGGGCCAGGAATCCGCGGGTGAAATTGAGCTGTTTTGTCGGATCGGGCTGGGTCTGGTCGACCTCGCCGAACCAATAGCCGATCTTGCCCTGTGGGCCCGCGAAGCCGTTCATCACGTAATTGATCTCGACTATGTTGTCGATGCTGTACGGCATGAGGTGGCCGTGATTGACCTCGATGTAGTTGTGAAGTGCCAGCACCAACTGTTTGAGGCTGCTCTTGCACTGCGTCCGCCGCGCCGCTTCCCGCGCCGCCTGCACCGCGGGAAGCAAGAGCGCGATTAGCACAGCGATGATGGCAATCACGACCAATAGCTCGATCAGCGTGAAGCCCGGGGAACCCTTACGAAACCGTTCGCCTTTGAACATGACAAGTCCTCGTTGTCTTGAGCCGTCGGCTACAAAGGTCCGGCAGCCCGAACGCAGACGGCTCGGTCGCGGCGCGAAGAGTCACTCGTCCCGGACCGGTCGCGCGACGATCGACGCCTTGCCCTGCGGAAGGCGCACGCGGGAACGCCGATTGCGGACGGTGCCGGAAACTCACCGCGAGCGCGCACTGTGGGGCGCGGGCGGCGCAAGAGGCCAGCGTCTTCGTTCCTCGAAAGAGCCGAATTCAAAACGACGAATGGGCAGGTCTTCTGGCTTCCGGATCGGCCTACTTGTCGCACCTTCCCGCCTCGCAACGTCGCGACGGACTCGCGAATTCACGAAGCAGTGGTTTCTTGCGGCTTTCGTCCCCGGTTACAGCGGCGGGACCGCAACGGATTTGCACCGTTTTCCCTATTCTCCACTCCAAGCGCCAAGCCCGGAGCGACACCCACGTCGGCGGCCATCCTAACACGGGAGCACCGCCTGTCAACACACGAAATCGGATGCCGGCTTGGAGAATTATTAGCAGGGCGGAGGGTGCTCTAAGCGCCGGGCCGCACGTCGTAGTCGGTCGTTGATTGCGCGGCCGAGGCCTGCTTCGGGAACGAGGCGGGCCACGATCACGTCGAGTCCCCGCGCGTCCAATCGGCGCATCGCGGCAAAGAGGTTCACCGCGGCCTCTGAGAGATCGCCGCGCTGCGAAAGAACTTCGACTGCGACATAACGGTCGTCGTCCGGTTCCGAGGCCAGCGTCAACAGTCCGACGCGTCGGGCGTGCGGGCGCGTCTCGGCGGAATCGGCGATGACGAGCGGCGTGCGGGTGGCATAATGCCGCAAGAAGCGGCCGGGGGAAACCTGCGCCTCATTCTCGCCCAACTTCGAGCCTGCCATCTGAATCGGACCAATTTGGGCCTCGAGGGCCTCGAGTGGCAGTCCCCCGGGTCGGAGCAGCGTCGGCTGCTCGCTGGAGAGATCGACGATCGTCGACTCCACTCCCACCGCGCACGGGCCGCCGTCGAGGATGTAGTCAACCCGCGATCCAAACTGCTGGGCGACGTGCTCGGCGCTCGTCGGACTGACCTGGCCGAACAGATTGGCGCTGGGTGCCGCGACGGGCGTTTTGACCAGCCGCAGCAGTTCGAGCGCCGATGGATGCGACGGCATTCGCACGCCGACCGTGGGAAGCCCCGCCGTCACTAGATCTGGTATGCGATCGGTCTTGGGCAAAACGAGCGTGAGCGGCCCCGGCCAAAACGCATCGATCAACTGTCGGGCCAGCGGCTGGACAGACGTTACGACATCCGACAACCAGCGGGCGTCCCCGAGATGGACAATCAGCGGATCAAACCGCGGCCGCTCTTTGACCTCAAAAATCCGCGCCACGGCCCGGGTGTCGAAAGCATTGGCCCCCAGACCGTAAACGGTCTCGGTCGCGAAGGCGACCAAGCCGCCCTGAACAAGCAGCGATGCGGCTCGGTTGATGTCGGTCCCGACGGCGGCAGGCATAAGTGATATTTGACTGATTTAAAGCCGGTCGCGGCTCAATGGTCTCTTGAGTTTCTACTGGCTTTCGCCCATTCGTTGACGCTCGAATGATAATGTGTGACGCTGCACTTGAGACGACTTATGCCGAAATTCTCCGTGATCATTCCAGCCCGCAACGAGGAAAAATTCCTGCCGGGCTGTCTCGCGTCGATCGCCGTCGCAAGCGAACCGTTCCCCGGCGAGGTCGAGATCGTCGTCGCGATCAACCGCTGCACAGATCGCACCGAAGAGATCGCCCGGGCGGCAGGGGCGACAATCGTCCACGAAGAGGCCCGCAACATTGCCCGCATCCGCAATGCGGCCGTCCAGGCGGCCTCCGGTGAAATTCTAGTCACCATCGACGCCGACAGTCGTATGAGCCGCCGCATGCTGGTCACGGTCGAGCAGCTTTTACGGACGGGGACATACATCGGCGGCGGCGTGATGATCTGGCCCGAGCGCTGGTCGCTGGGAATCGCGGCCACGGCCTTTGTGCTGTTGCCCTTCGCGATCAAGCACCGGGTGTCGGGCGGCCTGTTTTGGTGCCGGCGCGACGACTTTTGGGCCATCGGCGGGTTTGACGAGCGCTGCATCAGCGTCGAGGATCTCGACTTCGCCAATCGCCTCAAGGCCTATGGAAAAGCGAAAAGAAGGCCGTTCAAGACGATCTGGAAGGAACACATCGTCACCTCGTGTCGCAAGTTCGACCAGTTCGGCGATTGGTACCTGGTGCTCAATCCCGGATTCGTGCGGCGGATCTTTTCGGGGCGATCGCAGAAGGATGCCGACCTCTTCTACTACGACGTCAAGCGGTGAGCGAACCGGCGAACGCGATGACCACCGAATCTGCGAATAGGGTTGAGTCCGGCAAAGCCGAACCCCAACCGGTCGAATTTGCGGCCGCCGACGGCACACCCCTTTCCGGACGGTTCTTTGCGGCAGCAAACAGCCCGCGATCCAATCCCGTGTTGGTCTGCGCGGCGACGGATGTGCCGCAGCGCTTTTACACGGCCTTTGCCCGGTGGATCTCAGAGCAGGGGGTCGCTGTGCTCACGTTCGACTACCGGGGAATCGGCGCGTCGCTGCGGGAGTCGCACGTGCGGCACTGCCGGGCCCGCAAACAGGATTGGGGACAGTTCGACATGCCGGCTGCCCTCGATTGGCTCAGAGAACGCACGGGAGTAGAGGCGGTCGACGTCGTCGGTCACAGCGCGGGAGCGCAGTTGGTAGGACTCATGTCAAATCATACCTCGATTCGCCGCGTGCTGATGGTGGCGGCTTCGAGTGGCTACGTCTGGGGGTTGCGCTTCCCGTACTCGATCGCCGCCTACGGCTATTTGCGGTTCTACTTGCCGGCGACGGCCTGGGGCTTGGGCTACTCGCCGGGCCGAGCCGTCGGCATGGGCGAGGACCTGCCGGCGGGCGTCGCGCGGCAGTGGTCGCGCTGGTGCCTGCGGCCAGGCTACGTGGCGAACGAATTCGGCCGCGGAGTTGCGCGTCACTACTACGACGAGTTCCGCGCCCCGATTCTCTCGCTTTATGCGAGCGACGACTCGATCGCGACCGTACGAAACGTCGAGGACCTGCTGAGGCTCTTCCCGTCGGCGCCCAAGCAATCGGCCTGCTTGGAGCCCAGCCGGTTCAACGTCCCAAGCTTCGGGCACATCGATTTCTTCCGCGGCAGCCGGGCCGCGGCGTGGCCCGTTGCCCTCGACTGGCTGCGCGAGGGCAAGAGCCCGCAGCCCACGGCCGTCTGATTAAGAATCGAGCTTCACTTTTTCCGCTTATATTCGAAGACGACGTCGCCGGCCGGCTTACCGTTCACGTAGTGGACCCATTTGGTTCGCAACGTGTCTTTGTCGACGAACGTGTAGGTGACATTGTGCATGTGCATCTCATTGGTCGACTTCATGTTGCCGGCCCGCACGAACTTGAACGCGACGTCTTTCCCCTCGATTTTGTCCGTGGCCTTCATTTCGGGCTGATTGCCGAGCGCGCAGTAATGGGTCAGCACGATATCGTCGCCGTCCGGGTGGATCATGTTGATCATCTCGTGCTCGGTTCCCGGCAACATCGTCTCCTCGACCGCCGATCCGGCCGAAGTCACCTTGAAGACGGCACGGCCCCCCGCGTGTTCCGCTTTGTCGGACGTGCCGACCCATTCCCCTTCGAGCTGCTTGAACCGCTCGAAGCCGGGCGCGTCGGTCTTGGCCGCCTTATGGTGATCTTCGGCGGCGATCGCAATTCCGGCCACGGCAAAAGTCAGCACAACAAAACCAGCGGTCGCGGCTGTTTTCAACATGGACGTGTTCCTCGAGTGGGTCGGTCGAGACGGGGCAACATTTTGGCAACGTCATTACGATGCCGCACGGCAGGTCAAAGTTCAAGCACGGCCCGGCGCGGCCGGATTCGGCCGGTTCCAATACACGATCGCGCTCGAGAAGAAGCCCAGCACGAAGAATAAGAATCGCCCCAGGCCGCAAAGATCCGACCAGGGCGCAGGTGTGGTGAAGACGAGCACGCCCAGAATCGGAAACAGAATTGCCGTGCTGGCGCCGACGACACGCGCCAGAATCGTGTCGCGTGGGTACAGAATTCCGAAAATCACCGCGACGAAGTAGCCGGCGGTGAACTTCACCGCGCTCAGGATGTACTGCAGCTCGATTTCCCCCTCGCTGGGCAGCTGGTGCATCTCGGCCCGATTGAGCATCGCCAGGACGTGAAAGTTCTCGACCGCGTCGAGCAGGCTGGCTAAGAGCAGTGACCCGATGAGCACGCTCAACGCCGTAGAGTCCGCCTTGCCGCGGCGCTCGATCACGAACCAGAGAAAGAAACCCGAGTAGGCGAGCAAAAACAGGTTGTCGAGCGAGAACGCGAGGCGCAGCGCCGTGGCTTGCTCGACCAGCTTGTCGGCGTACTCTTGCGGCGGATGAATGAACTCGAAGAATTCCTGCGTCACGCCGGTTCGAAAGGCCAGAACCGCCATCGCCGAGGCGAAAAGACCGGCCAGAATTCCGAAGAGGACGATATAGCGCTCGGGTCGCATGGGTTTGTTTCTTTTTGCGGGGCAGGCGGCGCCGTTGCCCTACTTAGGTGCGGCGTTTTTCGTGATAAGGTTGCTGCGATTTATAGAGATTGAGTCGGGACTGCAGCACGGCCCGCTGCCGTCGCTCGTTCTCGGGAGCCAGGTCGATCGCCTTTTGCTGGCATTTGACGGCATTCAAAAAGTCCCCGTTTTCCGCATACGCGGCGGCGAGGGCCCCAAAGCAATTTCCGTCCTTCCAATCGGTCATTTCGCAGGCTCTCTTGGCATCCTTCAGCGCCTTCTTGGCGTCCCGATATCTCGGGTCAGGGCACGTTGCCGTTAACCACGCTCTCAGGACCAACGGCATGAATTCCTTCGGGTCGAGGCGGATGGCTGTGTCGTAGTCGGCGAGTGCTTGCTCGAAATCCTCCGTTGCCCCGTAGGCCATTCCGCGATTCAGATAGGTCTTCGCGGTCTTCGGATCTAGACGAATTGCCTGGTGATAGTCGGCGATGGCTTTCGCATGTTGCAGCGTGAGCTGCCAGGCATAGGCGCGCCCGGCGTAAGCCATGGCGAAGTTCGGATCAAGGCGAATCGCCTCGCTCGATTCGGAAATCGCCAGTCCGTATTGCTTCCGAGAGATCCAGACGGCGCCCCGCGCGGTGTGTCCGGCCGCGAATGACGGATTGATCCGCAGGGCTTCGTCGCCATCGGTCATGGCTTTTTCGAAGTTGCCCTTGGCACGCCAGGCAAAGGCGCGTCGCACGTAGGCCGTCGCGAATTGCGGATCGAGCCGAATTGCCTCCGTGTAGTCGGAGATCGCCTGGTCGTTCTGCCGCTTGTACGAATGCGCGGTGCCTCGGTCGCAGTAGAACGTGGCCTGGTTGGGATCGCGTCGAACGGCCTCATCGAAATCGGCCAATGCCTTGTCATACTCGCGCAGCGCCGCCCAAATCGCCCCACGGATGGCATAGGCACCGGCGGTTGGTTGCCGCTTCAATTCGTCGCCGAACGCCTCCAGCCCCTGCGACAACTGCAATACTTCGGACCGGTCGATCCAGCCTTCGATTTGTCCTTTCTTACCCTGCGGGCGTCTCGCGAAAAATCGATCTCCCTGGACCTTGAGGACGTTCAAAATGTCGCCCTTGGCAACCGCGTCGGGTGCCCCCTTTTCCGGACGGAGGGTTGCGTGATCGTGCTTGACGACGATTTCGTCGCCGACTTCCTGAGCGGATGCGGTTGAGACAAGCGCGCAGAAGATGGCAAACGACGGTAACCATCGTAGCGTGGGCAGAAGACACGTCATGGTTAGCCGGGCCTCGAGATTCGGGTGGCTGGGGTCGAGCCGCAGGCGAGGCGCCTGTGGCGCCAGTTTTCACGAGGAACCTGAGGGCGGCGAGGACGCCGACCCCAGCCACCCAAAAGTGCGCGATGGAACTTATATTACACCCGCGCGAGCGCTGGTGGTCGCCGTTTGGTCCAGGGCCGCGCCTGCTCGAGCTGGGCCGCCAGCCGCAGCAACGTCACTTCGTCGGTGTGCCGGCCGAAGAAGTGGCTGCCGATCGGCAGGCCGTCGGCGTTCCAATAGAGCGGCATCGACATCGCAGGTTGGCCCGTGGCGTTGGCAAGCGGCGTGAACGGGACGTACGCGTTGAGCCAGGGAATCAGCTTGTCGACCGGCCACGTCTGATCGAGCTCGCCGATT
>DASZIA010000193.1:0-7536 GCA_035949535.1 Planctomycetaceae bacterium | reverse complement strand
TTGTTGGCGATCCAATGAGCCAGTTCCATCCGCCCGCTGTGCCGCGGACCGACGCGAGCGTCGCCGGTCTTCAAGACCGTGAGCACACCGCGTGGGACTTCGGGCCCCTTGTCTTTCAATTCACCTCGGTTGAGGACGGGGGAATTGCTCGGCAGTCCCTCGCGAACTCCCATTGCCAGGTCGAGTGAGCCCGAAGGCACCATCTCCAGTTTGTCGAGGCGATCTTGCAGCTTCTTGATCTGCTCACGCACTTGCTTCTGATCGACCGGCGGCCGCTGGACGGGACGAGGCGGCGGGCGACGGTTGTTTGGAGTTTTCGGCGGTGGTTTCGGCGGTTGCAGCAGCGCACGCAGTCGTTCAATTTCCTTTTCCAGGCGACCGATCTCGCCCGTGCCCTCCTGTTCACCGTCCGGCGTCTGGGATTTTGATTTCGCGAGTCGGGCGGCCTCGGGCGGCTGAAGCAGGCTGACCTCGACCACGTGGTTGCGACCCGGCAGCACGCCGGCAAATGTCTTCGTGCTGCGAAAAATGCCCGCAATCGCGTAATAGTCGGTGGTCGGAATCGGGTCGTACTTGTGGTCGTGACAGCGGGCGCAGGCAATCGTCATTCCGAGGAATGCGCGACCCGTGACGTCGATCTGATCGTCGAAGAGGTCGTAGTTGTACTGGTCAGGACCCAGTGCGACGCTTTTCGGTCCCAGCGCCAGGAATCCGGTCGCCACCGGCAGCTCGCTCCGCTCGGCGGCATTTCTCGGCGGTAGCATGTCGCCGGCAAGCTGTTCGACGATGAACCGGTTGTAAGGCTTGTCGGCGTTGAAGGCGTCGATGACGTAGTTTCGATACCGCCAGGCGTAGCGGTACGGGAGGTTGATCTCTTTCCCGGTCGATTCGCCGTAGCGCACGACGTCGAGCCAATGCCTTCCCCAGCGCTCGCCGAACCGCGGCGACGCGAGCAAGCGATCGACGACCGTGGAGAAGGGATCCGGCGATTGATCCCCGACGAAGGCGTCGACCTCTTCGATGGTGGGCGGCAGGCCGGTCAGATCGAACGTCACTCGACGGATGAAAGTGACAGGATCGGCGTCCGCGATTGGTCGCAGACGCTCTTTTTCCTGCCGCGCCCGAATGAACCGGTCGATGTCGCCCGCCGGCCAGGCTGCGTCGTGGGGCTGCGGAGGTGGAAGGGCCTTCGGCCGCTGGAACGCCCAGAACTTCCGGGCTTCGACGAAGTCGATCTTGCCGCGAGCCTTGGCCGCCTTGCCCCGGCGCGGATCGGGCGCACCCATCTCGACCCACTTCACGAGCTTTTCGATCACCTCGTCGGGAAGCTTCTCCTTGGGAGGCATTTCGAGCGATTCGTAACGGACCGCTTCGATCAGCAGGCTGTGGTCGGGGTGTCCCGGTTCGATCACGGCTCCCGACTTGCCTCCTTTGCGGAGTCCTTCACGGGTGTCGAGGACAAAGTTGCCCTTGGCTTTCTTCGGGTCACCCGAATGGCACTCGTAGCAGTTGCGCACGAGGATCGGACGGATCTGTTTCTCGAAGAAATCGGCGCCTTCCTTCGTTGGGTGCTGCTCGAGGGGTTTGGGCGCGGCGAAGGCGCTCGAGAACAGCAGGAAGAAGGTCAGGCAAACGCTTGTGCTCCGCACGGCAATCGCCCCAGTGGGATCCGCCTGCACGAAGCGACCAGTTAGACGCGGCGTGCCCATGGGGAAATCCGCCTTCAGAGGCCCGAGTCGAAGAATTGTGGCGCGCCCTTCTACTAATAGTCTCTTACCATATAAACCCCGCACGGAACACTTCGACTCGTTCGAAGATGACAAATCTGGAGGGATTGAGTGCGTCGGTTGCGCGGGCACGTGGAAAATGCCCTACGGCAGAGGATACGATCCGGCGGATTATCCGCGCGCACGGCAAAGCGCTCGAAAAATACTGGAGGAAGGCGACCGCCACCTCACGTTGTAGCAAGGCTTGTCGCACGGCCAGGAACGACCCCGATGCGTTTCGCGTTCGTCCTTTCAATCGTTGTCGCGGCCATCGCAATCTCGTCGGCCGTGGCGGCTGGCCCCAACGAGTTGGTCTGGGTTCCCGACTCCACGAAGAGAGTCTGCCAATTGACGGGCGACTTCGATCGAGCTGTGGGAAGACCGACGCTCAGTCAGACTCAAAAGCGATTTGGCGTCGATGCCACCGACCTGGGCAGCTCGTTCGAGCACAAGGGTAAACTGTATTTCTTGTTCGGCGATACCTGGGGGCGACCGGGAGCGCGGGATGTGCTGGCCTGGACCGAGAGCCAGGATCCTACGAAGATCGTGCTCCATTTCTACAGGGCCAGAGACGGCAAGTGGCTGCCGCTGACTGTGCCCGGGATCAAGCAAGGAGCGTTTGAAATCCCCTCGGGCGGCATTTCCATTGCCGGCACGATCTATGTCGTGTGCACGACGGACCACACCGAACCGAAGACGATGGGCCGCTCCGTCGTCGCTAGCTCGCACGACGACGGCCGGACATTCAAACTGCTCCACGAATTGTCGCGAACCAAGTTCATCAATGTCTCGTTTTGGCTGGCCGAGGACTGGCTGTACATCTACGGCAGCGGCGACTACCGCAAGAGCAACGTGTATCTCGCTCGCACCAAACCGGCGCTGATCGGAAACCGATCGCAACTCGAGTACTTCATCGGACGAGGCCCAAAGGGATTTCCGCGCTGGTCGCCGCACGAAGCGCAGGCCGTCCCGCTCTTTCAACAACCTCAGGTCGGCGAGTTCTCGGTGTCCTACGCGAGGCCCCTCAAGCGGTACCTGATGCTCTATAACGCGGCGAATCCGCGCGGAATCACCCTGCGATCGGCCGAGGCGCCCTGGGGTCCGTGGTCGGGAGGGACGGTCATCTTTGAGCCCGGCCGCGACGGCGGCTACGGACACTTCATGCACATCTCGTCCAAGGCCCAGAAAAACGGCGACGGACTGAGTGACCCGAAGCGCGTCGAAGAATGGGGCGGCGAGTACGGTCCGTACATCATGTCTCGCTTCACCACCGGCGTCGACGGCCGCTGCCGCATCTACTACACGATGTCAACCTGGAACCCGTATCAGGTGATGGTGATGCGAAGCGACCTGAAACTCGAGACAACGCATTAGATCGGCAGCCCGGGCGTGATGCACCGACTGCTGGCGGACGAGCGAAGTCCGATCGCTGTGATGCATGAGCGATTCTTGAGCCCACGAAGCGCTCACATCAGCGGTGCTTCGAGAGCGCGGCAATTCGAGCAGTGAACTAGCGCGCAAATTTAAGGCCCGGATCGTCCCCTTCGGCATCCTTCATTCGGAACCGGAAACTGTTGTCTCCTGTGCGTTCGATCGTCCCCTCCATCGCGTCACTGTCTGCATCCCGGATGAGCGCGAGAGTCTGGCCGTTGAGTTTGTATTTCCCACTGAATTCTTTGGATCGGCCGCTCGTCGCGAACTTCCATTGGAACCGCCCGTCGTCACCCAGAGCCAGTTCGATGTGCACCTTTTTCTCGGGATCGGCCTTCCACGTGCCCGTGAGTGAAGGGCTGGCCGTGCCGACAATCGCCGGCGCGGCATTGATGGGATCGGTCACCGGCGGACTGGTCGTCGGTCTGTTAACGGCCGTCTGACGGCTGTTGTCGACAGCGACGGAGGTCGTGGTCGGAGCCTCTCCGATCCCCGTCAAGATGCGGGCGGCCAGCTTGTCCGCCGGTCGCAGCTCGACGCCCTGGGTCAATTGCCGGCGAGCCACGTCGGTGTGGTCGAGCATGAGGTAGTGATAGCCAAGCAGAAACCGGACGTTGGCTTCCGACGGATTAGCAGACACGTAGTGTTCGAGATTTCGCAGCTGACCTGTGTAGATGTCGGGCGCGGAATAAAACGCTTGCAAATAGTCCCATGTCCATCCAGGTCCGTCCTCCAACACGGCGTATGCCACGGTGGCAGACCTGCAATAGTCCTGCTTTGCGAAGAGCACGAGCGAGTGGAATTGATGCAGATCGCGGTTGTGCGGCATTTGCACGATGGCCTGCGAAATGGCGCTCAGGGCACCGTCTAAGTCGCCGCGCAAGAAAGCCGCTCGAGCCGCCGCGTAGAGATCGGAGTCAGCTCCGGTGAGAGTGTCGGCAGGCATCTGGGAGATGGGAATCGAGTAATCGATCCCATCGATCATCACGCCGCCACAGTCGGTATAGGCGTTGACGTAGTCGGCTACGGGAATTGCTTCGTACCAGGGCCAACTGCACCAGGGATCGAGCCAGCTCCCCCAACCCCATCCAAACCGGTGATGCCAGGGGCCGTGCGATTTGCCCCAACCACCATACTTCTTCCAGTACGGACTAGATTGATGCTTTGAGAAATTCGTGGGCGACGGCTGGCTGAAACGAGTGGGGTTCGTGCCGGAATTCCGGCCGTTCGGCCACGCGTTGCCGGCCCCGGCGCCGCCCTGCGGCTGACGATAAGATCCCGACGGTGCGCGCGACGGCATCGAGCGACCGCCCGCGCCGGGACGACCGCCAAGCGCCGGCTGGATGAGCGCGGTCGTCAGTGCCGTGACAAAAATCGCCATCCGCATGCGTCGGTCGTCAATGTTCATCGCTTTCCCCTCGCCCTAGGCGCTGAGGATGTCGAGCGCAGCGCTGAGACCAGCCCATTGAACGCTTTCGGCGTTGTCCAGCGCCGCGCTGATTCGCGCTGGGTTGGACGAGACCGGCGAGACAGTCGTCGACGTCGAGTTGAAGGGCGAATCGAGGCTCGCCCCGGGTGCTGACACGGACGGGGGCGTGACGTTCGCGACGCTCGGCGTCAGGGGAACCAGTGCCGCGAAGGAACTGTCGTTGGCGCCGAGCGCGGAGAGAGCACCCGTGCGGAAGAATTGGCCGCCGTTGACCAGGTGCGAAAAAGCCCCATCCGCGACAGCTTGTGACGGTCCCGGCCCCGCAAAGTATCGCTCGATCGGCACCGAGGGAACCCCGTCCGCGATGACGAACACTAAGAACGGAACGTCGCCGGTGCTGCCAATCCCCGGCGGCAGGACGACGTTGACCGTCTCTGGAGTGCTGCCGGTCGCGACGCCAGTCGAACTCCACTTCGAGGTCGTCGCATAGTAAACGGTCCCGGTCTCGAGGTCGATCATCTGCACCAGGGGGTAGTTCTCCGCCATCTGTTTGTCGTCGCCGTAGGCCGCACCTTCGTCCCGCCCGTTGAGTTGAGTACCCGTCAGCGTGTAACTGCCGTTGGCATTTTTCGTGAAGCTCGTAATCGTGGGTGCCCACGTCGGGTTGGCGCCGTCACCGGGGGCGAGCGTGTAGAAGGCGAGTTGTGACGTAGCGTTCGTCATCAGGATCTGGCCTGACGGCAGGACCAGCATCGTATCGTTGAAACTGTTGCCTCCTTCGTTCGACACGTTGAGCGGCGGAGTGACGTCTGCGAAAACTCCGGTGACCGGATCAAACTCGTAGAAGGAAGTCGGCCCCGGGAAATTGCCCGAAGCCGTGACAGCGGGTGACAGCGCCATCAACGTATCGCCGTTGGGCAAGACCGCCGCCGGCGCGTCGCCCGCGGTCAGTTGTAACATCCCGTTCGGCGTTGGGATGTCGGGGAGTTGAGGACCCACCGACCAGGAATTCGTGTTGGGGTTGTAGCTTTCCGTGCGGCCGTTGGCACCGGTGAAGAGCGCGTCTCCGCCGCGGACTCCGATCAGGGCGGGGCCCAGTTCGTCATCGGTCGCGGCCGTGCTCAGGAACCGCAAGATGCCATGGCTCGCATCGGACCATTTCATCGTGGACGTGTTGAGGAGTTCCGCCTCTCCCTTTTGGTCGGCAATACTGGACCAGATGTCGTAAGTGAGGATGTCGCCGTTGCCCAGCTTCACCCAGCTCTCCTCAGCGCTTTGGTCGTTCGTATGGACCTTGGCGGGCCCAGTTGACCAGGGATTCTTCAAATTGTTGGGGTTAAAAATCTCCGTCCCGTTGTCGAAGATGTTACCGATCAGGATATTGCCATTCGGCAACACTTCACTTGGCTGGTCCCCGGCAAAGTTCCCGCTGATGGTCTGCGTATATCCCAGGCCCGAGAAATTGATCCCCGTATAGTGGTGAGGATCGGGTGGAACGGTGGTCCAGACGTTCGTCGCCGGATTGTAGATCTCGGCGGAGTCACTATACATTTCGGTGCCGGTGGTCAAATCCGGCACCTGGCCATCGGTGGCATACTCTCCCCCCAGGACGAACACGTCTCCATTGGGCAACACGACGGACGAAAAATCTTGCCGTCCGACATGCATCGGAGTCAATTGCGTCCATGTTCCATTGGCGTAGTTTCCTGTGCTGTCAGGCGTGATTTTGTACCAGTTGGCCGAGGGGACGAAGGACCCGTTGACCTCCTGGCCGGATCCGTGCACCATCACATCGCCGTTGGGAAGCAGGAGTGTGAACTCCGATCCCAAGTCGAGCCCCTCGCCGCCTGTCGCTTGTTGCTCCGATACGAGCGACGCGAAAGTCGAGTTCGTCCAGGTGTTGATGTAGAGGGAAATATTCGCCGAGCCAGCGTTACTGCCGGCGGAAAGCTTGAGCGAATCGTCGCCGCTGTATCCGGGCGTCGGTGTGTAGGAGAGCCCGATCAGATCCGTATTGAGAAAATCGGGCGTTCCGAACACCGACATCTGCGGCGAGTTGTTGGCGCCGGCGATAATGCTCAGCCCGGCCGTACCCCCCAGCGTCAACGTCCCGTGGGTGACGCTGAGCGTGAGCTCGAGGGGGTTGCCGGCAATGGCCTTAGCCTCCGAAACGGTTATCGAATCCTTTGCGTTTTGGGAGAAGAACAGAGTGCGATCCTGGAGCACGGTTGCCGACGCCGGGGCCGTGACTGTCAGCAGCAGGCGCGTTTCCAGCAGCTCGACCTCGGATCGAAGGATGGCCGACTGGATGGCGGCGGCGATCCGACCATTTCGCCGCTTAGCCCGCCTTGAATCGCTTCGATGTCCCCGGACGTCGTTGAGTCGCTTTGCCAAGGATGCTAGAGGCTGGGAGGGTCTCATGCTCGCTCCTCGCACGGGTCTGAAAGCGTCGCGGTCGTGGGGTGGGAATCTTCGTCTCAATCACAGTGGCGAGTTTCGACCGCGACTTGCCTCAGGCATTTGGCAGTTTTCGACCCTTTTTTGCGTTGTTCTGTCTGGCCTCGGACGATTCAGCCCCGGACATGCCGCCGCGAGTCGGCGACAGGTCCGGGGCCAAGGTCGTCGGACACCTTCCCCGTGGGTCGGCATCGTTCAGGCGCGGGCCGAGCGAATCTACTCAGGATACGCCGCGCTGTTGGCAGCCATCTGCTCACTTACTGCGCGGAGGTCCCAGCCTGTGTTCGTCATGACAAAGCGGTAGGTACCGGGCTGCAGCGTGTAGCTCGCCTGCCCGAACGATGTCCCGCGGTCAAACGCGATCACTTGGGTCCCGTCGTTATGGGCCAGGCTCCGGGACGGTTCGATCGAGTAGGCCGTTGAGCCAAGTGTGTAGCTGACCGTCCGTCCGGT
>DASZIA010000192.1:0-2800 GCA_035949535.1 Planctomycetaceae bacterium | reverse complement strand
GGTCAAGGGCAAGCGGGTGCTGCTCGATTCGGTGCGCGTGGGTAAATTCCCAGCCGAGCACGTCGAGGCGGACGTGCTGCCCCCTGAGGCGAAAAACGCGCCGCTTCTTTTGGGAATGACGTTCTTGTCGAAGTTCAATGTTTCGATCAACGGAACCGAACTGGTGCTCTCGAAGATCGAAAGCGAACACTCGGCGACCAAGCCAAAAAAGACGCGCACGAGCAAGAGCACGCGGAAACCGCGTAAGACCGATACGGGCGCGGATCCGGCCGGCTGACGTCGCCGGTGCGCCCGTCCAGAATGCTCTTGCGGCAGTTTTTGCCGATCGCTAACCTGCCGCACCTTTCATTCTCTCTCGTGAATTTCCCTAACGACCGATCTTGCCTGGACTTCCCTGCTAGGCACGCCTCTGCGGGTGATCGGTTGCGGTCAAAGTGTTCAAATGACGGTCTGGGTCGAGTTTGCGAGCGCCGCTCGTCTTCCGCGCCCCCGAATGGCCGGTTGGGTACTGACCGCGGCCATTGTGGCCGCGTGCGGCTGCAACTCCATGAACGGGCACGTAAACAACCAAGTCGGGATGTGGGACTATCGGCAGGGGAATTACGTCGCCGCTCGGGTGCAATTCAATCGGGCCGTAGCCGATGATCCGCTGAATGCGTCGTTTGTCTACAACCTGGCTTGCGCGATCAAGCGCACCGGCGACCCGGTCGTTGCCGAACAGACCTATCGCCACGCCATACAGCTCGATCCGAGTCATCAGCCCTCGTATCACGGCCTGGCCTCTTTGATGAATGAAGAGGGCCGGCAAGTGGAGGCGCTGCAGCTGATTTCAGCGTGGGGGGCGGCCCAACCGCGCCTTCCGGGTGCACAGATTGAGCTTGCCTGGATCGAGCGGCAGAACGGCGACAGCCTTGCGAGCGAGCAGGCCTTGTATCGGGCCCTCGCGCTCGATCCTGGAAATCCCATCGCGACGGCACAACTCGGTCAGCTCTACCAGCAGACAGGACAGACCGAACGAGCGATGGCGATGTACCAGCGATCGCTGCGCGGAAACTGGATGCAGCCGGATGTTCAATCACGACTGGCCGCCTTGCGCGAATCCAACGGATTCGGCGGCGCTACGCCCAGCGTCATTGCCGCGAATCCTGGCAGCTTTCCGATCGCCGCTTATCCATCGACGACCGTTCCCACGGTCGCGGTCGCACCGCCGACGTGGCCCACGGTCACCTCGCAGCGAAACGACGATCCGGCGCATCTTTAGGACGTGGTGGTCGCCTGGGCCTATCTTTGCTACCGTCCGCAAAGGTCCAGGCATTCCGTCCAAATCGAGCCGTTTCATGCATCGCATTTTGATTACTGACAATCTTTCCGCATCCGGATTGCAGATCTTGCGCGAGGCTTCGCTGGATATCGAAGTCGACATTCGATCGGGGCTCACTCCAGAGCAGGTCCGTGAGGCACTCGGCGAGGCCGACGCGATCATCATCCGTAGCGCGACAAAGCTCACCGAAGCGATCCTTAAAGGCCAGCGGCGGCTCAAGGCAATCGTCCGTGCAGGAGTGGGAGTCGACAACATCGACCTGGCGGCGGCTACGCGCGAAGGAATCGTGGTGATGAACACGCCGGCCGGTAATACCACCAGCACGGCCGAGCACACGATCGCCATGATGATGTCGCTTTCCCGCAATATCCCCCAGGCAGTCGCCAGTATGCGTGCCGGCAAATGGGAGCGCAGCAAGTTCACAGGCACTCAATTG
Source organism: Planctomycetaceae bacterium (assembly GCA_035949535.1). Classification (GTDB taxonomy): domain Bacteria; phylum Planctomycetota; class Planctomycetia; order Planctomycetales; family Planctomycetaceae; genus DASPSM01. The sequence goes on along the minus strand of DASZIA010000192.1, from coordinate 1,043 downwards.
GCCGGCAAGACCCTCGCGGTGCTAGGGCTGGGACGGATCGGCCTGGCGGTCGCCGAGCGGGCCCGCGGTCTGGAAATGCGCGTGCTGGGGTACGATCCGTTTCTCTCACCAGAGCGGGCCCGCGAGCACGGGATCGAGCTGTTCCGAGAAATCGACCCGATGCTCGAGCAGTGCGACTATCTCACCGTGCACACGCCGCTCACCGAAGAAACGCGTGGCATCGTCAACGCCCCCCGTTTGGCCCGAATGAAGAAGGGCGTGCGGATCATCAATTGCGCTCGCGGCGGCATCATCGACGAAGCCGACCTCGCTGAAGCCTTGAAGTCCGGACACGTGGCGGGAGCCGCTCTCGACGTCTTCACAAAGGAGCCGCCGGTCGACAGTCCGCTGCCCGGCCTGCCAAACGCCATGTGCACGCCCCACCTGGGCGCCTCGACCGACGAGGCCCAGGAATTGGTCGCGATCGAAGCGGCCGAAATCCTCGTCGGATTCCTCCTGCGGAACGAGGTGCGCTACGCGGTCAACATGGCGCCGATCACCGCCAAGGAGATGGAGGATGTCGAACGGCACCTCGACCTGGCCCGGCGCCTCGGGCTCCTGTTGGCACAGCAAAGCCGCGGCGCCAGCGTCCGATCGGCGCAGGTAAAGTACCGCGGCGAGGCGGCGTCCAAAAAGACCAAGTTGATGACGGCCAGCTTTGCCGCCGGGCTGCTGGAATCTGCTCTCGGCGAGCAGGCCAATATCGTCAATGCCGAGCTGCTCGCCAAGGAGCGGGGCATTGAGATCACCGAGTCGTCGACCAGCGAAGCGGGGAACTTCTCGACACTGATCACCGCGACGGTCGTGACCAACCACGGGGAATTGCATGCGGCCGGAACAACATTCGGCCACGAGTTCTTGCGGCTTGTCCGTCTCGGAAACTTCCACTTAGACGCTTACCTCGATGGGCTGATGTTGATCTATCGACATCGCGACGTGCCGGGACTGATCGGCTTTATCGGCACGATTCTCGGAAAGCACCGAGTGAACATCGCCCACATGGC
>DASZIA010000191.1:0-3640 GCA_035949535.1 Planctomycetaceae bacterium | reverse complement strand
CATCATGACCAACAACCACGTTGTGAACGGCGCCTCCGAGGTGAAGGTCCGCTTCGCCGACGGTCGGGAATACCTCGCTACTGGGATCAAGACCGATCCTCGCACCGACATCGCCATTCTGCGGGTCAACCCGGCGTCGGGGGAACACTTTGAGGCTTTGCCACTGGGCAACAGCGACCAGGCAGAAGTCGGCGACTGGGTGCTCGCGATCGGCAGCCCGTTTGGTCTCGATATGACGGTGACTGCCGGCATTGTCAGCGCCAAGGGACGCCATATCGATAAGACGGACCGCGAAGACTTCATTCAGACCGACGCCGCAATCAATCCGGGCAACAGCGGGGGCCCGCTCTTGAATCTGGACGGCGAAGTGATCGGCATCAATACGGCGATCTCGACGCGAAGCGGTGGTTACGACGGCGTCGGCTTTGCCGTGCCGATCAACATGGCTCACTGGGTCTCGGATCAGCTGATCACCAAAGGCTCAGTCCGACGGGCGTATCTGGGCGTGGGAATTCAACAAGTCAACGGGACGCTGGCCGCGGTGCTGCACGTCAATGCAGGAGAAGGCGCGATCGTGGGCGAAATCAAACCGAATTCGCCTGCCGAGAAGGCCGGCCTCAAAACGCAGGACGTGATTCTCGACTTCAACGGCCAGAAGGTTGATGGACCGTCAGACCTGGCTGGGGCGGTCGAGCGGATGGAGGTCGGAAAGACCTACCCGATGACGATTGTCCGCGACGGCAAGCGGATGTCGATTCCGGTGACCGTGCAGGAGATGCCGTCACACTATACGAGTCTCGGGCGGGAAGAGTCCGAAGAGGGGAATAACGAGAACAACGCCAACCCCAACGGACCGATGTCGTTCGAGGAACTCGGAATCGAAGTCAAAGAGCTGACGCCGCAAGTGGCGGAAAAAATGGGCATCAAAGATGCGAAGGGCGTCGTGGTCGGCACGGTGAAGCCGGGTAGCGTCGCGGCGGAAGCCGGGCTCAGCGAAGGGATGGTGATCGAGAGTGTCAACAAGCACTCCGTCGCCAGCCCCGAGCAGTTCCAAGAGGCCATGAAGGGCGTGTCCCTCAAGAAGGGGCTGATCTTCCAGATCCGCACTCCTCGCGGAACGACGCTCCTCGGGATTCGCAAATAACCGCTTTTGCAGTAAGTGACTTTCACGAGGCCGGGACCATCGCACGGGCGTTGGCCCCGGCCCCTTTCTTTGGCGAGCGGTGGGTGTCAGCCCGCCGGTTCTTGCGTTTCTGGAACCAGTGCCTCGATATGCGCCTGCACCGACTCGCCCAGCACGTCGAGATTGTAGCCCCCCTCGAGCAAGCTCACGATCTTTCCGCCGCAATACTGCTCCGAGCACTCGCCGAGCATTTGAGTCAGCTCGACAAAATCCTCGTTCTCGAGACCCAGTGAGCCGACGGGATCGGCCCGATGGGCGTCGAAGCCGGCGCTGATCAGAATCAATTCGGGTTGCGCGTGTCGAGCGGCCCGCTCGAGCGCCGTCTGGAACCGTTCGAGGTATTCGCGGCGCGAGAGGCCAAACCGCAGCGGCAGATTGGAGATCGCGCCCAGCCCGGGGCCGGTCCCCGTTTCATTGGTGTCGCCCGTGCCGGGATAAAAGGGGAACCGGTGCGCGGAAAAGAAATGCACGCGACCGTCTGAATAAAAGGAGTCCTGCGTGCCGTTGCCGTGATGCACGTCCCAATCGACGATCAACACCCGGGACAATTCCAACCTCTCAACGGCGTGTTTCGCCGCCACTGCAACGTTGTTAAACAGGCAGAAACCCATCGGGGCGTCGGGAAGCGCATGATGGCCCGGCGGTCGAACCAGGCACAGCGCGCGGCGATGCGCTCCGGAAACGACCTCTTCGACCGCCGCCACCGCTGCCCCGGCCGCACGCAACGCGGCCTCGTAGGAATCGGAACTCATGATCGTGTCGGCCTCGACGTGTCCGCCCCCTGCCCTCGCCCAGGCCTCGACCTGCCGAATGTAGCCGACATCGTGAATACGGCCCAGCTCCTCGAGCGTGGCCGGACGCACCGTCCCTCGATCGAATCGTTGATCGAGCCGGGTTGCCGCCAGATGGGCGGAAATCCGCCGCAGCCGTTCCGGGCACTCGGGATGCCGGCCCGTTTCGTGTCGCAAAAACCAGGGATCGGAGTACAAAATCGCCGACGACGATGCGGCCATCGCAAGCTCCGAAGGATTGCGGAACTAAAACGAACCTGAAGGAGTCTCTATTGTGCAGGGAGTGGGATACTCCGCATATGGAGCCGCCCGCTCGGTAGATTCCCGTACGGACTAACCCGTCAGCGAAGCCGATCAGGACGTAGAATCGGTGGGAGCCTCACGAAACGTCCTTGACAGTCGCAAAAACGGGGTGATAACGTAAAGTAAGGAAGGCCGAAATCTCGGCGTTGGTGCACATTTGATTCGTGGTCATTTGGGCCTTTGACCACTAGGATATTCCTCCAAAATGCTCGATTTCCCCGGGCGCGCGCAGCTCTTATCGATTCTTCCGCTTCATCTTAAGTGGCTCGCATCAACTTGAGTGGCTGATCACTGACTTGAGTGGCCTGAACGGCCGCGGCGCTTCGTGACGCTCTACCACGGCTCTGAAGCAGCCCGATCCCTCTTGGCCCGAGTGGAACGCAGAGTGAAGGATCTCTCGGTGCACCGATCGACAGCCTGCCGGCTTGAATCGACAACGAGATCATTGACGGGGTCACCTGTGGCTTTGCGACGCGCGACCACCCATTCGAAAGCCTCGCGGTCACGCCCCTGGTGGCCTTTCTCAGTGCTCCTCGGCGCGATGCTCGTGGTGTCGATGTTTGGCTCAACGGCGAAGTCACAAGACCCGCCGTCGCAGACCCCGGATACCGCAAAGAAGGAACAAGCTCCGCCCGGCAGCGAAGGCGACAAAAAGCCTGACGACGGAGGGGACTCAGCAAAAGCGAAGGCCAAAGAGGACGACGACTCGACTAAGTCGTCGAACGAAGTGGATCGGGAGGCGCTGCCGCGCGGCGTCATCGTCCCTCCGCCCCGACCGGCCGAATTCACGCTCAACGATCCGAAGATCACCGACGAAGAGTGGAAGACTTGGAACAAGGGCAAGGCCCGCAGCGATTTCAACTCCCGCGTCCAGAAGGGGGATCGCGACGCGCAGTCGGACAAGATCGTTCAGGACGGAATCCTGGCGCAACTCAAAGCCATGACGCTCCCGGCGTTGCGGGATCCCAAGGCTGAGCGCTTTCTTCTGTCGGATCTCGTGCAGCTGCTCTTGCGTTCGGTCCGGATGTCGGCAAGCACCAAGCCGGCGGCCGATCAACGGCAATACCGCCTGTTCATGATGCAGGAAATCATCAAAGACTGCCGTGAGCTGCAGTTGGCCAGCAATCATTACTACGTGCGGCTCAACGCGGCCGTGCTCTTGGCCAACATGTTCATCGAAGAATTCAATCCCGCCACGAAAGCGGCACCAGAGTTTTACACTCCGGCGTTCGACGCGCTGATGGAAGTGCTCGAAAAAGAGGGCCAGAGCGAAGCGGTCAAGATTGTCGCGCTGAGCGGCCTCAAGAACGCTTGCTTGTACGGTAGTCCGGCGCTTCAGGTGAATGAAAACGTCAGACTGGCG
>DASZIA010000190.1:0-7100 GCA_035949535.1 Planctomycetaceae bacterium | reverse complement strand
GAAGGCGAATGAAGCGCCGACCGCAAAGACTACGAGGCACTTAGCGAACTTTGTCATGAGCGCTGCTGTTTCCGGCCCGGAGATGCGATTTTCGCCAAAAGCCCGACGCCCGCTGTTAACGTCTCGTGTGCCTCGCCAGGTTCCAACACGAGTCGTTTCGGTGACGTCCTCCTGAGCCGTTCATGCCGCAGCCTGCAGCAGCCGAAAGATCAGTGCCTGTGGGTTGGATCTCAGCCCAATCGAGTGCTTATGCGCGAATGTTCTGGGGAACCTTGCGAGATTTCGGGGAGTAAGTCGATTATAGGCGGCGCAAAAACTGGGTGTCAAACAAAATGCGCGCAGAGTCTCAAGCGATCAGAGCCGACCGTCGTTGGTGACAGTTCGCTCGAAAAATTTGGGTCGTTCGTTTCGGGGCGGGCCGTTGCGACTCCTGTTCCGACAGCCGCGATTTTTCGACGTCCCTGCGCATCGGGCCGAGCCATTCACCAAATTCCGGGCCGCACGAGCCGGTTTTGACGATTTTGCAATGGGGCGGTTGCATCGTAACAGCGTTCACTACATGATAGAGGCGTTTTTCGTCCTAATTCCGTTCGTCATCTGTTCTTCTCTCGTGGCCGCACGGACTCGACGGCCTTCGGCGCGCGGGCCAATTCGCGCAACTGTCCGTGGATTTACTAATACGTGGAGATGCAGCCGTGAGTGCAGGCGAGACCTACTACCGCTTTGAATCCCTCAACGGCTGTCTGACGATCACACTGCTTCCTGAATTGAATGACAAGCAGTGGGCCGACATTGAACGGGTCGGGACAGAAATCGTGGACCGCATCAGCGCGGCCCCCTCGCCCAAAGTGCTCGTCGATTTGACTCCGCTGAGCTACATGGGCAGCGCCATGGTGGCGCTCATCGTGCGGCTCTATAAGACGGTCAACAGCCGCGGCGGCAAGATGGCCGTCGTCAATCAGCACGAGTTGGTCTTTGAAGTCCTCAAGCTCGCCGGGTTGACGAAGCTTTGGACCATCGTGCCCAATCGCCAGGAGGCCTACACCTCGCTGGGTATCAAGGCGAGCGCTCCCTCCTCAACGGGCGGCGGGCTGCAGACCGGGGGCATGGGGTTGGTCGCCGCGGGAGTCATCGGAACGGTCGGCACGCTGGTCGGGCTAGCACTGCAGTTTTCGTCGAGTCCCATGGTGCCGCAAAAAATCGCGCTCTTAATCGAAATCGCTTTTGCGTTCGTCGGCTTGGGGGCCGGGATGTTCCTGCTGAATCAGGCGGGAAGCCGGCGCAACCTCGGCATCGCATTTTTGGCGATCTGCGTGCTCGCAGTGTTGGGTGGGATTGTCGCGGCCCCGCAAGAGGCGGCCGCGAAGGGTCCGGCTGCGGGAGCAAAGACAACGAGCGCATCCGCCGAAGCCAAAGCGACCGAGGCGCCCGCCGCCCCGGCTGCCAGCACGCCGGCGCCGACAGTCGCGGCCACGCCGGTCAGTGCCCCTGCGGCGGCCGATAAAACACCACCCGACGACGATGCACCAGTCATCGCGAAACCCGGAAAATTGGGCCGCCGCGGAACGGCTAAATGATTACGGGCTACGCAGGCTTTCAAGCACCTCTTTCCTTTGCGAAGCGCACCGCGTTTCGGTTGACGATTCTCCGGCAAGAAGCCGCTGTTCCTCTTCCAACACAATCCAAGACGCGCCACCCCCACGAGACCGCGAAAGGAATCCCATGAGTGCCACGTCCGAGAAGTCCGGAATTCGTCAGAAGGCGTTGCAAGAGGAGCTCAGAGAGCTTGTCGACGTTGTCGGCCCCGGGCCACTCGTCGATTTGCTGCTGGAGCGCGCCTTTCAGCTGCAGGCGACCGACATCCATCTCGATCCGGGCGAAACGGGTCTCCGCGTCCGTCTGCGGGTCGATGGCCTCTTGCACGACGTCGCCAAGCTTCCCTCTGAGATGACGTCACACGTCATTTCACGCGTGAAGCTCATGGCGAACATGGACATTACCGAGCGCCGACTCTCGCAAGACGGGCACATCGCCAATTCCGTTCTCAAGCAGCAGCGCGATATCCGCGTCGGCAGCGGACCGACGATCTATGGCGAGAGGCTCGTCCTGCGGCTCATGCCCGACGCCAGCCAGCTCACGCGCATTGAGGATCTCGGTTTCGATGAGTCGCAGGCCGTGCAACTGCGGAAGGCCCTTTCCGCGCCCTATGGCATGATCCTGAGCGTCGGGCCCGTCGGATCGGGCAAAAGCACGACGATGTATGCCTGCCTCGATTCGCTCAACGACAAGACCAAGAGCCTGTGCACGATCGAGGACCCGGTCGAGCGACGAGTCGAAGGGGTCAATCAGATCCAAATCGACTCGCGAATCGAGTTCGGCTTCGTCGAGGCGCTCCGTGGCGTGTTGCGGCAAGACCCCAACGTGATGATGGTGGGCGAAATCCGTGACCCCGAGACGGCCCACATCGCCTGCCGTGCGGGGCTGACGGGTGTCACTGTGCTCAGCACGCTGCACGCGAACGACACGGCCTCGACCATCGACGTCTTTCGCGAATTTGGCGTCCCGCCGATGTTCATTGCCGACAGCCTGGTCGGCATCATTTCCCAGCGCCTCGTGCGCAAAGTTTGTCCCAAATGCCGTCAAACGACACATCCCGACGCGGCGATGGCCGAATTCCTCGGTCTCGACGCGGAGCAGGCGGCCAAGACCGAAATCATGAAGGGGACAGGCTGCGATCAGTGCTTCCACACAGGCTACATGGGACGCACGGGCGTATTCGAGTTGATGACGATGGACGACTCACTGCGCGACGCCGTTCTGAAGGGCCGTTCGCATGTGCAGCTCCTCGACATGGCCAAGGCCAAGGGGATGCAAAATCTCGAATCCTCGGCGAAGAGGAAAGTCCTCGACAAGGTCACGACGATCGAGGAAATTCACCGGGTGCTCACGGCGTTTAGCAGCTGACACGCTGCGGAAACGACGGCGGGCCTCGCGGCTCCGATTGCCCAACGTCGCACTATTGGATTTTGCGGGATTCGCGGCCGGCTATTTGTCGTCGCTGAGGTGCCTTCTCTCATAACCGCGCCGGTGCACGACATTGGTGCTCAGGAATTCGTCTTGGTCGGCGTCGGAGATGGCGTCCGCGACCCCGACAGGCAGTGAAACGACCATTGCAGAATTGACGATTCGGCGCAGTTCGTCGGACGGATTCTGAATCCGGGCCATGTGCAGTACGCCTTGCCAGGCAGGCTCGCTCTCCGAATAGGGAGCGGCGCTGTTGTTGATCAACAGGATTTGAAAACAACGGTTTGAGAAGCAAGCGACCGACGTCAAATACGCTCGCAACAGTTCCTCGCCGCGGCCGAACATCGGATTGTATTGGGCCAAAAGGTCAGCCGGCGTGAGGCCCACGTCGTGGGCACACAGCGAATAGTCGGCCATTGCCAGTTCGCCGCGAATCTCGGTCGGCTCGTAGCCCAACATCAGGAAACATTCATCCGGCCCGCCGTCTCGATGAAGTTTAGTGGTCGACTGTTGGTCGAAGCGGGCCAGTGACCGGAATGCAAGATCGCGTGTGCGCCGAGTCCGATGAATCTCTTGAAGACTCCTCTTCAGGCCCACCATGAAGCCTCGCAACGAATGCGAGGTCGTAGCGGGGCCGAGCTCGATCAGGCAAAAACCGGGCTCGCTAAAATCGGTGCGGCAGACGCGTTCGTAAACCGTCGCTGAAAGCGATTCGTCCGGGACCGGATCGGTGAAAGAGAGGCAAATGTCGGGAGGCCCCCAAGACGCTCGTGTCGGCATTTTCACCCCTCACTTCACGAATCAGCGTGGGCCACGACATCCAGGAGCCCTCCGGGAAGCGACGTCATTTTAGGATCGCGGCCGGAGCCCGAATAGATGGATCGACGCTCTGGAGCCCGCGAGATCGGCGAACAGACCAAAGAGTCCACGGGGACGCGCTCTCGAATGTGCCTCCGACGCTCAGGGCGCTCCGTCTCGCAGACTACTCGCCTTTCGAAAAGCAACATGCCCGGCCGGTGGAAGAAGCGGCATCCGTGCCGAACAAGCCATCCTTGGTGCCTGAACGCTTGTCGAAATTCACGGAGCAATTTGGGGTGAGTGAGTAAGCACTTCTCCGCTTGGGAAAACCCGGCCGGGCATGTGTGCTTCGATCCGTGAATATTTTCTTGAGAAGCCTTCGGGAGGGCGAAGCTCCCGCTGGGCCGCATTCTGCTTTTTATTGCGAAAGTGTGCGGAACAGTTGGCCGAAATCCGGCATCTCTTGTCGCAGCACGTCCAACCACGCGGCCGGATTCCAGATCTCGACACAGATCACAGCGCCGACCAGCATCACATCCTGATTGGCGGCGACACCGAGAAATTCTCGAAAAGGTTCGGGCAACAGGAGCCGCGAACGGTTCGCCAGTCGGGTCCGTGTGTGCCGAGTCGAGAGCAATCGTCCGAAGCGCTGCACGTCGGTCCAGCGCTCTTCCATGCGGCCAGCTTCGATTTTTTTGCGGATCAGCTCAACGCCGTCGTCGAGTCGCGTTTGCCAATCGGTGCCCCGCCACAGGCTCAGGCAACCGGCTCGCTCCTTGGCCAGAATGCACGAGCCCTCGGCGTCACACACGGCGGTCGCGAACTCGGTCGGCAGCGAGAGCCGACTGCGTTCGTCGAGCGTTCGCTTGTGCTCGCCCGTGATGAAAGCAGACTCAGCCATTGGGAATTCTCAGACGTAGGTCGCGGGCACCGCGATAGACCTGCGGTTCCCGGTCCAAACAAATCTCGGCTGAGCCTCCGGGCTGCTCTCGCAAATTCATCCTAATGGGATCGAATCCCACATACAACAGGTTGCCAAAGAACATTCTGGGTCTAAAACCCACAAATCGGACTGAGGCCAGCATATCCAGACGATTCCTCGACCGCAAACGTGCGGGGGCCGTTTTTTGGAAAAAGAATCAGAAAGAAGCAAGCAGCCGCGATCGGCAGCCAATCAGCCGAACACTTGCTTGAGTCGCTCGCGAACCTCCGCGGACGAAAGACGGGCGGAAGCCGCTTCGACGATTTTTTGCACGAGCGGATCCTGCTCGATCCCCAGGCGATCCTGAAAGAGCGCCGTGACTTCGTCGGGCAGGAATCGCGTGCGCTGGGCGAAACCGTACTCGTCACCGCGACGGCGGTTCGCAAAGTAATACCGCTGCGGATAGCAGACGAACAAACGGTCGCGGGCCCGCGTGAGCGCGACATAAAACAGCCGCCGCTCTTCTTCAATTTCCTCCTGCGAAGTGGTCGCCATGTCAGAGGGGATATTTCCGTCGGCCGCGTGGATCACGTAGACCGAGTCCCATTCGAGTCCTTTGGCCGAATGAATCGTGCTCAAGATCACGTAGTCCTCATCGAGCACGGGATCGGCCGCGAGATCCTGCGTCGACGTCGGCGGGTCGAGCGTGATGTCGGCAAGAAACTCCGTCCGGTCGGCAAAACGGCCGGCCACGATCTCGATCTGCTCGAGGTCGCGCAGACGGGCTTGGGCGTGGTCCAACTTGTGTTCCAACAGCGGAGCGTAGAGCGTCCGGACCCGATGGACCTGGCTGGCGATCGAAAGTGTCTGCGCGTCGGGCGACGAGAGGCCGATCATCATTTCCACGAGCGCGTTCCAGGTCTCCCCCGCCTGACTGGGGGGCGAAAAATCTTTCCACACGCGAAAATTGCCCTGCGCGTCGCCGAGCTTGCCCAGCAGTTGGGCCGCCTTCTTGGGCCCGATGCCCGGGACGAGCTGCAACATGCGGGCGCCGGCCAGCGTGTCTCGCGGATTTTCCGCTAGGCGTAGAAACGCCAACAGATCCTTGACGTGCGCGGTCTCGACGAACCGCAGGCCGCCGTATTTCTGAAAGGGGATGTTTCGCCGCGCGAGTTCCAGCTCCAGATCAAGACTGTGATGCCCCGCGCGGAACAAGATAGCCTGGTGCTTGAGCGGCGTGCCTCCCTCCCGCGAGCGAAGCACCTGCGCCACCACGAACTGCGTCTGCTCGGCCTCGTCCTGACAGTGCACCAGCTCCGGCAAGAGGCCCTGCTTGCGGTCGGTCCAGAGGTTCTTGCGAAAGCCCTCCTGGGATTGGGCCATGACGGCGTTCGTCGCATCCAAGATCGGCTGCGTGCTGCGGTAATTCCGCTCGAGCGCAATCACCGACGCGCCGGGAAACTGGGTGGGAAAGTCCAAAATGTTGCGCACCGTCGCCGCGCGGAACGAGTAGATCGATTGCGCGTCGTCCCCGACGACGGTGAGTCCTTGTCCGCTGGGCGCGAGGCCCTTCAAGATTTCGGCCTGCAGCGCGTTGGTGTCTTGATACTCATCGACCAGAATGGCATCGAACCGCGAGCGGACGACCTCCCCTGTCTCGGGCTTGTCGAAGAGTGCGTGCCAGTAAAGCAGCAAGTCATCGTAGTCGAGCACGGCCAGCGACTCTTTGCGATCGACATACGCGTGGAAGAGCCCTTTGAGCGCATCAAGATGCAGACGACACCAAGGAAAAGCGGTCTCCAGCACTTCTGCGAGCGGCTTGCGACAGTTCACGCAGCGGCTGTAGATGTCGAGACACGTCCCCTTGAGGGGGAACCGCGTTTTGGAATCGCCCAATCCCTGAGCAGCGCGCTCCTCCTGCATCAGATCTTCGGAATCGCCCCGATCGAGAATGGTGAAGGCCCGCGGCAAGCCGACCGAGTCGCAGTGCAGCCGCAGGAGCCGACTGGCGACCGCGTGGAAGGTGCCGCCCCAAATCCGGCGAGCGACGGAGCCCGGGTTGATCGCGCGCCCCAGCTTCTGGCCCGAGCGCTCAAGAATCTGGTCGACCCGGCGCAGCATTTCGGCTGCCGCACGTCGGGTAAAGGTCAAGAGCAGGATGCGACCCGGATCGGCGCCGGTGGCAATCAGCCAGGCGACGCGGTGCGCTAGCGTAGCCGTTTTTCCTGTGCCCGCCCCGGCAATGATCAACAGAGGGTCGCGCGGATGTCCCGCCGCCGCACGCTGCTGCTCGTTGAGTTCGGCCAGAAGGGAGTCGAGGCTTGGCGTGGGGAGCATCCTTGCGATTGTCGCTCAC
>DASZIA010000189.1:0-24123 GCA_035949535.1 Planctomycetaceae bacterium | reverse complement strand
GCTCGTCACCGGTCCCATCACCCTCGTCGACGCGGACGGGAACCAATTTGACATCGCCGGCAAGGAAACGGTCGCCTTGTGCCGCTGCGGCCAATCGCAGAACAAACCGTTCTGCGACGGCCAACACAAAGTCTGCGGATTCATGGCGGGCGAACGAGCCGTCCCGAAGCCCGCGGCTCCGCAATAATTCCATGGGGAGGGCGAAGCTCCTGCTCAGCCTACTCGCGGGCAAACGGATGAGGCTCGGCGGGAGCCTCGCCCTCCCGGCACGCCTTTCGTCTGTTACCACTCCAGTCCCAGCATCAGCGCGTTAAGTCCGCTGCCGATCCCCAACAGGGCGACGCGGTCGCCTTGGGCAATTCGCGACTGTTCGATGCCCAGCGACCAGGCCGTCGGCAACGCCACAGCGCCGGTGTTTCCCAAGTACTCGACCGTCGGAAAGTCGATGGCTGGATCGAGCTGCAGCCGCTCGAACAGCAGCTTCCGGTGCGCTCGGCCCACCTGGTGTGTGAAGGCCTTGGTGACGTCCACATTCGACCAGCCCAACGCTTGCTTCGCGTCATTCCAGGTGCTTTCCGCCAGTGCGATTCCTGCGTGCAGCAGTGCCTCCGAGTCGGTCTGCATCCGCAGTGCATCGCCCGGCTGGTTGTCGCTGTCGCCGCCGGTACACAACTCGTGGCTGCTAGTTTCCGCGCGGAACGCACCGCCCACCAGCCGGTGACCGTGGCTGAGCTTGCGATCGCACAGCACGATGGCTGCCGATCCCGAGCCAATCGTGAGCGAAGCAAAGTCTCGTTTGATATCTTGCCTCGAGAGCCCATCATTCGCCAGCAGCGATTCGATGGTGCCCTCGACGAGAGCGCGACCATCTTCGGTGCCGACGACAACGCCCGCGAGAATCTGTCCCAGCTCGATCATGTCTGCCAACAGGATCATGCCGTTGAGCAATCCCAAACACGCGTTGCTGACGTCCAGCACAAACGCGCTTTGCGGCAGTGCGGCCCCGTGGTGAACGAAGCTGGCGGTCGCCGGCTCGAGCTGATCGCGGCAGACCGAACCGTGAACGAGCGCCCCAAAATGCGATCGATCGATCTGTGACCTGTCGATCGCTCGAGCTGCCGTTTCGGCACTGACTTGTCCGGGACGCGTGCCGCGCGGAAAAAATCGCCGCTCGCGAATGCCGGTCATCAACTCGAGACGACCTTCGGGCAGCCCCAGCCGTTCGTAGACGGGGCGCAGCCGGGCCTCGATCTCGGCGGAAGTCACGACTTCAGGGGGCAGCGTGTGGCAGACGGCGGCGATCGAGACGTGGCGATAACGCATCAGGAAATTGGCGAGCGGCGAGTGTGAGCCCGCCGGTTCTTTCGGCCTGTTCGCCGGTTTTTTCGGCCAGTCCGATAATGCGACGAGGCTCTCGCAGAGGGCGAACTAAACTCGAGCGGCCGTCCCGGCCGGCCGAGCGCCTTCCAAGTATTCGGCGAGCTGCCGAATCTCGCGCAGCTTCGAGGCCCGTTCGGCGTCAAGTTCCGGGGTCGAATCGTGGACGTCGAGGGCCACGGAACTGCGGACGAACCGCAGACCCCGCAAGAGGATTTCGCGTTGTTGCTCGGTTAGTCCGACGCTCAAAGCTTCGCTCATCGGAACGAAACCTCCTGATGTTTCACTCGAACGCCCTTACGGGAGCAATTTCCCGCAACTTCATCGTAACGCCGACCGCGCGGCTTCTCAACGGGTTTGGAGTGCCAGGCAGCCCAAATTGCCTCGACAGCCGCCCCGCATTTGTTGCGGCAGGTGCAACCGGCAAACTCGACAGTGCAAAGCTCAGCACCGGAGTTCTGTGCCGACGCCGGGCCGCAGGAGGGTCCAGTTCCCCTTGATTTCGAACGCAAGGAGGATCGGCAGCCACGGATCAAACCTTTGGCTGAGGCCGACCGTCCTTCAGCACCGGAAAAGACCTCACCGCTCCACGCCCGGAGCTGGGAGTCCCGTCGGGCCGACTTCGTGCGGCACGCCGTTCGGAGCGTTATGAGCACGCAGAGTGCCCATGCGATACGCTTCGGCCAGTGCCTTGGGAATCTCGGCCTCCGACATTACGACGGCTGCCTGATTTTCCTTGGTCAGCGCCTGCATTTCCTGCTCTTTGGCGACCGCGTTGGCCCGCCGCTCCTCGGCCTTGGCCCGAGCGATCCGCATATCGGCTTCGGCCTGGTCTGCCATCAGCCGGGCACCCAGGTTGTCCCCAACGGAAATATCCGCAATGTCGATCGAGACGATCTCGTAGGCGGTCTGGGAATCTAGTCCTTTGTCGAGCACGGCTTTGGCAATCAGCGTGGGGTTCGCCAGCACGTCTTTGTGCGACGCGCAGGAGCCGATCGCTGAAACGATCCCCTCGCCGACGCGGGCAATGACCGTTTCTTCCGTCGCACCGCCCACTAGCTGGGCGAGATTCGTACGGACTGTGACGCGGGCCCGCGCTTTGAGCTGAATGCCGTCCTTCGCCACGCCGTCGAGCGTAGTTCGTCCGGTGCGGCGCGGATCGGGGCAGTCGATGACTTTGGGGTCAACGCTGGTCTGCACGGCCTCGAGCACGTTGCGACCGGCCAGGTCGATCGCCGCGGCCGTGTCCCAGTTCAATTCGATGCGGGCGCGATGGGCGGCAATCAGGGCTTGCACCACACGACGAATGTTCCCGCCTGCCAGATAGTGGGCCTCGATGGCGTTGGTCGTGATGTCGGTGAGCCCGGCCTGGACGGCCATGATCTTGGTTTCGGTCACGACCTGCGGGTTTACCTTTCGCAGCGACATGCCGATCAGCGCAAACGGGCCGATCCTCGCGCGCGACACGAAGCCCCGCAGCCAGAGCTTGAAGTAGCGGGCGAACATGAACAACACAACCAATCCGACCAGCGCCACAAAGATGGCGAAAATGGCCAGGGGAGCCGACCAGCCAATGTTGTCCATGGTGACTGCAACCTTTGCGGACGATGGCCGCCCGCCATCCAATCGAACTCGTTGAGTCGAGACAGTGTCAGTTCGAGATACAGTGTCAGTTCGAGATAGTGTCATTGTAAAAGTGCGGGAAAGCCCAGTCCACAAGCTGACCCGCCCAGAGGCGGTGCCAGGGGCCTCGACCGCTTGGAGCCGGCAGGCAGATCTGGGTATCCTCAGCAGCCGCTTTGTTTCTTGGCAGCGTTGTTCGACTCGTTGTTTACCGCAGCGCAAGCCATTTTCCTCCCCGAGGTCTGTCATGAATGCCGACGCACGGATCCAAGAGTTGAAGCTGGAACTTCCTCCGCCGCCCAAACCGGCCGGTGTCTATAGCCCGATCGTCCAATCCGGCAATATCGTGTACGTGTCGGGACATGGGCCCCTTCTGCCCGACGGTAGCATGATTTGCGGCAAGGTCGGGGCCGAGTTGAGCGAAGACCAGGGGAAGCACGCGGCCCGACAGGTCGGGCTCGCAATTCTGTCGACGCTCCGCGCTCAGCTGGGTAGCCTTGACCGCATCGCACGGGTGCTCAAAGTGCTCGGCATGGTCAACGCCGTCGGTGACTTCGAGCGACACCCCCAAGTCATCAATGGATTCAGCGAGCTGATGGTCGACGTGTTCGGCGAGGCCGGCCGGGCCGCCCGCAGCGCCGTCGGAATGGGTTCTCTGCCCGGCAACATCGCCGTCGAGATTGAATGCATTCTGGAACTGCGAAGCTGAGGGCGCCGGCCTTTCCAGCCTTCGCAGGTTGCCAACTCGAACGTTGGTTGTGGATCGCCGCTGCGCCGGGTCCAAATCGCCTTGACCCGGCTTGATGTGAGGCTTATCCTCCCGCTCTCCCGATCTTCCCCTCTCTTCCATTTCGCATCCCTCAATTCCACTCGTTGCGGTCGACACACCTGGGTCGGTGCCTGCGCGCCTTGTGCGCTTGAATCTCGATTCAAGGCTCTGCCCTTCGTTGGTCGCGGGATCACGTTGGAGATCCGTTATCAGGAGTGCTGCCATGAAGCGCCCACTTTTCCTCGTCTGGCTCACGATGATCGCCCTCCTGGCATCGACAGCGGCGCCGCCGTCCGGTCACGCCGCGGGCTGGTGGGGATCGGATAAGAAGTCGAAAACTCACAAAGATAAAGACGATGACGAGACGGGCGATCTCGACGAATACGACGCTCGGGCCAAAGTGCCGCTTGTGGGGGAAATGACGCAGATCGTCGGTGGCTACTGGATCCAGCTCGAAGGCGCGGGGCTGGTCGTCGACCTCAATGGCACAGGCGAAGACCCGCCGCCGTCGGAGGCCCGTCACGCGGTGCTCGAGGACATGAAGCGTCGCGGCATTCCGAATCCCAATAAGATCCTCAAAATGCCCAACGTCACCGTGGTGATCGTCACCGGCTACGTCCCGGCTTTGATCCGCAAAGGAGAGCACTTTGATTTGGAAGTTCGCCTGCCCGACGGCAGCAAAGTCAAGAGCCTCAACGGCGGACGGCTCATGACATGCTATCTGCGCGAACACCTCCCCGTCGCGGGGACCGACCATACGAGCCACGAGTTCGCCGTCGCGGAGGGACCGGTCCTGGTCGGGAGCTCCTACAAGAGCACGTCCGGCCAGGCGGGCATGATGCGTCGCGGGCGAGTTGTGGCCGGCGGGACCTGGAAGTGGGAGGATCGCTTCCTGGATGTGTATCTGAGAAACGACTTCCGCAGCATACGCAACGCGACCCGTACTGCCGAGGCGATCGGACGGCGGTTCTTCGATTACGACAAACATGGCCAGCGGGTTCCCCTGGCCGAAGCCAAGACCGATCAGAAGATCGTGCTCAAGGTGATGCCCAAGTACCGCGACAACTATCCGCGCTACCTGGAAGTCGTTCGGAAAATTGCGTTCCGAGAAACCGACGTCGCCCGTGCGGTGCGAATCCGGGCCCTCAAGTGGGACTTGCTCGCCCCAGAGACTGCGGCCCAAGCCGCCCTCAAATTGGAGGCCATCGGCGAGCAGGGCATTCCGACGCTGAAGATCGGGCTGAAGAGCAATGACCCCCAGGTGCGCTTCCATTCCGCCGAAGCGCTCGCCTACCTGGGGGACTCCTCGGGGCTCAATGCCCTGTTTGAGGCGGCGCGCGATCAGTATGCGTTCCGCATCTTTGCCTTGGCCGCGATGGCCTGCCTCGATGATCCCGAGGTCCACCTGAAACTGCGGGATCTGATGGACGTCGAGAGCGCCGAAACTCGCTACGGGGCCTTCCGCGCGCTGACGACTCTCGACAAGAACGATCCATTCGTGCGCGGCGAGCCGCTCAACAATCAATTTCGCCTCCACACGCTCAAGACCGACGGCCCGCCCATGGTGCACATCACCAACTGTAAAAAAGCGGAAGTGGTGTTGTTCGGCCGCGATCAAGAGTTAAAGACTCCGATTTTCGCACGTGCCGGCAATAACATCATCGTGTCGGGTTCACCGGGCGCCGACCATCTCACCGTCACACGATTTGAGGTCGGGCACGAAGATCAGCGCAAGAAGTGCTCGACACAAGTCCAAGAGGTGATCCGCGCGATGACCGAACTGGGCGCGACATTTCCCGACGTTAATCAATTCCTGGTGGAAGCCGATCACCAGCAGAACCTGCCTGGACGCCTGGAAATTGACGCCTTGCCCCGCGCAGGCCGCAGCTACGAGCCGCCTGACCAGCTCATCGCGGGCAAGGCACGCGGGAAACACAAAAACCCCGTGGGGAATTCCGAAAACGGCCCCAACATGTTTGCCGTGGGCCAGGACAAAAAGGCCAAGAAGATAAGTGAGGACGCGGAAGAGACCGGCAAAGAGGAAGCTTCGCAAGCCGACGCCGCCCCCAAGTCGCGCAAGTCGACCAGCGCTGACGGTGATCTGCCCTCAACAGGCGGCATGAGCGGATCGAAGACGACGGGTTCCGGCGCGGCGTCACAGTCAAGCGACTCGTCTCAGACGGTCAAGCAGACCTCGCAAACCGACTCGGGCAGGTCGAAGACCGGTTCGATCAAATCGGCGGTCCAAGAGAGCGACGACGAGGACGCGGCCACCAAGACTCTACCGCCCCCCAATCCCTGGAGCTTTTGGCGATTGTTCAAGGGCGGGGACGTCTCGGGGAACAAGGAGCCATGACGATCGGTCCAAGGTCCAAAGTCCAAGATCCAAGGTCAAGGGAGATACGAAGGGATGCGAGCGCATTCCAGGCTTTGGACTTTGGACTTTGGACCTTGGACCTTGGACTTTGAACTCCGATGCTGAAGTCTCTGGAGATCTTCGGATTCAAGAGCTTTGCGGACCGCATTCGGTTTGACTTTGCGCCCGGGACCACCGGGGTCGTCGGTCCCAACGGCAGCGGCAAGAGCAATGTCGTCGACGCCATAAAATGGATCCTCGGCGACCAGAGCGCCAAGAGCCTTCGCGGCAAGGAGATGACCGACGTCATCTTCAACGGCGCGTCGGGGCGAAAGCCAAGCGCGTTCGCCGAAGCCACGCTCACCTTCGACAATTCGACCGGATTTTTGCCCGTCGAGACGGCGGAAGTGCAGGTCGGCCGCAGAATCTCGCGCAGCGGCGAGGGCGAGTATCTCATCAACCGGGCGCCGGCCCGGCTCAAAGACGTCCGTGACCTGTTTCTGGGGACCGGGGCCGGGTCCGCAAGCTATTGCATCATCGAGCAGGGACGCGTCGAGCAGATCCTGCAGGCCAACGCCTCGGCCCGGCGGCTGGTCTTCGAGGAAGCGGCGGGCATCAGTCGCTACAAGAATCGCAAGCTCGACGCCGAGCGGAAGCTGGAGCGGGTCGATCAGAACGTGGCGCGCCTCACCGACATCGTCGACGAGGTAGAAGCCCAGCTCAACACCATCCGCAGTCAGGCCGTCAAGGCGGCCAAGTATCGCCAGGTCTCCGAGCAGCTGCGCGAGCTTTGGCTGGGCTTTGCCGCCGATCAATATCGGGAGCAATCGGCCCAACTGTCTGCGGTGGAAGGGCAGCTCGCCGCTCAAAACAGCACGGGCGCGGAAGGGGACAGTCGGATCGCGGAGATCCAATCGGCGCTTGCCCGCGTCGAAAGTGAGATCGCCGCGATTGACGAGCGTCTGCGGGACGCCGAAGGCCGTCGTGCCGACATGCGGGAAGAATCGGCCCGGCACGAAGCGACCGTCCGCCATCAGTCGTCGCGAGTGCGGGAACTCGAGGCCGACCTGGTCCGTCTGAGACGGCAGCGGACGTCGATCGAATCTCGCGGACGCGACGTGGCAGAGGGTCTTGAGAATTCGCGGCAACAGGCGACCCGTATCGACGAAGAACTGGCCGCGCGGCAGGCGATTCTGGCCGAACGCGCCCGGGAGGCGGCTGATCTGACCTCTAAAGTCGCCCTCCAGCGCAAAGCCCTCGAGAGCGACCGCCAGGGGTTGATCGACCAACACCGCGAGTTGACCGAGGCCGCACATCGTCAATCGGTGCTCAATACGACCGCCGACGAGCTTCGCGTCTCGCTGACGGCCAACCGTCAACAGAGCGGAGGTCTCGAGGGCCGCATCGAGCAACTCCGAGAAGAGGCCGAAGAGCAGTCTGAGAAGGTTGCCGCTGCCGCCCAAATCGCGGCCGCCGAGCGCGAAGCACTCGAACGGATGGAACACGAACGATTGACTTTGGCCGGCGTGCAAGAACAGTTTCATAAGACTCTGGCGGACCGCCGCGAGCAACGGAGCGCGTGGCGGGCACGAAAGAGCGTCCTGGAGGACCTCGAAAGTCGCCAAGAGGGGCTGGGCCTCGGCGCTCGAGAAATTATCAATCGTGCCTCCAATGCCAAAACCGCCCCTTGGAACCGGGTGCTGGGGAACGTGGCCGACCTGTTCGAGGTCGACCTGGAATGGGCCCCGCTGATCGAAATCGCGCTCGGTCGCCGCTCCGAAGCCATCGTCGTCGAGGACTTGGTCCCTTTTCTCGACTATTTGAGCCGCTCTTCGGTGCCGCTTGCCGGCCGAGTCGGCTTTATTCCTCTGGTGCATGGCGATTCGGCGTCGGCGGGCCGCGGCCCTGCCGCGCGCTCGGTGCATCGCTTCCTCGAGGTTGTGGCGTCCGAGCCGGCTGCTCTCGCCGACCTGAGATCGTTGCCCGGCGTTGAATGCCGGGCTGACTCGCTTGTCCGCTCGTCTCCCAAGGCATCGGCCTTGGGCGAACAGTTGCTCGCGGATGTTTGGATCGTCGATTCGGTCGAAACTGCATTTGCTCTCGCCGCCGGCCCCGGCCGCGGCTGCCGGTTCGTGACGCTGCAAGGAGAACTGGTGGAAGCCGACGGGACGTTGACCGTCGGCGCTTTGCGGGGCGAAACAAACCTTGTTTCCCAAAAGAGTGAGCTTCGCCGCTTGCGCCAGGATTTGGTCCGCCTTGATCGGCAAATCCAAGACGACGAACAGCGCTGCGATTCGATTCTGGCTTCTCTCGGGGAAGCCGACAGCGAGCTTCAGGCAGCCAAGCGACGTTTGAGCGAGGCGACTGAACGGCACGCCGCGTGTAAAGGCGAGCTGGCCGAACGGCAACGCGAGTTGGAGCGACTGGAGTCCCAACGTCAGTTGCTCGACGAGGCGATACAAGAACAAGAACAAAAACTCGAGCGAACGCTCGAAGAAACCGCGAGCGCGAGCCTGGCCTTCGCCGCCTTCGACGGACAAATTCAGGCATCGCGGCGGCATGTGGGCGACCTGGAATCCGAACTGGCAACACTCGAATCGCAATCCTCTGTTGTTGTGCGCCGTCAAAATGCCGAGCAACTCGAGATTGCCAGGCACGGTGAGCGCCGCGAGGCGCTCCGCCAGGAGGAAGAACGCCTCGAGCGGGAGCAGCAGCAGTTTCGCCAGCAATCGGAAGAAGCCGATCGCCGCGTGCAGCAGGTCTTGGGTGACCGGCGGCGGATTTCGCTGCACATCCTCAACACCAATGCGGCTCTGGCCGAGTGCTGCGTCAAGCTGCAAGAGCTGAGCGCCGTGGCCGCACACCTTGGCACCGAGAAGGACTCGCTTCGCAAAGAGCGCGCCCTCCTGGTGAAAGAAGAGGCCGCCCTGAGCGAGGAACGCCGCCGCGCGAGCGAACGGCTGCATCAGCTCCAGCTGCAGGTTCGCGAACTCGAGCGAGAGCGCGAGTCGCTCTGCGCGCGGATCGACGAAGAATACCAGGTGGCGCTCCAGGAGATCGTCGATTCCGGAGTCTCCGCCCTCGCCGCGCACGTCAGAAAGAACCAAATTGAATCTTCCAGCGCACAACCATCGTCCGACGGACCCGCCGAGGCTGATGTTCAAAGCGGCGCAGCGGCGGAACCTGTTCCGAGCCCGCAATTGCAGGACGTCCGCGAACAGCTCGAGGCCCAAGTCAACCGGCTTCGTCGTCAGCTCAAATTGATGGGCAGCGTGAATACCGAGAGCCTGCACGATCTCGATGAAATGGAGAGCCGCTTCACGCACCTCAGCGAACAGCTTGCCGACCTGGTCGAGGCCAAAAAGACGCTCGAGGAAATTCTTCGCCGAATCAGTCTGGAAAGCACGCGGCTGTTTGCCGAGTCTTTTCAGTCCATCCGGGCTCACTTTCAGGAATTGTTTCGCAAGTTTTTCGGCGGAGGCGAAGGGGACATCGTGCTCGAGGATCCGCAGGACATCCTGGAGTGCGGCATCGAGATCGTCGCGCGGCCGCCGGGAAAAGAGTTGCGAAGCCTTTCGCTCCTCAGCGGGGGCGAAAAGACTTTGACCGCCGTGGCCCTGCTCTTGGCGATTTTCAAGAGTCGTCCCAGCCCGTTCTGCATCCTGGACGAAGTGGACGCGGCACTCGACGAAGCCAACGTCGAACGTTTCGCGGCGGTGCTGCGAGAGTTCAAGCAGAACACGCAATTTATCATGATCACACACAGCAAACGGTCAATGGCGGCGGCCGACCTGCTCTACGGCGTCACCATGGAAGAGTCGGGCGTCTCGAAGCGGCTGTCAGTCCGATTCGAGGACGTCGATGAAAACGGCGAGATCCGAGGTGCGGGGTCGCAATCCCAGCGCCCAACCGGCCGCCGAGGTCGGGACGCGGCCTAACGCGGGATGTGTCCCGTCCCATCCCACTCTTCTCCAGCCCCAACGGGGCGAGACATTTATAGCCCGGGTCGGAGCGCAGCGCAGGCCCGGGATCTCAAGCCCAAATCCCAATCCCTCCTGAGCCCCATCGGGGCGAGACAAACACGACCCGCAGTTCTGCCGCTAAAGATCGTTTTCGGACCGGATTCCCGTTCGTGTCCCGTCCCGCGATGGCGGTGGGTCAACTTTCTGGTGGGTCAACTACCCATTGAAACAAAGTGTCCCGACCCACCGGCCAATCTCTTTCCGCCTGCCGTCCCGTCTTTCACCCTCGCCCCCCCGTTTCGGACCGTTTCGGATGGGTGAGGGCCGCTCTTGAATCCCGTCGCGTCCCGCCTTTTTTTCGACCTTGGACTTTGGACCTTGGACTTCCTGGTCGATCGAGGGTTGGGTCACCAATTTAGTGGGTCATCTCCCTATCAAAAATTCGTGACCCGACCCAACCCCCGGGTGATTCTACGTGGCCCGTGATTCGACCTGGCCCGTGAGTCGACCGGAGTCAGTGCATCGTGTTCGGACCGGATTTTTGGAACCACCAAGCCACCAAGATCACCAAGCAGAAAGACAGTGAGTCGTGTCTCACTTGGTGTGCTTGGTGCCTTTGTGGTTAAGAGCATCTTGCCGATTATTGCTGGGACCTTTGAATCTCTATCAACCGAAGTGTCCCGTCCCACCTCAGCTTTATCTGTAAATCGTTTTCTCGCGGCCGTTTAAGGTGGGACGAATTCCCGATTGTGAAGTTGTCCCACCCCTGGAACTTGTCCCAGGTCCCAACGTGTCCCGTCCCGCCGGGGGCGCTTGCCTCCTATAGAAAAAAGGATCCCCGCCCCGCCGGGGACGGAATTTTCGTCCTCGCCGGGGATCTTTTCCCCACCGGACAAGCATTGACCGTCCTCCGATTCCACGTCGCCAGCACGAGCCCTATCTCCAGCCTACAGGCAAAACTGCAAGCCGAGAACCCCGAGTTTCCATGCGCGTGGAAACAACTTCTGAAATTCTTGCCCCGAAGCCCGCGACCGCACCGGATCCGACCCCTCCTCAGCCCGCCGAGGGTTGGCACTCCCAACCCCCCTCGCCGCGGAGGATCGCGCCGAATGCCGGCGGTTCGGTCGGGTAATCGTCAGATGCGTGGAAGCTGGTGAATAAGGTGGCAGGAGTCGCCACCTTTCGCGGGAGGGTCAAATCGCTCCTGAGGCTGGACGTAGGGGTCGTGCTGCGACCGACTGGGAGCGCGCCGGGTGACATGCTCACGGCCTTCGCGTCGCCGAGCTGTCGGACTGCGACCCCGCCGACCCGCGCTCGCGCGACGAAACCGGTCGTGCAATTTACAGGATTCTCCGGATTCCCGCTTGCTGCCTGTTACAATCCGTAGTAGACTGCCAGTTACAAAATGTAACTGACCGAGGGAGCAGCGATGGACGAGATCAAAGCCGGGCTGAGCGACGCGGAGCGAGAGGCGCTCAACGCCCTGTGGGATCGCGGGACAGGAACGGTCCGGCAGCTTTTGGAGTTGATCGAAGCTCGCGGCCGGCAATGGGTGTACTCCACGGTGGCCACGTTGCTGCGGCGGCTGGAGTCAAAGGGCTACGCGACGAGCGAATCGATGAACGGATCACTCGTTTATCGCGCGGCTCTTTCGCGCGAAGATCTGCTCGAACGCCGGCTCAAGGAGGCTGCGGCGGAACTCTGCGATGGTGCAGCCGTGCCGTTGGTCTTGGCGCTCGTGCAAGGCAATCGGTTCACGACTGAGGAGCTCGACCGAATTCGCAGGATCATCGACGAAGCGAAAACAAAGGTCGTTCGACGAAAAGAACGGTAACCGCCGTAACCCGCAACACAGAACAGCGCGCTGGGAGACGACACCATGCTCGGCTGGTCCGCACAAACGACCGTGATCGCGATGGTTCTCGCGGTAATCGCGATAGTAGCCAGCCGGTCTTCGCGCTTGGGTCCGGCGGCGCGCCATGTGCTTTGGCTCGTGGTGCTGGTCAAGCTGCTCACGCCTCCGGTGCTGAACTGGCCCTGGTCGCCTCCCAGGTTGTGGGCCACGGCCAAGCCAGCCACGATCGCATCTCCGGTCGTCAACCAGCAAAAAGTAACCGAGGATAAACCAACCGCGCCGCAGGATCGGGAAGCGAAGCGAGACGAAGAGCCGGCACGGCCGGCGGTTGCAATTCCAGCGCCGCCGATCCGCTGGAACTTCGACATCCTGAGGCAGGGCCTGTTCGGGCTCTGGCTCGGCATTTCGGCGACGATCGCGCTGTGGCAAATCGGCCGGATCGTGCGGTTTCATCGCAGGCTTTCTTGGGTGATTCCCGCGCCCGAGTGGTTGGTGCAGGAAGTTCGCGATCTGTCAGGTCAACTGGGCGTCCGCGCGCCCGAGATCCTCGTGCTGCCCGATCTCGCGCCGCCGATGCTTTGGTTTCTGGGCCGAGCAAAGCTGCTCTTGCCCGGACGCCTGGTGTCGAACGCGGACCGGCTCGGGTTGCGTGCCATCCTGGCCCACGAGTTGGCCCATCTTCGCCGTGGCGATCACTGGGTTCGTCGGCTCGATTTCTTCGCGGGTGTGATTTGGTGGTGGAACCCGGTGTATTGGCTCACTCGCGAGCGGCTGAGCACTGAGGCCGAGCTGGCGTGTGATGAATGGGCGATCCGAGCCGTGCCCGACGGGCGGGTTTCCTACGCCGAAGCTCTGCTGGACGTTTGTCGGACTTTGTCGACGACCAGATCTCCTGCGCCTGCGTTGGGCGTTGCTGGGGCGGGTCGGTTCTTGGAGAGGAGAGTGAACATGATTCTGCAAAATCACGCACCGTCGCGGATTTCCGTGCCGGTGCTCTTGGGAGCTGGCTTACTGGCTCTGCTGGCCTTGCCCGGATGGAGCGCGGCGGGCGCCGCACTTCCGAAATCGAGCGACTCGGCACAGTCGGCGTCACAAGAGGACGACAAGCTGGTCGCGAGCGCGACCGACGAGGATGCCAAGGCGGTGGTTGCGGATGATGACGAAGACGACAAGGACGCCGACGCCACCAAAGCCGAAATCGTCAAGGAGCTGAAAAAGGCATTAGGCCCCGGGTCCGACTTCCAGAAGGAAATGAAGAATCTCGGCGAGGAACTGAAGAAGGAACTCGGTCCCGGGTCTGAGTTCGAGAAGGAGATGAAGAACCTCGGTGTGGAATTGAATAAGGAGTTGGGCCCCGGCTCCGAGTTCGAGAAACAGATGAAGGATCTGGGCAAGGAGTTGGAAAAGCAATTCGGTCCCGGGTCTGAGTTTGAGAAGGGAATGAAGGCGAAGGGAAAGGAGTTCGAGGGAAAGTTTGGCCCCGGCTCCGACTTTGAGAAGAGGATGAAGCGATTTGGCGAAAGAATGGAAGCGAGATTCGGCGAGGGCTCGGAATTCGCCGAGAAGATGAAGCATGCGGCCGATGACGTCAAAGCGAAGAAATCGTCGACGTCTCCGGACAAGAAGACAAAGACCAAGGTAAAAAAGAAGACAAGTACGTCCGCGAAAGCGCGCGAAGTCAAGGCTTTGAAAGCGCAAATCGACGAACTGAACGCCCAGCTCAAAAAGCTCCAGGAAGCCGACGGCGACGAGAACGACTGATTGTTCGCGACGAACAAAGGGGCGCCACGCTCTTTCGATTTCCGCGAGCGCGGCGTCCCGTTCTTGCTTTCCGACATCGCCGCCGCGGTGCGGGTCTTCCGGACGATTTTTGGGAGACCGGTGGCGCCAAGCCGCGGGCATGCCAACCCGCAGCGACGGGTCGGCTGCCGTGTCCGAGAAAACCGTCGCCGCCGACGGCCTTAACAACCTGCAGTCGACATGAGATTAGGGCGTCGCGCACTGTTTGGCCGTCGTCAGGTCGTCCGTTACCCGAATGATTCTCCCTGCGCCCTCGAACTTGTGCAGAAGGACTGGCGGCGCGCCTCTGAAATAGACATTCCCGTCGCCATTCTTATTGTGAATCCTCTTGTACCCCCTCGTTCTCAAAGACACCGTGCCGGGTCCATCGATCTTGATGATCTCGATCGATTTGATGTCGTCGCAGACTGTCAACGAACCTCCACCGCTCTTCAGCTTAATCGTGACCTTGCCAAAGTTCCGAAGAACGACATTGCCGGGGCCGTTTAATTCTTTGATTTCGACGTCCTGCTCGACGCCCCAGATGATCCAATCGCCCTCGCCTTCGACCAGCTTGATGCGATGGCTTTCCGTTGTGACTTCGGTGCTGGAGCCGCCTGGTGCACTGTATTCGTCATCCTCTGCGTGCGCCGCTGGTGCTGCCATAAAAAGCAGTACTGAAAGACTCAGACCGATCCCAATCACCGACTCCAGACGAGTTCGCTCTATCTCTCGCTTCATGATGGAATCCTCTCAGATGTTGCTGGAATACACCCACATCAGGTAACCCGATTCCAACGAGCGCAGCAAGCCACGCGGCACCGGACCGGATCACCCCAACATCGCCCGCGATCTCAACATCCTTGTGCTGCTGCCAGGTCAATCAGCGGGGACGCCCCTCGACGTTGATGCCCGCGATGATAACGCCGCCGCGGCCAGAACGCCTGAGATTGCCCGGCTCAGGTCCGGGCCGCAGGCGGAAGATTCAAGAGCAGCCGGATCTCCTCTGTGGGGGGCCTTTTGAACGCGAACGCCGCGGCCTCGAAGTTTCCGGTGCCGTTGTAGACGATGGGAAAGCCGCAGCGTACGAGCATAGCCGTCAATGATTTCTTCGTGAAGCCGGTCTTATGCGCCCAGAAGTCGTTGCCGCTGCGCTCGATTTCGGTGCCAAGGCCGTACAGCACGTCGCGCACGGTGATCGGCCCGGCCGGCGATTGGTAGAGCAGGTCGTCGACATCCAGCCCGCGGCGGACGACGGTCTGCATCAAGTCGGCCAGATCGGGAACACGGATTTCCGCGAAGCCGTCCTCCTTGAGGACATGGCCGAATCCCGCGAGCACCCGGGGAACGTCGTGGCGATAGTAGTGCTCGAGATTGTGGCTGCAATAGACAGCGTCGTATTGCCCGGCGGGCAGCGTCGTCAGCTCGCGCGCATCGCACACGACGTCCGGCCCGCCCCGGTGATCGATGTCCAGGAGAATGTGCTCCCATCCCTGATAAGCCGGCGGCAGGGGGATGCCTTTATTTCCGCCGCCGACGTTGAGCAGTCGTTTCATGAGTCCGTCCTTGGATTTCGATGTCCCGTCACAGACCTCGAGAATACTCTTTGACCTTGCCGTCGCCCCAATCTTGATGTACCGATGGCCGCCCGGCTGCCTCGGAATTCTTTCCACATGAACGGTCCAGGAGCCGTCGGCATGTCGGACGGGTTTGTCGAAGACCGCTTGTTCGAGCCAAGGCTCATGGGCTCCAACGGCCTCTCTGGCAATCGCCAGGATTCCGGGAACGGGTGCGACGTCACGGCGCCAATGAGCGTATAGCCCGACGGCTGCGGCGAGGAAGCATGCGGCGAGCAGAAAGAGAATCAGAGGCTGGATTTGAATCCAGCGCGGATGCGACCAGCGGTGGTTCATCAGACGCCACGTGTCGTCTAATTCGCGGACCACGAACTCGGCGACCGCCTCTTCGGGCGATTCGAAGTGCAGCGGCTTTCTGCGGTCACGAGGTTTGAAGGCTAGGGGGATCGATGTGAACCAGCCCACGTTGCACGCGACTTTGTCGATCCACCAACCGTCGCAACGTTTGTTCTCGGAGAAGAAAGTCCACTGAGCCACGAGTTCAGGATGCGCTTTCAACAACGGCACCAGGTCGCTCGCGGTGAATTCCTTGCGAACGGCCCCGTAATCGGTGCGCCTCAACGCGTCAAAAAGGGAGAGACCGCCAGACTCCTTGACTAACGGGGGAGCCGCCCCTCCCGTATACAAGGGAATGCGAAGGATTTCGAGGATTCGGTCCGATTTCTCGGTCATCGCTTCACCCAGCAGGTCTCGCGCTCGAGTGTCGACGTGACATCATTCGAATGACCCGCTCGCCGCGGAGGCTGCCGGCCGACACGCCCGGCTGCTCAGTTGTTGGGTGCGATCCAATTATGGACGTCCCGTGCTGCGATTGTCACCTTGTTTTGCAGGTCTCACCTGGCTTCTTCGGGCCGCGCTCGAAAGGCTTGAAGGGCCGAGATGCTAAAGCCCGGCGCACATGAAGCTTGTGGGTTTGCGAAGGAGACGCGGCGTTTCAACAGGCCGGCGAGCGAACGCGCCCATGTTGCCTTTGTGCCGAAGCGGAGCTTCGCGGAAGTGCGGTCCCAAGCGGGAGCTTGGGACCGAGGCAAGTTGGAATATCGAAGGGACGGAGGCTTCCGCACAGCGGGGCGCCCCGGCCACCCAGCCGGGCCCGCGGCGAACCTACGTCGCGCCGAGATTCTTGTTGAACCGTGAACGGTCGACGAGGGCCCGGACGTGCGTCCCCGTGCCGATCTGGGCGACTCCGTCGTGCGCTTCGACCGAGAATTTCACGAATCGTCCGTCGATCGAGTCCAAACGGGCCGTTGCGGTGACGGTTCGACCGACGGGAGTCGGGGCCAGGTGTTTGACGTGGACCTCGTATCCCACCGAAATCCAACCCTTCGAAAGGTGCTCTTTGATGGCGTTGCTCGCGGCGACTTCAATCAGATAAATCAGGAACGGCGTGCCATAGACCTCTGGCATTTCGGGGTGAAAATGGGCGACTGTGATGTCCCGCGTGACAACCGTTTGCTGTCTGCCGGTCATGCCTGGGCGGAGGTTCTCGGCTGGATCCATGGTGTTGGGTCCTACCTTCGGGGGCGCACTGGACACGCGTGCTCAACTCGTTCGCGCGGCCGCGACAAGGTCAAAGCGATCGAGATTCATCACTTTGTCCCACGCAGCCACGAAGTCACGCACGAACGCCCGTTGCGAGTCGTCGCAGGCGTAGACCTCCGCGATGGCTCGCAGCTGAGCGTTCGAACCGAAGACGAGGTCGACGGCGGTGCCCGTCCACTTGTCCGCACCCGTCCGGCTGTCGCACCCCTCGTAGATGTGCTCGCCTTTGGAGGACTTTCGCCACTGGGTGCTGATGTCCAGTAGGTTCACAAAGAAGTCGTTGGTCAGTGACCCGGGTCGCTTGGTGAAGACTCCCAGATCGGACTGCCCGAAGTTTGCCTTGAGCGCGCGGAGGCCGCCCAGCAGCACCGTCATCTCAGGAGCGGTCAGCGTCAGCAAGTTCGCCCGATCGACCAGCAGCTCTGCCATGGGTCGATCGTCTTCCTTTCGGAAGTAGTTGCGGAATCCGTCTGCGGTCGGTTCGAGCACGGCAAAGGATTCCACGTCGGTCGTCTCTTGCGACGCGTCGGTGCGCCCCGGCGAGAAGGGAACCTTGATATCTTGTCCGGCCTTCTTCGCAGCGGCTTCAACGGCGGCGCACCCACCCAGAACGATCACGTCAGCCAGCGAGACCTTCTTCCCACCCGATTGGGAGCTATTGAAATCCTTTTGGATCTTCTCGAGCGTCTGCAGAACCTTCGCGAGTTCGGCTGGTTGGTTGACTTCCCAATCCTTCTGCGGGGCCAGGCGAACGCGCGCTCCGTTCGCGCCACCGCGTTTGTCGGTGCCACGGAACGTTGACGCCGAAGCCCAGGCAGTCGTCACCAGTTGCGAAATCGACAGTCCCGACGCGAGGAGCTTGGCCTTGAGTTGGGCGATGTCCTGCTCGCCGATCAATTCATGATCGACTGCGGGGACAGGGTCTTGCCACAGCTGCGGCGGGGCAACCAGCGGGCCGAGCAACCGCGAGACGGGCCCCATATCGCGGTGCGTCAGCTTGTACCATGCCTTGGCGAAGGCTTTGGCGAGCTCGTCCGGGTGCTGGTGGAAGCGCTTTGAGATCGGCGCATAGACCGGGTCCATCTTGAGTGAGAGGTCCGTCGTGAACATCATCGGGGCGTGCTTCTTCGACGGATCGTGAGCATCGGGCACCGTGTTCTGTCCCTTCCCGTCCTTGGGTTTCCACTGCCACGCACCGCCCGGACCCTTGTGCACCTCCCACTCGAAGCCGAACAGGTTGTCGAAGTAGCCGTTGTCCCACTTCACCGGGTTTGTGGTCCAGGCGCCCTCCAGGCCACTGGTGATCGCGTCGTCGCCCTTTCCGGTTCCAAAAGTGTTCTTCCAGCCGAGACCGAGTTCCTCGAGGCTGGCACCCTCGGGTTCGGGACCGACGTACTTAGCCGCATCGGCAGCACCATGGGCTTTGCCAAAGGTATGGCCACCGGCAATCAGCGCAACGGTCTCCTCGTCATTCATCGCCATACGGCCGAATGTTTCGCGAATGTCTCGGGCTGCCGCAAGCGGATCGGGTTTGCCGTTTGGCCCTTCCGGATTCACGTAGATCAGGCCCATCTGCACGGCGCCGAGAGGATTGGCGAGCTGCCTGTCGCCCGTGTAGCGCTCGTCTCCGAGCCACGTGCTCTCGGGCCCCCAGTAAGTGTCCGCGTCTGAGTCGAAGACGTCCTCACGCCCACCTGCGAAACCGAACGTCTTGAGTCCCATCGACTCGAGGGCGCAGTTACCGGCGAGGACCATCAGATCGGCCCATGAGATTTTCTGGCCGTACTTCTGCTTGACCGGCCAAAGCAATCGTCGCGCTTTGTCGAGGCTGACATTGTCGGGCCAGCTGTTAAGGGGCGCAAAACGCTGTAGCCCGGAGCCTGCGCCGCCCCGACCGTCGGCGATGCGGTAGGTGCCCGCGCTGTGCCACGCCATTCGAATGAAGAGCGGCCCATAATGGCCGTAGTCGGCCGGCCACCATTCCTGCGACGTCGTCATCAGCGCAAAGACGTCCTTCTTCAGGGCGTCGAGGTCGAGTTTCTTGAACTCCGCCGCGTAGTTGAACTCCTTGCCCATGGGGTTGGACAGGGGAGAGTTTTGCTCGAGGATGTGCAGGTTCAACTGATTCGGCCACCAGTCTCGGTTCGACCGGGCCAAAGCGGACGTTTGTCGTTGAGCCCCGTTCGTCGTCGGGCTTTTGATGTCGGTCGCCATCTTTCCTCCCGTGTTCTGCAATTCTCCAACTGTTTCGTCTACAACTTACAAGGATCATGAATCCTTGAAAAGTGGCGACGCACTCGCCGTACTTGTTTTAAGCGTCGGCCGATTTTTGCGGGTTGTGGGTTGTCCGCCGCCCAGCCGGGGCCTCACATCGGTCGCTTGATGCGTTCCCGAAAAACGATCGAGTTCTTGAGAAACGCCCCCCGGATCACCGTGGAGTTGAAGGTGAAGAACGGGACGCGTCAAAAACTCCTGGGCTTCCATTCCGGCTTAGGCGCTCCCGGCGCAAGTCGGTCGCGGAGCGCCTGCAAGCTGTGGTCACCGGGATTGTCAGCAAGATATTTCGCGACCTGTTCCAGGGTCCTGACACCGGGCCTATCACCGGAACCGACGGTTAAAGCGTGAAGATTGACACGCGCTCGGTTCCTAGCGGTAGTCCTGTCTTTTTCCTCTGCGAAAGCCGCATCGATTCGCTTGTTCATCAACTCGACGATGTCGGATTTGGTCTTAGACATTTTTCACTTAAGGGGTCGGTATGGACGACTCGCAGCGCGTCGTCATTTTAACACGCAGCGGCACTTATCGGTCCCGTGATGGCGTGTCCGCGAAAAGGTTCGAGATTATAGGATAGGAAATCCTGCGTTTGCTGGCTAAGTTGCAAGGCGGTAGTCGAAACTAGTGCTTCGCCTACGACAAAAAGGGGGGTTGGTGCCACTGGCGGCAGCTTTGGGCCGCCAGTGCTCTTCGTGCGAAGCCGATCTGGAGGCGAAGACACTGGCGGGCCAAAGCCCCCGCCAGTGGCACCCACAAATTTGGCCTAGATGGTCCACTAGGACGCTTCAAGCGGCCCACTTCGGTGGCTGGCCCACAGCAATGACCTTGCGGCTATGAATGACCTTCGCTCGGCCTGGGGCGTGTCGGCAGTCGCCGTCGCGATGACGGCGACGATCGCCTTTGCCCAAGTTGGTCTCGACTCCCCCAAAGGAAACAAGACCGCGACAAATCAGCCCGACTCGCCCGTTACTCCCGCCGACAGTCGGCGAACGGCTCAACCGCCCTCGGCCACTGTTCAGTCCTCCAAACAGGTCTCGCGCGCCTGGTACATTCTGTCGCAAACTGACTGCAATGGATTGCTCCATGGTTTACCCGCACGGCTGGCACAAGCGCTCGTGGGCCGACGCGGCTCGGCCCGCTTGAATGTCGAGATCGAGGTCGAGGGGATCGACGACGGCGAGATCGTTTTGGGCTTCTTCACCGATCCACGGTGGTGGATTGCCGAGCCGACGACCATTCGTCGCGTTCACGGCCGGGGCAACCATCTGCTCGAAGGTTTGCCCACCGGACGATTCGTTATCGGCGCGATGATGGGAACGCCGCCGGACGTGCGGGCCCTTGGCGTGCATCAGACCTGGCCGGAAGCAGTTTCCATCACGGAACAAACGCTGAGCCAGACGCGAGTCCGCGTATCGAAGCAATTCAAGGACGCGCCAGGCTGGGTGCCGGAGGTCGACTGGAGCCTCACGGCTGTCCCAAAGCCGAAGCCTCCTGGTGGGGCTGTCGTGCGCATTCTGGACGAAACCGGCGAACCGCTGCCTCTGGCGCGCGTCACGTTTGTCGACCGCGACGAGAAGGAAACCCGCGCCTTCCACGAGGCGGTCACCGGCTGGGATGGCACGGCCGCCTCCGACAAGATCCCGCATTCGTTCTCGGTGATGGCACAGAGATTCGATTTTGTCCCCGCGACGATGACCTGCCGCTGGTATCACCGAAAAGTCGGCCGTCTGGAGCGCGTCGGCAACCCGGGGACTGTGAAAGTGACACTGCCCGCGATGCCGGCAGGCAACGGAACGCTTTCCGGCCGCGTCCAAGATCAGAACGGTCGGCCGCTCAAGGAGTACTTCCTTTCGCTGACGCAGCAAATCAACGGCGAACGCCTTGGGTGGGGGGAGGCTGCCTCGCACTGCGTGCAAGTTCCCGTGATCAGCGCCGACGGCCGTTATCAGATTGGCGATCTGCCGGCCGGCACCTACCGAGTGACGGTTCGGCATTTCGATTATGTGGCGTACGCCTGGTCGTTCGACGGGCCCGAAGTGACAATACCGACCGGGAAGGGGGCCGTCGCAAAACTCGACATCGAGATCGAAGCCAAAGAGCTGCGGTATGGGAGAGCCCTGTATGCGGATGGGACACCTTTGGCTCACGGAGGTTATTTCCTGCAGTTCAACAGACAGCAGTGGGGGCAACAGCGCGAAGGCTTTGCAGAACGTCTGGGTGCAGATGGCAGCTTTCGCATCGCGCTTTCCAAGGAAGAGCACCGGCAACTCATCGAAGCGACCGCCGGCCTGATCGAAATCACGTCCCCGGACTGGAAGCAGAAAGACCAAGTCTCCTTCGAAAAACTCTCGCCCGACACGCACAAGCCAACAGTGCTCAAGACCAAAATCAAACCACCGCCGCCATCGAAATGAACGGTCGCGCCGATCGGACCGCCTCCCATTAGGCTCGGACAAGGCCGTCCACTGAAGATGGACCGGTCCAGCATTTGATTCTTGCGTGAGGTCCCGATCGTGACCGCGTGCTGGAAAACGGTGCGCACGCCACATTCCATGACGGCAATCTAGTGCACGGAACCGGGTGTCGAAAAACGGATGACGTTTCCGGTGGCCGTTACCGCGGCACACATCAGTCGCTTGATGGCGTGTCCGGCAAGAGGGGTTGAGACTACGGGAAGGGCGAGGTTCCCGCTTCCGTCCCGAGAACTACGCGACGATGTCCTTCGCCACTTTTCCCGCCAGGTCGGTCAGGCGGAAATCCCGGCCGCTGTAGCGGTAGGTCAGTTTCTCGTGGTCTAGCCCCAGGAGATAGAGCATCGTCGCGTGCAGGTCGTTGATGTGCATCTTTTTGTCGACGGCCGCGATGCCGTGCTCGTCGGTCGCTCCGTGGCGATATCCGTGCTTGACGCCTCCGCCGGCCATCCACATCGAGAAGCCGGCCGCGTTGTGGTCGCGTCCGTCTCGGTTTTGACCGCCCGCCGTGCGGCCGAATTCGCCTCCCCAGACGACCAGCGTGTCCTTGAGCAGATGCCGCTGCTTGAGATCCTGAAGCAGGGCGGCGATTGGCTTGTCGATGCCGCGACAGTTAGCAATCATCCTCGCGCGCAGTTTATCGTGGTGGTCCCATCCACCCGTTCCGATTTCGATGAAGCGGACGCCTGCTTCAGCAAACCGTCGGGCCAGCAGGCACTGCCGGCCGAAGTTGTCGGTCTCCTTCACGTTGAGGCCGTAGGCCTCATGCGTCGCCTGCGTTTCTTGTGACAGGTCCATCACCTTGGGCAGCGCGCCCTCCATTCGGAAGGCCAATTCGTAGGATTCGATGACTCCTTCCAGACCGGGATTCACCTGATCCCGTTCGAGACGGTCCCGGTTGAGCGACGCCAACAGGTCGAGCTGCTTGCGCTGCAATTCGGCCGACAGCCTCGGATTTTCGATGTTGGCGATGCCGCCGCCGCGACTCCGGCCGGCGTTGTCGATCCGCGTTCCCTGATAGGCCGCCGGCAAAAACGCGCTGCCGTAAATCTGCGGTCCACCTGGTGGATTGATGGTGATGAAACCGGGAAGGTCGGTGTTCTCTGTCCCCAGTCCATAAAGCGCCCACGCGCCCATCGACGGACGCAAAAACCGGAAGTTGCCCGTGTGCATCTCGATCGTGGCTTGGGAGTGCGCGGGAAGGTCCGTGTACAGGCTGTTGAGCACGCACAAGTCGTCGGCGTGCTGCGCCAGATTCGGCAGAGTTTCCGGAAACCACATTCCACTGTGCCCGTGGCGGCTGAATTTAAACGGCGACTTCAGCAGCTTGCGGCCGCCGCCCTGCTTTCCGCCGGGCGACTTGCCGTCGTCGGCCTGCAGCTTCGGCTTGTAGTCGAACGTGTCGAGGTGGGAAGGAGCCCCGGCCATGAACATGAAGATCACCCGTTTGGCCCGCGGCTTGAAATGCGGCGCCTTGGCCGCCAGGGGGTTTTGCGATTCGGCGGCAGCCACCCGGGCACACAAATCGGCAAGCGCTAGAAAGCCGAATCCACACGACGCCGTCTGCAGGAATTGGCGTCGCGAGGGAATCGGATTGGCGAAAGCGTTCCACATGATGAAGCCTCGCGCAGAGGGCCGGTCAAAGAATCAGTAGACGTAGCGAAATTCGCCGGACGCAAACAGCGTCTGGCACAAAGTAGCCCAAGCAGCGATTTGGGGATTGCCCTTGTGCTGCCCTTTTTCGAGGGACTGGCGATACTCAACCAGGTAGCGGCTGACTGAAGTTTTCTCATGCTCGTCGGGAGGGCGGCCCAGAGCCAGGCGGTAAGCAAGGTCGATGCGGGCGGACTGATCCAAGCCTTTCGGTTGCAGGATCCGTCTTGCCATCCGGTCCGCCTGCGTCGCGATCAACGGATTGTTCATCAGAAACAAGGCCTGCGTGGCCACCGTCGTCACGTCGCGCTTGCCCACGATCAAGCTCGGATCGGCGCCGTCGAAAACTGTCAGGACCTCTGGAACGCTGCCCCGCAGCACCGGCAAGTAGACGCTCCGCACGTTGCTCGGCTTGCGAACGTCCTGGAGCCCCTTTCCGCCCCGCACCGGCCCGTTATCGAGTTCCAGCACCGGAGATCCTTCGGGCCGCTTGAGATCGATCGCTCCGCTGGCGGCGAGCATCGCATCGCGGATCTCTTCGGCATCGAGTCGGCGCCGCTCCATTCGCCACAGGAACTTGTTCGACGGATCGGCAGCGTAGTTGTCGGCCTGATGTGCGCTGCTCAACCGATAAACTCGCGACAGCACGATCGAGCGAACCAGCCGCTTGATCGACCACTTGTCGTCGTTCATGAACCGGACCGCCAAGAAATCGAGCAGCGCGGGATGCGTCGGCTCGTCCCCCAGCGCCCCGAAGTTGTCGACCGTGTCGACGAGCCCCTCACCGAAGAGGTGCGACCAAACCCGGTTCACCAGGACCCGCGC
>DASZIA010000188.1:0-1800 GCA_035949535.1 Planctomycetaceae bacterium | reverse complement strand
CGCTCGATCAGTCGGCGGGCGACCAGGCATTGGTGCGCGTAATTCCGAGTTTTGTCAAACGGCTCGAACATGCCGTAGAGTTCTTGCGTGGCCCGCGACTCGCGTGAAACGTCCATCAACTCGGGGACGGCCGTCTGCATTCGAAACGCCAGCTCGTAGTTTCGGATGGCCGCTTCGATGGCGTCACTCGGACCGGTCCGCGCCAAGGCCGCCGCGTCGAGCCGGCGCATCAAATCGAGCTTGCGCCGCTGCAAGGCCGGCGACCGATCGGCGCTCTGAAGATCGGCGACTGGGTTGGCTCCACGTTGAAATACCGATCCCTGAAACGTCGCCGGCAAGAAGCCGTTGTGAAAGCATTCGAGCCCGCCGGGGGGAATCAGATCTCCGTTGAGCACGACGAAACCGGGCAGGTCGCGACACTCCGTTCCCAGTCCATACAGTACCCAGGAGCCCATGCTGGGCCGGCCAACCTGTCCCAGTCCGGTGTGCAGGAAATAGTTGGCGTTGGTGTGCTCGGAAAATTGCGACGTCATCGACCGCACCACACACAGGTCGTCGGCGCAGCGGGCGATATTCGGTAACAAGTCGCTCACGTCGAGGCCGCTTTGTCCCCGCTTGCGGAAGTTCCACGGCGACTTGAGCGTGGTCCCCACATTGTCGAACTGAGTCGGCTGTACCTTCATCTTGAAGGGCAGACCGTGCTCACGATCCAAGCGCGGCTTGGGATCAAACGTATCAATCTGCGAAGGTCCGCCATCCATGTAGAGGAAGATGATGCGCTTAGCCCGCGAGGGAAAATGTGATGGCCGCGCCTCGAGCGGATCGGCCGAGCCGCCGGATTCCGCAAACGCGTCCTCGCACAAGAGTGCCGAGAGCGCAACCGCACCAAAGCCGCTCGCCGCCCGCTGTAAGAGGGCGCGACGCGAGAACGATGGGATCAGGGCGGACGTTAGCAAGGGCATTGAATCATTGAATACCGGTGTCGCACTCCGCGACTCAAGGTTGAAAACCTGCATTCCATGCTAGCGGCCATTTGAGCTGAGTCTAACCTCCGGCGATAGCCCCAACGATCAGGAAGGGCTCCTCTCCCGAGGCGACCGCCGTCGGTAGCGGCGTTTCCGGCGGGTCGAGCGAGAAATCCTGGTTGCAAGCAAAGAACCGCAAAAACGGACGGCGCTTCTGGGTGCGATGCTCGCGGATCGTGCCCCGCAGCATCGGATAACTGGCTTCGAGCACATCGAGAATCGAACGTTGCGTGATCGGCGCCTCGACGTCCAGTTCAAACTCGGCGCCCACTTGCGCGAGCTTTCGCAAATGCGGCGGCAAGACGACCCGAATTTTCATGACAGCGTCTGGACTTCGACGGAAAGCACGGCCGGCAGATCACGAACGATGGGAGCCCAACTGTCGCCCGCATCCCTTGAGCCGTAAACCTGGCCCCCGGTCGTGCCGAAATAGACGCCACACGAATCGAGTGAGTCGACGGCCATCGCATCGCGGAGGACGTTGACGTAACAGTCGCGCTGTGGGAGCCCCTTCTCGAGCGGTTCCCAATCGTTCCCGCCGGTCTTGCTGCGATAGACGCGCAGCCGGCCGTCGGGCGGATAGTGTTCCGAGTCACTCTTGATCGGGACGACGTAGATCGTTTCGGGCTCGTGCGCGTGCACGTCGATGACGAAACCAAAGTCGGTAGGCAGATTTCCGCTCACCTCTTGCCACGAGTCGCCGGCGTTGTCGCTGCGCATCACATCCCAATGCTTCTGCATGAAGAGCACGCCCGGTCGCGACGGATGCATGGCG
>DASZIA010000187.1:0-2865 GCA_035949535.1 Planctomycetaceae bacterium | reverse complement strand
GGCGCGCTTTTTCCGGCGCTTTCTGATCTCGATTCGATTCAATGTCGCCATGTTCGGTCGATACCTTCTCCGCAATACGGACAGCCCGTGACGAAACCGGAATTATGAGGGTCAAAGCGCCATCTTGCAAGCCTGGAAAACATCGACCGAAGCCCCGACAATGTCGGCTCGCGCCCGTTTCCCGTCTCGAACGGAGTCGTAAAATTGTCCGGTGAAGAACCGAAAGCGGCCATCTTCGACATGGATGGCGTGTTGATCGACTCCTATCGAGCCCATTTCGAGAGCTGGCGGCGCGTGGCCGCCGAAAATGGACGCGACTATACCGAAACCCAATTTGCGGCCGGCTTTGGGCGAACGAGTCGCGAGGTGATTGCCGAGCAGTGGCAGGGGGAGCCCCTCTCAGACGAGCGGATCGCAGAGATCGATCGGCGAAAGGAGGCGCTCTTTCGCGAAATCATCAGCCGCGACTTTCCCGCGATGGAGGGAGCCGTCGAGTTGATCGAGTCACTTGTTCACGCTGGCTTTCGCGTGGCAGTCGGATCTTCGGGGCCGGCTGAGAACGTGCAGCTTTCGATTGAGCAGCTCGGGGTCGGGCGGTTGCTGTCGGCCACAGTGACCGGAGACGACGTCAAGCGCGGCAAACCCGATCCGCAAGTCTTCCTGATCGCGGCCGAGAGGATGCGCGTGCCGCCCGCGCGCTGCGTGGTGGTGGAGGATGCGCCTGTGGGAGTGGAAGCGGCCCGCCGTGGCGGCATGCACGTGATTGCGCTTGCCAGCACGGGCAGAACGGTCGAGCAGCTGCGCGCGGCCGACCTGGTGGTGAATTCGCTTCGCGAGCTGTCACCGAAACGATTTGAGGACGTGCTTCGCGGCGCGGGAGCTACGAAAGGTAAGAAAGAACCGGCGGGCTGACACCCGCCGCTCGCCGGCCGGCTAGAAAAACCCGCGCGATCCACGGATGATTGGTACAACTTCAGAGGAGACCCACCATGGCGCAGGACGTAGAGGTCAAGCGATTCACGGAACGCAGCCACGAAGCGTCGGCAGCATCACCAAAGCCGAAAGCCGAAGAGGCGGTGATCGCCATCTTCGGCGCCTCGGGCGATCTGACGGCCCGCAAGCTGATCCCGGCCCTCTTCCGCTTGTGGACTGAAGGCTTTCTGAGCGACCGGGCGCCGATCGTCGGCGTTGCCCGCCGCGAAAAATCCGACGACGAATTCCGCGCGGAAATGGCCGAGGCGGTCAAGCACGAGGCGCCTCCCGGTGCGTTCACCGACCAGAACTGGCGCGATTTCGCCCGTCGTCTCTCCTATCACCGCACCGACATTCAAGACCCACAGGAGTTCGCCAGCCTGCGCAAGGACCTCGAAGCGATCGAAGAGCGCTCCGGCGTTCGCGACAAGCAGATCGCCTACCTGGCGACGACTCCGGACCTGTTCGTCCCGGCGGTTGAAGCGATGGGCAAGTCGGGAATGATCCCGGCTCCGGGTTCGGGGCGTGTCCTGCGAGTCGTGTTCGAGAAGCCGTACGGACACGATCTGGCGTCGGCCCAGCAGCTCAGCCGCGATCTGGGTCGCTGGCTCACGGAGGAGCAGATCTACCGGATCGACCACTATCTCGGCAAAGAGACGGTTCAAAACATCCTGCTCTTTCGCTTCGGCAATGCGATCTTCGAGCCGCTGCTCAACCGCAACCATGTCGACCACGTGCAGATCACGGTGGCCGAATCGCAGGGACTCGAGCGCGGTCGGGGCGGCTACTACGACAAAGCCGGCGCGACCCGCGACGTGCTGCAGAACCACATGCTGCAACTGATGTGTCTGGTCGCGATGGAGCCCCCCGCATTCTTCCGAGCTGACGAAATCCGCAGCGAGAAGCTCAAGGTGTTGCAGGCTCTGGCGCCGGGGCGTCCGTCCGGCATCGCCGAATGGGCAATTCCCGGGCAGTACACCGCGGGCGAAATGGACGGCGAGC
The DNA here is from genome assembly GCA_035949535.1 of Planctomycetaceae bacterium. Taxonomy (GTDB): domain Bacteria; phylum Planctomycetota; class Planctomycetia; order Planctomycetales; family Planctomycetaceae; genus DASPSM01. The sequence goes on along the minus strand of DASZIA010000187.1, from coordinate 891 downwards.
CGGCCCGCGGATACCGAGAGGAAGAACGCATTCCCCCCGACTCTCGCCGCGAGACTTTTGCGGCGATGGAGATCAAAGTCGACAACTGGCGCTGGGCGGGCGTTCCGTTCTATCTCCGCACGGGCAAACGGCTGCCGGCTCGCGTGACCGAAATCGCCATCCAGTTCAAGCTGCCTCCGCTCAATCTGTTCACGACGGTCGAGTGCGAAGGAGACATTTGCGACCTGGTCGGCGCGCGGCCCAACTCGCTGGTGTTTCGCATTCAGCCACGGGAGGCAATCTCGCTGTGGTTTTCCACCAAGCGGCCGGGGATGCAGTATCAAATCCACCCGGTCGAGATGGATTTTGAGTATGAATCGGCCTTTCATGGCGTGCTGCCGGAAGCCTATCAGCGCCTCTTATTGGACGTGCTGCGTGGCGACACGACTTTGTTCACGCGCAGCGACGAACTGGAAGCGGCATGGCGGTTCATCACGCCCGTGCTCGACTATTGGGAGACGAAGCCCGTCGAGCCGGAGCCTTATCCAGCGGGAACGTGGGGCCCTGAGGCCGCGGAAGCCCTCTTGGCCCGCACCGGCCGGCGCTGGCGGGTCCCGAGCGTCTGAATGGCGAGCCGCCGGTGTAAGCCGCGGGTTCTTCGCGTTTTCTGTTGTCCTGTTCCTGACCGCCAAGCGAAGGCCGATTGCGGACGTTGAGATTCGCCGCCCCTCGGTTTAGGCTGAAATTTCTCGCCGTGAACTCGCCGAGTGTTTTCCTTCCCTCGCCGGAGCGATCCTTTGGCCCGAAGGTGCCCCTCACCCCCGACCCCTCTCCCGCAAGGGGAGAGGGGAGAGGATTTGCATGCGACGCTCTCTTGTGCAAGGCGTGCCAAAGTTGCTGCTCTTCCCCCCT
>DASZIA010000186.1:0-3098 GCA_035949535.1 Planctomycetaceae bacterium | reverse complement strand
CCACAATTAAGGAAATCAAAAATAGGCAGAATGACATGTTGCCAATGTGAACAAACGCCAAAGGCGGTTCTGGGACACTTTTTATTGCGGCCGCATAAGTCGCTTGAATAAGAGAATCCTCATGGGGAGGGTAGTAACTGTTGGCTTTTCGCTTGAGGCTATCTGTCGTTTGCTCTTGTTGAAACCAACGTCCAAGAAAAAACGCGAGCGGGATACCAACCGCACACCAAAACACAAGCAGCCACAGCACTACTTTTAGACGACGAGTGTTCAGCGACCAATTTATCGAGGCAACACCCTTACAACGTCGGCCAGTTTGTCTTCAGGACTTTCGAGCATTGTCGTGTCCGGCCACTAGGAGAGCGATTCCGCCAAGGCCCGCTAAAACTGCAAAAACACTCAATGCGATAACCCCAGCGAACGGACTAAAGCCGACGCTGCCAATCATCAATAGTTGTCCAGTCGGGAGAGTCGGGTCGTCGGGCGGCAAACTCCTAAGATGGCGGTACAGACCGAAAGCACCATATCCGGCGGCGGCACTCAAAACGAACATGAGTAGGGCCGAGGCTGTTCTCATCGGGGACAGTCAGTCGCCTTCGTCGCCTTCAATTATGTCCCGGTTAATCTGCTCTTGCTTATAGAGAGCGTGCCAAGACAAAACGAGACTGAACACAACCAGGAACCTGAGTTGGGCTATGCTTTCTGCTGGCACCCCTTGCCTTTGCATGTCAGCCAGGAAGTCTTCTAGCGCACCTAAAAGGCGATTGGCGATTACCGGTTGATTGTCTCTGAAAAACTTAATCATGTTCTCCAGATTTTGGGACTGATGCGGCACGTCGTTCCAATATCCGAACGAGAAGTCTAGGGCTTCCTTGCTGACTTGCGGAATTCTCGGTTCAAGCACGGCGCTACCCCCGTCCGAAATCTGCCTTGATGTCCGAAGTCCATCGGAATGGGAGGGAGTGTAAGACAGCCGAGATTAGAGGCTCCAGCCCTTGCGGTATGGAATTTCAAGGAACTGATCGGCCTCGGGACAGTTCGTGGCGCGGGCGGTGGCCGAATTCCAAACAAGTTCCTTCTGCCCCACGCGATACGAGACGTTGCCCAAGAGGCCGGCCTCGGTCAGCAGTCCGCCATATTCGAATGGCGACGACGTCTTTCCCTCACCGCGGATGGCTTGGAACCATTCCTGATGGTGTCCGGGCGAGTTGGGAAGCTTTGGCGGAAGGCTCGGTGGTTCCAGCCCCGGCTCGAGAAACAGCTTTCGCGTCTTGTAGTCGACTAAGAGCCGCCCGTTCTCCCCTTCAAAAAGTACGGCCGAGCTTTTGCCGTACACGTCGATCCACTCTGGTTTGTAGATCCCCTGATACCAGGTCAGGTGGACCGGGGGCTGGTTGCCGCGGGCGGGAAACTTGTATTCGACGCGCATCGCGTCGGGCACGAGGTTGTCGCCGTCGTGGGTCTTTTTGCCCCAGGCTTGCACCGTTTGCGGATACTTGAGATCGAGCGACCAGAACGGAACGTCCAGGTAGTGGCAGCAGAAGTCGGCCAGATGTCCGCCGCCGAAGTCCCACCAGTAGCGCCAGTCGAAGTGATAGAAGGCCGGATCAAACGGCCGATAGGCCACGGGCCCCAGCCACAAGTCGAAATTCAGGCCCGCCGGCACGTGCGCATTCTTCGCGAGCTTCATCGGTTTGACGCTGGTCTTCTGCCAGATGTAGACGCGGCTGACCGGTCCAAGAACCCCCGCACGCACGATGTCGACGGCCCGGCGGTAGTTGGACCCGGCGTGGATTTGATTGCCGGTCTGTGTCGGCACCTTCGCGGCCTCAGCCGCGGCCAGCAGAATCCGCAATTCGTGGATGGTTTTCGTCAGCGGCTTCTCGCTGTAGACGGGGAGCCCGCGCCGCAGCGCATTGACAACGATCACCGCGTGATTGTGATCGGGCGTCGCCACGACCACACCATCGAGCCCTTTGAGGTCGAGCACGCGGCGGAAGTCGTCGAATCGCCTGGCGTCGGGATGCTTGGCCGTCGTCGCACCGAGCCGCGCTGAGTCGACGTCGCACAACGCCACGATGTTTTGCGACGAGACCTCGCGCAGGTTGTCTAAGCCTCGCGGCCCGAGCCCGACTACGGCGAGATCAAGCCGCTCGTTGGGGCTCTTTGAGCGCGTCGCGGCAACCGCGGGCCGAGACAGCAGGTGCGCCGCGGGGATGGCCGTTCCGGCAGCTAGCGCCCTTTGCAGAAAGCGGCGGCGATTGAGGGTTAGCTCACGTTCACAGATTTCCACGATCTCGGGCCTTTATGCGTGAGGCTCGGTCATGCTGAACGGATCGAGCGCTTCGTTCAGTGTGCTCTCCGGCAGGATCTTCTTCTCGAGGCACAGTTCGCGGATCGTCTTGCCCGTCTTGAACGCTTCCTTGGCCAGTTGAGCCGCCTTTTCGTAGCCGATGTGCGGATTGAGACTGGTCACCATCGACAGGCTTTTCTCGACCGAGGCTTCACACGCTTCGGGGTTGGCCTCCATCTCGAGGACGCAGAAATCGACGAACGCCGCGCTCGACCTGGCGAGCAACCGCACGCTTTCCAGAGTGACGGCCCCCATGACCGGCATCATGATGTTGAGCTGGAATTGCCCGCCCGCCGCCCCACTCAGGGTGATCGTTTGATCGTTTCCGATGACGCGGGCTGCGACCTGCATCATGCTCTCGCACATCACCGGGTTGACTTTGCCCGGCATGATCGAGCTGCCTGGCTGGCGATCGGGGAGTTTCAGCTCATAGAAGCCGCAACGCGGCCCCGATCCTAACCAGCGAATGTTGTTGGCGACGTTGAAAAGCGTGACCGCGATGGTCTTCAGTTGGCCGTGACACTCGACGAGCCCGTCGCGCTGGGCGTTAGCCTCAAAATGGTCGACGGCTTCGGCGAACGGAATGCCCGTCTCTTTTGCCAAAACCGCCGTCACGCGCCGCCCGAACTCGGGGTGAGTGTTGATGCCGGTGCCGACGGCGGTTCCACCCACCGGCAGCTCGAGCACGGCACCAAGCGCGCGGTTTGCCCGCTCGGCTGAAACCTCGATCTGCCGCGACAACCCT
>DASZIA010000185.1:0-1634 GCA_035949535.1 Planctomycetaceae bacterium | reverse complement strand
GATTCACCGGAGGTCTCGGCGTGGGTCACGCGCATTCGTGGCGGTGAACTGCGCGGCGATTCCTCGCGACTTGATCGCCTCGGAGCTCTTCGGTCATGAGAAGGGGGCGTTCACCGGCGCGATCCAACGGCGGCCTGGTCGATTCGAGCTGGCCAACGGCGGAACGATCTTCCTGGACGAGGTCGGCGAACTGTCATCCGACACACAAGTGGCCTTGCTGCGGGTGCTCCAGGAGCGCGAATTCGAGCGCGTGGGCGGACGCGAACGGATTCAGGTCGATGTGCGCGTCATCGCCGCCACGAATCGTGATTTGGCAGCCGCCGTGGCGGACGGTACGTTCCGGCAGGATCTCTTTTATCGACTCAACGTGTTTCCCCTCGAGATGCCCCCGTTACGGGAACGGCAGGAAGACATTCCCGTGCTGATGGAGTACTTCATCGGTCGCTACGCCCGCAAGGCGGGTAAGACCTTCAGGCGCGTCAGCAAGCGGACCCTCAACCGCCTGCAGTCCTATCTATGGCCTGGGAACGTGCGTGAGCTGCAGAACGTCATCGAGCGGTCGGTGATCGTCGCCGACACCGACGAATTCACCGTCGACGAGAGCTGGCTGGCCGCGGCGCCACCGGTCGATAGCCGGCTGGGCTTGTCCGGCGCATTGGCCGCGCACGAGAAGGCGATCGTCGAAGAGGCCCTGCGCGCGAGCGGCGGACGCGTGTTCGGGCCGTCGGGAGCCGCGGCCCGACTCGGCATCCCGCGGTCGACGCTCAATTTCAAAATTCGGGCTCTGAACATCAACAAGAGCCGCTTTCGGGTGCCGGCGCCGAAGCGTTCCTAGTGTGCCGTCGTCCACGATTCCATCCAAAGCGATGGTGCGGCTCCCGCCGAGGGCTCTCGGCTTGCGAATCCTGCGTGGGCATCAGTTACGTCGGGAGCGATTTGGAGAACGGTGAAACAGCGTGGGTCTATCAAAGCAACTCTCAGCTCGGCAGATTGAGTTTCTTCAAGAATGCAGCAAATCGCGGGTCCTTGTGCAAGTTCTTCAAGAGAGGGTCCACTTTCGTCTGGGCCAGACCGCTGTCATGCCGGGCATAAGCTCGCTCTAGCCACTGGAACGCTTCGTCGTACTGGTTCCGGTAAGCGTAAACGTCGGCGATCGTGTACGTGTTGCGTGGGTATTTCGCAATTAACTCACTCAGTGCGGTGTCAGACTCCTTTTCCCGACCAAGCGCGTGGTACGCAATCGCATGCAGATACGCGCGTTCGGGTTCATAACGTATCAGCTCGATTTGAGGCAATGCATCGCGTGGCCGGCCCAGCATCACATAGATTTTGCTTAACACGATAGGGCCAGGCCAAACATCGGGGCTCAGTTCAAGCGCTTTCTTGGTATCCGCTGCGGCTTGGTCTAACTGCCCCACCCAGAGCTCGATTTCTCCAAGTGCCTGCCAACTGCCTGGATTGAGCGGATCCAAGCCCACGGCACGGCGGCTCAATCGAAGAGCTTCGTCGGAGCGATCAAGTACGGCTGCGGAGGAAGCCGCCGTTACGAGAGCATCAACGTTTCCAGGTTCGAGCTCAACTGCTCGCTGCCGCGAAGCGTACGCCCCAGCCCAATCGAAATCGACCTGTTGCTT
>DASZIA010000184.1:0-2014 GCA_035949535.1 Planctomycetaceae bacterium | reverse complement strand
GCGTGTAACATTCGAGAGAAGTGCTGCTTGAAGTCAAACGAAACCGGATCGCAACTGATGGAGGACGTCCATGGCAGCGAAATCCAAAACGGCAATCGTGACGGGAGCCTCCCAAGGCATCGGCGCTGGTGTTGTGAGTGCCTTCCTGGAACGTGGCTATCGGGTCGTCGCGAGTTCCCGAAGCATGACGAAATCCGGGGCGTTTTCGGCGGCCGATAATCTGGCCCTCGTCGATGGAGATATCGGGGATCCGGCAACGGCGGCGAAGATCGCCGAGACCGCCGTTAATCGATTTGGCACGATCGACGCCCTGGTCAACAACGCGGGTATCTTCCTCAGCAAACCCTTTCTCGATTACACCGCTGCCGACTTCAGGTCGCTGGTCTCAACGAACCTCGAAGGTTTCCTCAACGTGACGCAATTGGCGATTCAGCAAATGTTGCTGCAAAAATCCGGAGCCAGCGTGATCAATATCACGACGTCGATGGTCGATCATCCGATCGCGGGCATTCCTGCCGCTGTTGCAATGATCACCAAAGGCGGCCTCGAAGCCGTCACTCGAAGCCTGGCCATGGAATACGCGAAGGACGGGATTCGCGTGAATGCGGTCGCGCCGGGGGTCGTCGACACTCCGATGCACGCGAGCGATCCCAAGGACTTCCTGCAAAGCTTGTCGCCGATGGGCCGCATTGTGAGCGTCAGGGACATCACCGACGCCGTCGTCTACCTGACTGAGGCCGCGACCGTGACCGGCGAAGTCTTGCACGTCGACGGCGGCTCGCACGCGGGCAAGTGGTAACTGCTAAGAATCGCCTGGCGGTGCGATGAATTGCCCCACGTTGTTGCGGACTCGCTGAAACCGAACTACCGATGACCGGACAGGTGCTGCCGCGCGGCTTCGCTGCGGTTGCGATAAAATAAGCAGCCATGAAAGCCGCCTACATCGAAGCGCCCGGTCCGCCCGAAGTCATCCGCTTCGGCGAGCTGCCCCAGCCGCGTGTCGGGCCGGGCCAGATTTTGGTTCGCGTCGGCGCGGTCTGCGTCGATCCGATCGACGTTTACATTCGCTCCGGCGCGTTCAAGATTCCGCTGCCGTCGCCCTTCATCATCGGGCGCGACCTGGTCGGCCGCGTGGAACAAATCGGCCCCGGCGTCACGAAATTTGCGCTAGGCGATCGGGTCTGGTGCAACAATCAGGGTTACGACGGCCGGCAAGGCACGTTTGCCGAATATGCCGCCGTCGAAGAGCGGCTGCTCTATCCGCTGCCTGCGGGCGTCGACGAGCGACACGCGGTGGCATTCGTGCATTCGGCCTTCACTGCCTGTCTTGGGCTCGAGCGGTCCCAGCCGCGCGCCGGCGAAACGCTGTTCGTGAACGGCGGCGCCGGCAATGTCGGATCGGCCTTGATCCAGATGGCCAGGGGCCGCGGACTGCGCGTAGCGGCCACCGCGGGCAACGCGGAAGGCCTCGACTGGTGCCGCTCCCTCGGAGCCGAGGCGGTCGCCAACTACAAACAGGACGACGTCGACGCGATCCTGAAACAATTCGCACCGGCCGGCGTCGACATTTATTGGGACACTTCCGGTCAACCCGATTTCGACTCGGCCCTCAACCGGCTGGCGACAGGCGGCCGAGTGATCGTCATGGCCGGCCTCAAAGCCCGGCCGCCATTCCCAGTCGGGCCATTCTACGTCAAAGGCTGCTCGATGCACGGCTTCGCGATCACGCACGCCACAGTCAAAGAACTCTCGAGCAGTGCCGAAGCCATCGTCGGCTGGATGGCGCAGGGCAAACTCAAAGTCCGCATCGATCGCGTGCTGCCCCTCAGCGAAGCCCAAGCGGCCCACCGCCTGGTCGAAGAACACGCCCCCATCGCGGGTAAGATCGTGCTGACACCCTGAGTGGCGAGCATGAGAGTCTCATCCGGAATCGGATTGGAACCACCAAGTCACCAAGAGCACCAAGAATTCAAGAAAAGCAAACAGGCGACAAAGAGCGTCAAACGCCTGGAAT
>DASZIA010000183.1:0-14443 GCA_035949535.1 Planctomycetaceae bacterium | reverse complement strand
TGAGTTTCTTGCGAGCAATCGTCGTGAGTTCGAAGCCGAGTACCAGGCGCGGCGCAAGGATGGAGACGACGCGTGGCGCCTCGCGCGTGGAATCGCGCTCCGTGACCGGGAGGGAAAACCCGTTCGTTTCATCGGCAGCTTCGTCGACATCTCCGACCGCAAACGGGCCGAAGAAGCGCTCCGCGAGAGCGAACGGCGTTTTCGGACGTTCGTGGACCATGCCACGGATGCGTTCTTCCTCTTCGATAGTGAAAACGTCGTGCTGGATGTGAATCGTCAAGCTTGCGAAAGCCTGGGATACACGCGGGAAGAGTTGATCGGAATGACTCCGCTCGACTTCGACGCCGATGTGACGCCCGGCCGCGTGGAGGAAATGAAACACACGCTCGACAACGGGCAATTGATGACGTTCGAATCCCGGCACCGCCGCAAGGACGGCACCGTCTTCCCCGTGGAGGTACGCGGCCAGGTTTTTTGGGAGGGGGGACGCCGATTCACGGTCGCGCTGGCGCGCGACAATACCGAGCGGAAGCGCGCCGAGGAAGCGCTGCGCGAGAGCGAGGAGCGGTTCCGCGGAACGTTTGAGAACGCGGCGGTCGGCATCGCCCACGTACATGCCAACGGCCGCTTTCTGCGCGTCAACGAGAAGTTCTGCAATATCGTCGGCTACTCCCGCGAAGAGTTTCTCCAGAAGACATATCAAGAGATCACGCACTCCGACGACCTCGCAGCCAGCATCGAGGCAGCGGACGCGCTGTTTCGGGGCGATTCGCCCAACTTCGGGTTGGAGAAGCGATTCGTGCGCAAAGACGGTTCATTCGTCTGGGCGCAAGTACTCGCATCGCTGCAGCGGGACGCGGCAGGTGTTCCCGCCTATGGCATCGGGATTATCCACGATATGACGGAGCGCAAGCGACTGGAGGAGTCGCTGCGAGCCAGCGAGGAACGCTACCGCTTCCTGACCCAATCCATCCCGCAGAAAATCTTTACCGCCAACGCCAACGGGGATGTGGATTATTTCAACCAGCAATGGACGGAGTTCACCGGGCTTTCCTTCGAGCAGATTAAAGGTTGGGGGTGGCTGCAATTCATCCACCCCGACGACGTCGATGAGAACGTCCGTCACTGGCAGCACTCCGTCAACACCGGCGAGCCGTTTCAATTGGAGCACCGCTTCCGCCGCTCGGACGGCGTTTACCGCTGGCACCTCAGCCGCGCATTGGCAATGCGCGACGCTCAAGGCCGGGTGTCAATGTGGTTTGGGTCGAACACCGACATCGACGACCAGAAGCGGGCGGCCGAAGCGTTAAAGCAAGCGAAGGAGACGGCTGAAGCCGCCAACCGCGCCAAGGACGAATTCCTGGCCAACGTCAGCCACGAGATCCGCACTCCGATGAACGCCATCCTCGGCATGACCGAGTTGGTGCTCGACACAGCCCTGGCTGACGACCAACGCGAGTGCCTGCGGACCGTCAAATCGGCGGCCGACAATTTGCTCGGCATCATCAACGACTTGCTCGATTTCGCTAAGATCGAGGCCGGAAAGATGGAGTTGAACGTCGGGACTTTTTCATTGAGATCGGCGGTTGGGAGCACTCTGCGCGCTCTCTCGGCGCGGGCTCACCGCAAAGGACTCGAGATCATCTCCAATGTTCAGTCCGACGTTCCCGACGCGTTGATCGGCGACGCCGTCCGACTTCGCCAGGTGCTGTTGAACCTCGTGGGGAACGCGATCAAGTTCACTGAGAGAGGAGAGGTCGTTGTGCAGGTCGAGGCCGAGCCTGCTTTAGGTCCGCTCGATCGTCAGGAAGCTACAGTGCGTTTCATCGTGCGCGACACCGGCATCGGCATTCCGGTCGACAAACAGGCGACGATCTTCCGCCCCTTCGAACAGGAAGACGCTTCGACGACTAGGAAATATGGGGGAACCGGCTTGGGGCTGACGATCGCCGCGCAACTGGTGGCTTTGATGGGTGGCCAGATCAGCGTCAACAGCTCTGCGGGCGACGGGAGCACCTTCACTTTTACCGCCCGCTTTGGGCTGCAGCCGCACTCAACGGAGCCTGCCACGGTTCAGGCGCCGGTTCTTCTTCGGAATGTGCCGGTGCTCGTCATCGACGACAACGCCACGAACCGCCAGATCTTGCTTCAGTGGGTGCGCGGATGGGAGATGGACGCGGCGGTCGCGGGGGACGGAGTTGCGGCGATGGACGCGCTCTGGGAAGCCGCCGCACGTGGCCGGCCCTATCCACTCGTGTTGTTGGATGCGCGGATGCCCGATACGGACGGCCTCGCACTGGCTGCCCAGATTCGCAAGCGGGCCGAGTTGTGCGGCACCCGTATTATCCTGCTGAGCTCAGGGGACCGACCGGCGGATTGGGATCGAACTCGCGGATTGCGGATCGAGGCCCATCTGCTCAAGCCCATTCAGAAGGATGAACTTCTCGACATGATCCACCAGGTGATGGCCCGAACCGCCGCAGATGAGCTGAGGCAGGCGCGAAGCCCATCGGGCGAGGAGATTGCCACCGCGCCGGTCTCCTCTTCCAGAGCGCTGGACATTCTGCTCGCTGAGGACGACGAGTTCAGCTCGCGTTTCATGCAGCAACTGCTTGCTCGCCACGGCCACCGGATAAGGTTGACCGCCAATGGCCGCGAAACGCTGTCCCTGGCGGAAAACGATGACTTTGACCTGCTCCTCCTCGACATCCACATGCCCGAGTTGGATGGCTTCGACGTGGTCAAAGCGATCCGCGAAAGAGAACGTGCATCGGGCGGCCACTTACCGGTCATTGCACTGACGGCACGCTCACGACAAGAAGACCGAGAGCACTGCCTCGCGGCAGGTATGGACGACTTTCTGACCAAGCCGATTGCACCAGCGGATCTGCTGACAGCGATCGACCGAATGATCTCCCGGCAACCGCCCGACCGGACCTCCGAGGATCCGCAGCAGCCCACCAGTCTTGTCGATCCTGTCGCTCTGCTCAAGGCGTGCGGAGATGATGCGGACGCAATGCGCAGGATGTGCGGCGAATTTGAGGCTTATGCTCCACTCCGGCTTGCCGAGGTAGCCGATGCCGTCCGGGACCGAAACGCCCCGCGGTTGCGTCAAGCCGCGCACAAGTTCTGTCCGCTGCTGTTAGCCTTCTCGACTATTGCAGGCAACGTGGCATCGGACCTAGAAGACCTCGCGGCCCAAGATCGAATCGGAGAATCTCAACGAATGGTGGAAAAGCTCAGTGACATGACCGATGAGATCATGCGGGCGATTGCTGGGCTCTCAATTAAAGCAGTGCGCGCCCAGGCTAGCGCGCGCCGGCCTGCTTGATCGCAGCTTCAGCCGCGCCAAGCAATCGGTGTCACAAACTCGTTGGTTTTCAAGACGTGCCAGAGATTCGACCGTTTTCTCGGAATCGAGCTGGACCTACTGCAAGGGCTGGTCTGATCCCGCTGATCAAAGTTACGCCGGGCCGACTTGTGCTCGACAGCCCATTCAAGTCGTTCGACAAACACTCAAACCGCCCGGCCCTCACCCTCTTCGGTATCGGGTGGCGGCCTTGCGGAACAAACGCGAGTCGGACGAGGTCGCCGGCGCTTTCCCGTAATCTCAAACCTTTTCGCGGACATGCCAACAAACCACCGATAAGTGCCGCCGTGCCCGGCACCAGAAACTACATAGTTTACTGTGAGTTGACGAAACTTCTTTCGCGGCTCGACAATGGGAGTTCAAATCCCGTGGCCAGTTTCGGCGGTCAATTGGCGGGAAGCTCGACCTCAGCGGGGTGGTCGACAGACGATTGCAGGTGAGACGGCGAAAAGGGTCCACGACATGCCAACTGCAATCCGAAATACGCTTGTCGCGATCGCCCTTCTTGCACTCGTTTGTCTCGCTGGCTGCGGCGATAAAAGAACGGCGTATGGAGTCTCGGAAAGCAACGCATCCTGGATGACGAGCACAACGAACCCTGTCGCCGGTGTTGATGAAGCCTTTGTGACGCTCGTTACGCTCCAAGCCGGGCCGCCAGATGGTCTGCAGTTTGTTGTCTGGTCCGATTTGCGTGACGCAGTTTTTTCCGGTCGCGGCGAGGGCAGCGTTCGCGGTGCTTTCTATGAAGGTCATCACCGCGCCAAGGATGGCCGTCACGTCGACTTCCTGGCAAAGACAACCGATGGCAAAAGTGGCATTATTACGATCGCTGGAGTCGATTATGATTTCTCCAAGGGATCGCTCTTTTTGATTTCGACGCACCAGGATCCGCCGACGGTCGCCCAAATCAGACTTGACCTCAGCGGAGTCTCAAAACCAGACGAAGTCAAAGAGCTTGGGAAGTCCAACCCACAGGTTCGTGGCTTTTTCGAGAAACAGAAGAAGGCGGATCCCAAATAGCGCGAATCGCGAAGCAATCCAGCGCGGCGCCCGTCAGTCGCTCGCTTCCCAGAACTTCGGTCCAATTCTCGAAGGGCAGATTTGAAGTCACGATCAGGCTGCTGGAGCTGATGGCGTCAGCCCGACGCCGAGGTGCGACCCGGTCACACTCCGCGCGGCCCTCGAATTTGGTCGTCACATCTGCCGTTTTCCCGAAATCTCAACCCTTTTCTCGGACATACCGAAAATCGACCGATAAGTGCGGCCGTGACGGGCCCCGGAAACTCATCCGTAATTCGGCATGTGGTTCCAGCACCAGATTGCCATACGTTTTGGCAGAATGCGGCCTCAAGCTGCTTGAGCGGACAAAACACCCTGAAATCGGCGGCAGAATTCGAAGGGTTCGAAGGCCTCGGAATACGCCAACGGGTCCTGACCCTCCGTCCGCATCAAGAGAAGGCGTAGCGCGCCACCGCGTCCTCGTCCCAATCCAGCCCGAGCCCGGGCCCGCGCGCGGTGACCATGCCGCCGACGGGCAGCAGCCGTTCAGTCAGAACGGCACCTGCAATGTCCAGATATTCAAACCAGGAAGCCGTCGAAGCGACGGCCATCACATGCGCGCTCGGCTCGACAAAGGTGTGGTTTGATAGCGGCAGCGCCGCCGCTTCTGCTTGTGCCATCGCCGCCACCCAGCCGGTAACGCCGCCGATCTTCATGACGTCGACCATCGCCAGATCGGACGCGCCGGCCGCGATGGCGTTCGCCATCCCGTAAGGGAACCACCAGTTTTCCCCGGTCTGAATCGGCACTGGCCGGACACGCTCGCGAACTGCGCGATGGCCCGCAAGATCGTCGGCCGCAACCGGCTCTTCCACCCAGGTCAGATCGAAATCCTGCAGCCTGCGGATGCGCTCGACCGCGCCTGCAGTGCTTTGCGACTGATTGAAGTCGAGCATCAACTGCACACGGTCCCCGATCGTCCGCCGCACATCGGCGACGATGGCCACGTCGCTTGCGACGTCTCCTGCACCAAGCTTGATCTTGATCGCCGTGAAGCCGCTCGCGACGGACGCCTCTAGCCAGGGCAAGTCGGTTCGCGGATCGAGCATGCCGAAAATACGCCGGCAGCGGCCGTATCTCGCCACCGAGCAGCACCGCAAGCGGAACGCCCATCGCGCGCGCCAGTGCGTCCCATAGCGCCATATCGAGAGCGCCGACCACTATGCCGGCGAATCCCTGCCAGCCGACCAGCTTGAGACGCTTCTCCATCTGCCGCATCCGCGCGCGTGGGCTGACGGATTTTCCGATGAGCTCAGGGTCTCCGGTCGAGATCCCGGTTTCGAAGACAAGTCGATAGCGGACGATGACCAACTTCTCAAAGCTGCGTCGACGTGTATGGATTGCAGACGATCCGCACCGCATGGTGAAGTCCGCCACTCGCTTGCAAAAGCAAGCGACATGAAATCGTTTTTGAAACTCATCGGACTTAAGATCGAACACAAGGACGATTGCGACTACAAGTGAGTCGGAAAGCTATCCAGTAGATGCGGCGAGTATGGTCATCCGAATCGAATTGGAATCGGTCGGCTGCGGCCTCGCTTGAAACGCAGGACGTTGGGCCCGAGACGATCGATCATCCCGGCCATTCCCCTGAGAGCCCCAAGGTCGATCAGCCGACATCGGCCGAGGCGCCGCAGGTGGCCAGGGATTCGTGACGGGGCGGCCACTCGACGCCTTTGTCGAAGTGCCTGTTTTCTCCGCGCCTGTGACCGCCGTCACGAGGCGTCCCTCATGCCACCCGTGACCTCATTCGCGTTATTGTGAGCACCGATGTCACCGCGACTTCCCCCCGGGACGTCCTTGGACACGATGTCCATCGAATCACACGAGCCGAGACTTCCACGGCATTGTTGGTGCCACGAGTCTCGAGCGGCGTGGGGACGTTCCGCACCCGCCGCCGACACCGGGTGGATTTTCGGGAAGTACGGCTATCGGAGTTCTCAGCCCAGTCACTCCTCCTGCACGATTTTCCCATCCTTCGGCACAAGCTGGATTAGTTTTCCGCCGAGCGACTTGGCGAACTCTTTTAGTTCTTTGGCAATCTTCGCGTGATCGGCTCGCGGAGTGCCGCGCCGGTCGAGGAAGACGACGTCCTGCCCATAAGCACTCGCGTCCCAGAAGGGGATCCCCAGCGCCGCACCGTACGTGCGTAACAACTCCTCGGTGAGGCGCTCTCGCTTCAGAGGCCGACTGTAAGCCTCCGTGTCTTCGAATGGCAACGGCTCGCCCCTTTGCTCAAATTGCCAGCCGTCCTCCTCGTAGACCATCACGGCACGCTCGATCGGATCGGGTTCTCCGGTTAAAAACGCTCGGAACTGAATCCCGCGCTCTCCGTGATCACTGAATCCATAGGTGTCGCAACCGAGCAAGCGCGTAAAAGCCCACGGGATCGTGGTCGACATGTATTCGTTCACGTCGTTGTCGAAATAACCGGTCCAACATGTGCCCACGGGAATCAGGAAAGCTCGGTCCCGCGGGGTGGCGCGCTCATCCAACAGTTTCCAGGCATCGGGTAGCGGCAACGAAAAGTGCTTGGACGTGTGGTCACCCCACGCGCGTAGCCGCTCAGCGGCAGCGATGTCGCAACGCGCGAACACCCCGCACTCGTGGCCACTCGGTAATAGGCTCATATGCTTCCCCCGTCACTGCAGTCTGAACAGGAAAATCGCACCGTTCGGGCCATTGGCCCAAGATTCGCTCGGCATGCTTGACCCCACGGTCGGAGGCGATCGGTCCAATACCCAGAATATTGGGGCGTAAACGACACCGGCTGCTGAATCAGCCGGCCCTCTAGGGATAACGTGCCATTGCACCATGCGCAAATGAGGCACACCGGAATGAAGCAGATAGAGCACCAAAACCCCGCTGGCAATCCATGCCCGCGTCACCCATCGCCACCGCTTCCCGTTCGGCTTGTCGGTCATCGGCACGCTCCGCTCATGCCGCGATTGTACGGGGAGCGGCGGATCGTGGCGAAAACGCGGGCGGCTTTCCGGTAGTGGGTGCGAGTTGTGTTGCTGGCTCAACGATCGAGAGTACGTGCCAGATCGTGCGATGCCTTCTTAAAGCTTTCGTCGGCATCGCGAAGCAGTCCGTGGATGCACCTCAGTTCGTCAGCTATCTCCTCGCTCGTAAATTGCCCGCGCTTATAGCCCTCTTTGAAGTCGAGGATTTCCCTAATGCCTCGCGCCTCGCATTTGATGATCTCAAGCAAGGTGGCCTGTAATTCGGGAAGACACCCTCCGACAAATAACATTTGCGCTGCCTTTAATGGTGGATCTTCAGCAATGCCACGCTTCGCCAGCAAGTTACGCGCGGCACTGAGATCGTATTCGCCTGCGGCACACCTTTCGTAAATCGTAAAATAATTTGCCACTTGTACGACGTAGCGGTCTACCGCGAGGCAAAGCTGCACTAGCTTTTGCAGTCGCTGCTTCCCGTCCGGCTTGTCGGTCATCCGCACGCTCCGCTCATGCCGCGATTGTACCGGGAGCGGCGAACGGGCCGCGATAGGGGCTTGCGCGGTTGCCCAGAAAGTCGGGGGAAGTGTCCGTGTTTGATCACGGTTTTGCAGTTTGGCACGGGGATTATCAGTCAGGAGGGCGCAGGGATTGCCAGATCAAGTCGAGAGAAGTGATCCAGAAGAGGATGAGGACAGTGAGGCCAATCGCCTGAGACATCGTCCTGGCAATCTCGCCTCCGTTCGCGGCCCGCTTCAATCGCTTGATGAGGCGTTCGTCCCAACTCGCTCTCGGTTCGTCGCGCATGCCGTCACGTTTGCGGTTGGCACGGGAGTTCAGCGTTTCGGCGCAGCAGGGATCTTGCGAACGACTCGATCGATCTTTTCCGCTGGCCAGAAAAACAGATCGACCAGTCGAGTAGGCATCAGCCCAAGAGTCTTGTGTGTGTAGTAGACTGTCAGCACCTTTCCCGTTGCACCATCGACATACCAAATTTGGTGGGCTGTTGCGCAATGCACGCCAAAATAAACCGCTAAGGCGGCGAATAGGGCGAGCGCCCAGGCTGTCACCATCCCCTTTTGCCTGTCCGGTTCGTCGCTCATGCCGTCTGACCTAACGCCAACTGAGAACCGCCCACGCAATTCCGACGATCATGGTGGCGACGAGGAACCACCCCGCGAAGGGCCGCAGACGCGTAAAGATGCCCGCATCAATGACACCATCGTCTTCGGATTGGTCGTGTTCGCTCATGCCGTCATTCTAGCGGCCGTCCTTTTACGAACGGAATTACCCACTTAACAAAGCCGCCGCGATAATGGCGACGAATGTGGCTGCCGCACCGATCGTCAGGCAAATTGCCACAAGGCGAGCCTGTCGGGTGCCTTTTCCGAGGTGGCGCCACCAAGCGATTGCTGAGGAAAGCAAGCAAACGACTAACCCGATTCGCAAGATCAACGGGCTCATATGCCGTCATTCTAGCGGCGGGAGCCAGGGCGACTTGTGTTGCCGGCTCGGCCAATTTTGGACAAGAAGCCATACGACGGCCGCCCCGGCCAGGACGATGCCGACGAGGGGATCCAAGTAGTGCCCCACCGTGATTCCGATGATCGCCAAGGTGGCACAGATTACAAGTAGACTGATCCGCCAATCGACGCGCTTCCTGTTCGGCTTATCGCTCATCGGTAGTCCTCTGTTTGAATGAGCCGTCATTGTAGCGGCGGATTCGGCGCAAAGAACAACTCGCACGAACTGGTAGTGGGGGCGTTTGAATCGCGAGGAATTTAGTTCGGGTTTTGGACGATAGCTCTCGCGGGCGATGGACGCCCTTGGATCGTGATCCTGACGATGCCGCGATTCCAGAGTCGTAAGTATTCGTCCTTCATCGTGTCGAGAGGCCCGCAGGCATCACAAAGGCGAAACAGTGGCTCATAGACGGTCATGGGGGCATCAGTCCGCTTCGCGTATCTGATAACCGGCCCCATCGACAGCGGATACAGCAGAAACAGCAATCCGACCATCCAGCCGATCCACACCCACGGCCGTTTCTTCTGTTCGTCGCTCATGCCGTCATTCTAGCGGAAGGATTGTCACGCCCCGCCGCCGCTCTTCCCCAATGGCTTACTTGAGTTCCAACAGTCTCTGTAAAGTCGCCACGTCCCTTGGTCGCACTTCCAGACAACCAGATACTTCCCATTATCAATTTCCTTCGCGTCCTTTCCGAAGAGCGCGAAGTTCCCCATCTCGATTGCTGTATCCCCACGGGCCTCCACTTCAGTGGATTTAAGGGTCACTGCTTTGACGCCAGACTCCATCGCTTTGGACCAAAATGCCCGGATCTCCTTTCGGCCACTCACCACCTCGCTGTTGGGAGGCAGCAGCTTCCCTTCCTCCACGTAGAAATCCGCGATCCGTTCAGCGTCGCCTTTTTCGAACGCCGCGGCAAACCGCCTGTTTGCTTCCTTGATCTGGGCAGCGACATCCTCAGCGCGAGCGCTCGTCGAGGCCCACAGCACGCAAAACACGACGATGGCGATTTCTGCATTCACCCTTAAAACATGCATAACCTTCCTCCCGGATTCGTGACTTTGACCGATTAGCCAGCGCGACGTGCTCGCCATTCTAGCGCCGGGATCACCGCATGCCGGACCAGCGGCGCGAATCTGCTGGCCCGCGGTTGTGTCGGCCATCTTGTGCAAACGCATCGTCGAATCAGCGGCTGCCTCATAGTTGCCATCGATGGCCGCGAACAAGCCGTCGCCCGGCATCGCGGCTGTTTTTGGATCGATCGTGTGAGCAATTAGGGTTACGATTGGCCCGCTTGTTGCTACTGTACCCCGCCACCTCCATCGGCAGTTTAGTCGGAAGAGGGAAGCGGCGTCGGCGCCTCCGAATGTCGGAGACGTTTTTTGGGCATGTAACCTACCGCAGAGCCAATTTACGACCATAGGGGACTCACGATGCCGAAGCCAAACGATCGGAACTGGCATAAGCGGCGAGAATTTCTGGCGAGGGTGGTTTCACGATCCGTCCACTACATTAAGGACATGGATCCCGTCTTCGACACCGAATTGCCGTTGCGGGCCATTGAAATGGATTTTGCGTGCTACTTGGAGAAAGGGGCTCCGAACCCTCAGCGGAGGCCGTCAAACACTGACATCTTTGCGACCACGAAGGCAACCGCGCAGCCAACCAAGCGATCTCGACGCAAAGCCGCTAAATGATCGCGTTCACAATCTGGATGCAGCCAAAGCCGCCATTTGAGCGGCTTTTTTCGTTGAGATTTTGCGTCTAGGTGAGGCTAACCGCCCGCGGCGCGGCCCTGCAATGGACCGGGGCGAAAGCTCCTCACCCCTGCTTGCGGCACGGCGCGTACTGTTGCAACTGCGATCGACGTCGACCCACCTGGGCGAGACTGCCACGATCCCCGGATGCTCGAGTTGGCCGGTGATCTGACGCGTCAACACTCAAATGCCGATCGCGGCTTGAACCGCCATCTTGAACGCGAAAGTAGGCAGGATCACAATGATTGCTGACATCTGCAGTAGCTTCGGTCACATTTCGACCTTCGGTGCTCGATGGACCCGGCCCATCAGCCAACATCGAACGATCCTATTGGCACGTCTTCCAAGGGTTCGGACTCAACGAAATCGTTGAGCGCCGACGTGCCCACCATCCCGCCTCCACCCAATGGTACCATCCCTGCTCCCGGTCCTGACGACTTCCCTGAGCGAATCGGTCGCTACCGACTCACGAAGGTACTGGGCCAAGGAGGCTTCGGCGTCGTCTATCTCGCCGTGGATGAAGATCTCGAAAGATTGGTCGCTGTCAAAGTGCCCCTTCCACACCGAGTCGCCGATGCTGAAGCGTATCTGGCCGAAGCTCGAATCCTAGCCAGCCTCGATTATCCTAATATCGTCACCGTTCATGACGTTGGGCGCACCGAAAACGGAGCGTGTTTCGTCGTCTCCAAGTTCATTGAAGGAACAAACCTCCGGGGTCAAATGAAGGCCAGCCGTCTTTTACCGACGCACTCGGCCGAAATTGTGGCGACGGTCGCCGACGCGCTTCACTTTGCCCACACGAGGGGAATCGTTCACCGAGACATCAAGCCCGAAAACATCTTGATCGATGGCAGCGGGCTTCCTTACGTCGCGGATTTCGGGATTGCTCTCCGTGACGTGGATTTTGCGAAGGAGTCGGAGAGCAAACTGCTCGGCTCTCCGACTTACATGAGCCCTGAGCAGGCGAAGGGAGCGGGACACCTGGTCGATGGCCGCTCCGACATCTTCAGCTTGGGCGTCGTGCTCTATGAGCTACTCACCGGCGTCAATCCGTTTCGAGCAGCGAATTTGGCAAATACGCTTCTTCTAATCGCAACGGTGGAACCCAAACCGCCTCGGCAGATCAACGATTCCATTCCGAAAGAACTGGAGTGCATCTGCCTAAAAGCACTGTCCAAGAAGCCAACTGATCGATTTACAACCGCCAAGGACTTCGGAGAGGAACTCCGTGGGTTTCTTCAGCACTGCAACGAGCGCAATCCGCCTCAGGATACGCCTCGCGTATTCGGCGTTGGGATCAGAAAACTGAGTCCCGGACAATTTGGTTGCGCTTTGGTGATTGGCACCTTGGCCCTCCTAGTGGCGGTCCTTCCGATCAGTCTTCTCCGCTTCAACAAGCAGCTTGAACAGGCTGGTGACGAAATCAAGCGGGTCACTTTAGCAAAAGGTGCAACGTCGCCGGAGATGGCTTCACCCGCATCGAAACGCCATGGACCTGCCACGGTGCCTTCGGCCGATGTGAACAAAGCTGACGAGCCCATTATCGTTCGCACGCAGCCACCAATCGAACCGATGCCGCCACTCGAGCCAAAATCGCCAGCACCACCACGATTGCCACGGCGCGAGAGTTCCTCACCGATCCCGGCCGGAGTTGTTCGGGCAGAGCAGGCGCCACCGCGTCCGTCAGGTAATCCGCCAAGTGCGGCTGTTGAGATGCCAGGCGAATTGCGACGGTCGACTTCGATGACGGATACCCTAGAGGCGAGGGCGCGCGCAAAACTCTCTGAAAAAGGTGTGCTCGTTAGCCACTCTGGATTGTTATTGTCAGACGAAAAGGAGTTGGCCAAAGCGTTTGCCGACGCCAATGCGCTCAAGCGAAAGCTGCTTGCCGCGGCTAAGGAGCAACAGGCGGCCGTACAGCAAGTCGAGGAGCTGCAGGCCAAACTGCGGCAACTGCATCAAGCGAGCCTCGAGCTAAACTCACAATTGGCCGACATAGGCAGCGACGTTGCGAGGCGTAATCAGCTCACGGGGGCGTTGAATGCCAATATCGGCGAGATCACGATCCTAGAACAGACGCAGGAACAAGCCAGGAAGGACGTCGATGGCGTGCGCAAGAAGTCGGACGCAGCCCGCGATGGCTACGTGCAGCAGGTCGCGGAACTCCGCAGCCTGATCGATCGACTCTCGGAGCGATACGCGGCCCTGAAATCCGACGTCGACGTCCATAGAGCATTAGCCGAATGGAACACCGCTGCAAACACGTCGTTCGAGATTAAGCCGTCGAGCTACTTCCTCAACAGCGTCAAGAAGCTTGAATCGCTCGAGAAGACGGTTGCCATGGAAAGAATTCCGCTCCGGCGGAAGGGCAACAGCTATTTTGCGAGTGTCGTGATCAACGGTAAGGCGCCTCAGGAAATGATCGTTGACACGGGAGCGAGTTCCGTCGTCCTCCCGTACGACGTTGCCATCGAATGTGGCGTGAAACCGGACGAATCGACGGCTACGGTCATCTCGACGGTTGCCGATGGCTCGAAGGTCAAGAGCAAGCTAGTACTGCTCGATTCGGTCCGGATTGGGAAATTCACGGCCGAGCACGTTGAATGCGTTGTGCTGCCTCCTGGAGAAAAAAATGCTGCCGCGCTATTGGGCATGACGTATTTGTCGCGGTTTGATTTCTCGATCAACGGGACCGAACTCGTCCTCTCGAAAATCGAAGGCGACCACACGCCGGTGAAGTCAAAAAAGCCCGCCAGCAAGACCCCGCGTAGAGCAAGGAAAGCCACGAATCCCGTCGAGCCGGCTGAGTGAAGGGCATTGCTGTGTTCGGTGAACGGCCGATGCAAATTCGTGGCGGTTCACTTGGCGCACGACGGCGATTTGCTGGGTTGGGGCGAGGTTGAACCGCGGCGTCAGGTCGGGCTCGCGCTGCTCACCCGTGACTCCATTCGCATTATTGTGAGCACGGATGTCACGGCGACACCATCCCGCGGCTTTGGACACGATGTCCATCGAATCACACGAGCCGAGACGTCCACGGCATTGTTCGTGCCACGAGTCTCGAGTGGCGTCGGCACGTTCGTCGCCTGGCTAGAACGCTTGCTTAGAGATCCCCAGAGCCGCTGGGTGGATCTCCGAGCGGTTCACCCGAGTGAATTGCCTGGTAGCGTGACGCGCCTCGCAGCGGGGCGCTAATGCGGCCAAGACGAGTACCGTCAACGGCTGGCAACCTGGGGTCCCGACGAAGGACCAGTCGTTCGCCTCGTGAGGAGACGGAAGCGATGCCGGGTCATTCTCGGGAGCGGCAGATCGGATCACCTCATGAAAGCCGACATTCGTTTCATCCGGCTCACTGGCGGCGTGGAGGAGGCCCGGGAACGGCTCTGGGGCTGTCCAATGAATGGGAACGGACCGACCGCATTGCCCGGGTTTCTCACCTCAATTACGATCCCCACCAGAGGAGTTGACATTTCAGCGAGACCGGCCATGAAATTCGCCTTCACAGCTTCCGGTTTCTTGATTGCCCTGCTTTGCGTTGGGCAGCGCCACGTTCGTGCAGACGAAAAGTCCTATCCACGCCCGGACCTTCTGATCGAAGCCAAGCAACTCGCCCAAGATGATGTCGCCAGGCTGTTCGTCATTCTGGACGCTCGATCACGAACGAAATACGAAGCGGGCCATGTTCCCAAGGCTCGGTGGGTCGACCATGAGGTGTGGGCCAAGGCATTCGGCCACGGTCAGGATGCCGAGGTCTGGAGCAAGCGAATCGGAGC